>JAGPCC010000411.1 GCA_018058245.1 Verrucomicrobiales bacterium
GGATTGGACACCTATCTCCCCCACTCTGCCCATGAAGCGTTTGTAAAAATGCTGAAACCGCACCTCGAAAAAGTCTACGTTTTTGACTACACCGCAAAGCAGTGAAGTGCGCCTATTCCCAGCGCCGGCGGCACATTCACGGAACGATCAATTTCATCATTGGAAAATAGGGGCTCCCTCCGAGGGAAGGTTGTACAGAAAGTATCACGGAAAACGTTTTGACTCGTCGATTGCATGAAAAATGGGGATCACATTCGATCCGCCCCACCGGGCGCGCCACACCCGCCGGATGCTCAAAAAACCCAGTCCGTTCCCTCGAGCGGCACGTAAGGTGGGATCAATTCTGTGAGCGGAATTTGCCGGCAGCTTTCCATCATCGCCTCGTTGACCTTGATCCAGGCCTCTCGCACTTTCTCCGCCGACTTCCCCCCATTTCCCGGGCTGCTCTCGATCAGGGCACCACCTTCCATCGCGGCCGCGATCTCAGCGAGCGTGATTGTCTCGGGATGTCGTGCGAGCAAGTAACCACCGTACTTTCCCCGACGACTGATGACAAGACCGGCACCCCGCAATGTCGTCAGGATTTGCACCAGGTAATTCGGTGATAGCCCCTCTGCCCCAGCCAGTTCCTCCACCTGACGCACCTCGCCGACGGCGTAGGTACTCGCAAGTTGCGCAAGAACCTGGCAGGCATATTCTGTCTTTAAGGGAAGGCGCATCGTAAAAACCACTTGCGAATTGCAAATTACAATACTTTAGTAAACAACGCAACTTTAAAATCTTTCCAATCCCCTCTCAACCCGAGCAACTCTCCCCATGGCCAATTCAGCGACCGAAGGCATCAAAGAAGCAAGCGACTACTTACGGGGAACCATCCTCGAAGGTCTCTCGAACGCGGCAACCGGTTCCCTCTCAAAGACGGATCAACAGCTCACCAAATTCCACGGAATCTATCAGCAGGATGATAGAGACATCCGCAGAGAGCGTCGTCAAAAGAAACTGGAACCGGCCTTCTCCTTCATGATCCGCGTGCGGGTTCCCGGTGGAGTCACGACACCGGAGCAGTGGCTCGAACTGGACCGCATCGCCGAACAGCATGCAAACGGTGCCATCAAACTCACGACCCGTCAGTCCTTCCAATACCACGGTGTCATCAAGAGCAATCTCAAAACCACCATGGCTGAGATCAACGAAGCGCTTTTGAGCACCCTCGCCGCGTGCGGAGACGTGAACCGCAACGTGATGTGCAATCCAAATCCCTATCAATCAAAGGTTCACGGCGAAATTCTCAATCTCGCCACCGAACTTTCCAATCATCTCAGTCCCCGTAGTGGCGCGTATCATGAGATCTGGGTCGAAGACGGGACGGGAGAGAAGGTAAAAGTGACTCAAGATCCCCCAAAGATTGACGACGTCGCAGATCCCAATGAACCGATCTACGGGAAGTACTACCTTCCGAGAAAGTTCAAGATCGTCATCGCAGTTCCTCCGAGCAATGACGTCGACATCTACGCCCACGATCTTGGGTACATCGCCATCATCGACAAGAGCGAAAAGATCGTTGGTTACAATATCACCGTTGGCGGCGGAATGGGTATGACTCACGGAATGGAAGAAACGTTTCCCCGCCTTGCGGATGTGCTCGGTTTCTGCACGCCAGAGCAGGCCGTCACCGTAGCAGAAGCCGTCGTCCGGGTGCAGCGAGACCATGGGAATCGCGAAAACCGGGCCAACGCCCGCCTGAAATACACGATCGAACGAATGGGACTCGACACCTTCCGCACCGAAGTGGAAAAGTTGATTGGTTTCAAACTTGGACTGCCGCGGGACTTTCACTTTGAAGACAATGGAGATCGCTTTGGCTGGATCGAGGATCACCTCGGCAACTGGCACTTCACCCTCTTTGTGGAAAATGGTCGTGTCTATGATACGGAGGCCTACGCACTCCTTACCGGGCTCCGCGAAATCGCCAAGATCCACACCGGAGATTTTCGCCTCACCGCCAATCAGAATCTGATTATCGCGAACATCACCCCGCAGAAAAAGCAGGAAGTGACCGAACTCCTTGAGTCATTCAAAATGATCGATGCCCACGAACGCAGCGGCCTGCGTCTGAACTCGATGGCCTGTGTAGCCCTACCCACCTGCGGGCTCGCTCTCGCGGAGTCACAACGATACCTACCCGATCTCATCACTGAATTGGATGAGATCCTCGAAGGAGCCGGACTCCGTCACGACGCCATCACGATCCGCATGACCGGGTGCCCGAACGGCTGCGCCCGTCCCTATATCTCGGAAATCGGTTTTGTGGGAAAGAACCCCGGAAAATACAATCTCTACCTGGGCGGCGGATTCCACGGGGAACGGCTCAGCACATTGTATGCCGCCTCCATTGACGGAACCGACGCGCCAAAGATCCTCAAGCCCATCATCGAAGACTATGCAAAGAACCGCGAGGACGGGGAACGCTTCGGCGACTTCACGATTCGAGCAGGGTACGTAAAAGCAACCGAACACGGACGTGATTTCCAAAAGGACGTAGTAGCTGTCTAGCTGGTAGCTGTTTAGCTATTTAGCCATCTTCTCGTAAACGCAAAATTCTCACCTCTCGCTAAAAAGCAAATTGCTAAAAAGCTACTAGCTACACAGCTAAATCGCTCTCAAATGAATTCCCCTCTTCGACCCGAACAACAGCAACTCGCGACTCAGCTCGCGAACGGGCTTGGTAACGACCAAGCACTTTGGCTCTCCGGTTTCTTCGCCGGTCTCGCCTATCCCGCATCCGGAACCGCACTTCCCCCGACCATTCCATCGACCGCAAAACGGAAACTGACGGTTCTCTATGGCAGCGAATCTGGCAACGCAGAACAACTCGCCGGGAAGATTGCCAAAGCAGCGGAAAAACAAGGATTCAAGGCAACGATCAGCAATATGTCTGACGCCAAGCCTGCTGCTCTGACAAAAGCCGAAAATATTCTCGTCGTCGTGAGTACTTGGGGAGAAGGCGACCCACCGGATTCCGCCGTGAGCTACTACGAGAATTTCATGGACGATGGAATGCCACAGCTCGCAAATGTTAATTTCTCCGTTTG
>JAGPCC010000009.1 GCA_018058245.1 Verrucomicrobiales bacterium
TGTGCCGTTTCCTTGAGCTCTTCATCGGTCTACTTAAAAAAACCCTTAGGCGGCCAAGGGAGTTGCGCCTCCACCGTTGTATGAATGGCAGTAAAAAACGCAAACACGACCATCCAACCGATGAACCGTAGGGTCGGTTCCGTTGGGGGGATTCCGTTTCGGCTGCCCGGAATACTGGTGGTAGAAGACATAAAATCAGATCAGAAGGGGGGCATCATGTCAGACTACCATTGTCGGGGTCAATCCTGTATCCATCAGATTCATACGAGTCACATCAGAAGTTCTGGATACGCCAATCGTGCGAGGGAGAGACTATGGGTGCGCACCGCGTTTGAGGTGCCGCAGGCGCGAAGTTGATCGGTCATCTCGTGGCAGACCGCTGAATTGAGCTTCGAGATCGCTCGTCGAGTACGGAGCAGTTGGGCAGGGCCGACCGAGAGTTCGTCCAAGCCCAGTCCGATCCAGATCGGCGTCATTTCGATATCGCTAGCGACTTCTCCGCAGATGCCGCACCAGATCCCGTTGCGATGGGCTGCCGCGACCGTTTCTCGGATCATCGCAATTACGGCGGGGTGAAAAGGTTGATAGAGATGGGACACCTTGTCATTTACCCGGTCGACTGCGGTGGTGTACTGGACGAGGTCGTTGGTGCCGATGCTGAAAAAGTCCACTTCCTTGGCAAGATGATCCGCGATCATGACGGCACTGGGAATCTCGATCATCGCGCCCACTTCCAGATTCTCGTCAAAAGGAACGTTCAGAATACGAAGTTCCTCTTTTGCCTTTTCCAGTTCGGCTTTTCCACCCTGTAGTTCCTCCAGAGTGGAGATGAAGGGAAACATCAGCCGCACTTTTCCGTGAGCACTCGCACGAAGCACGGCGCGGAGTTGGATGCGAAATTCCTCTGACTGATCCAGACTCAAGCGGATTCCTCTCCATCCAAGAAAAGGATTTGGTTCCGGAGTCTCAAAGAGTTCTGGACAGAGTTTGTCGCCGCCGATGTCCACCGTCCGGATGATTACCGCATTCGGGGCAGTGCCTTCAGCGGCTTTTCGATAGTTTGCGGCCTGGTTTTCCTCGGACTGCAATTCCTTGCGTGTGAGATAGAAAAACTCTGTCCGATAGAGCCCAATGCCCTCGGCACCCCATTTTTTTACGCCTTTGAGTTCCTCAATGAACTCGATATTTGCAGAGAGGGTCAGTTTTTTCCCGTCCGCCGTGCGTGTTTCCTGGTCCTTGAAGCGCTCCAGCTCGCTGAGAATTGCTTTTTCCCGAGCGATGATTTGTTCATACTCCGAGAGGGTCTCCGCAGTGGCATGCAAAATGACCAAACCATGATATCCATCAATGAGGACAGAGTCACCCGAAGAAAAAGTGTCAGGGATTTCGTGAAGAGCAACGACTGCGGGGATGTTCATGGAGCGAGCCATGATTGCCGTGTGAGAGGTGGGGCTGCCGACCTCAGTGGCGAACCCGATGACACGGCTCCGGTCGAGACTCACGGTATCGGAGGGGGTGAGATCGTGCGCAAGGAGGACTTGGGCGTCAGGCTCGGGTAGGCTCTGCACGGTGTCCCCGAATTCTGATTGGGAAAGATTGCTTAGCACCCGCTTTGCGACATCTTCGATGTCAACGGCGCGTTCTCTCAGGTAGGGATCGGAAATGCGGCGTAGGGAATCGATGTAGCGCTTCACTACCGAGTAGTAGGCCCACTCGATCGAATTCAGTTTTGCTTCGACATGCCGCAGTACTTCGTTGATCACGGCAGTATCCTCAAGAAGGAGGAGGTGTACGTCGAAGATCGCGGCACTATCATCGGCGTCGCCTCGCTGGACACCCTGCTGGAGTGCGATGATCTGTTCGCGGGTAGCGGCAACCGCGCGTGCGAAGCGCTCTTTTTCGTATTCCACCAGTTCGGCAGTGATGGAGCACTGCTCTGGTTCTTCGAGGGTCTTTCCGATTCTCTGTGCGGGACCGATTGCGATTCCTGGGGACACGCCGATCCCCTGAAGGCGGATTTCGGCTGTATTCTTCGGTACAATCATTCGGTGACGGTTTCTAAACGCGCAAAACCCTTCACAAATTATGGGTTTTTCTCCGGAAAATCGCCCATACTCGCAGATATTTCCGTAAGGTCAACAATCAGCCTCAAAGCCACTATGAACAAGAAGAGTCAACTTTTCCAAAGCGAGTTCCGCGTCTTCGCCTTCTGCCGTGACTTTGATGATCGATCCTTGACATGCCGCGAGCATCATTAGGCCCATAATACTTTTGCCGTTGATCTCCTCTTCATCCTTCTCCACCCAGACATCGCAGGCGAAGCGATTGGCCAGCTTCACAAATTTCGCGGCGGGACGGGCGTGCATGCCGTCTTCATTCGGGATGGTTAGTTCACAGACTGGCATTAAAGCATATGGTTGAGAACCAAGGAGCAATCAAAACATTGATTTACGTTGGTCGTGCATCCTTTTCAAGAGTTTCTTGTTGAATTCCACGGCGGAATCATGCCCCAGGGCTTTTAGTTTTTGATCCAAAGCCGCGACTTCGATGAGTTGAGCCATGTCCCGACCGGCTGCGACGGGGAGTTCGATATGGGGGATTTGGAGCCCAAGGATGTCGAGCGTCTGGCGATCCATGCCGACGCGATCCACATCGTTGAGAGAGGCTTCTTTCTTCAGCGTGATAACGAGATCGAGTCTTTTTTCTGTTCGGAAAGTCCCGGCTCCGAAGAGCGCGGCCACATTAATGATGCCGAGACCTCTCACTTCCATGTAGCTTCGACCTAACTCCGGTGCTGTCGCGATCATCTCGCGATCTTGGAGGTTCCGGAGTCGTACGATGTCATCGGCGACGAGGCTAGCGCCGCGACGCAGTAGTCCGAGGACGGTCTCACTCTTTCCCGTGCCACTATCTCCCTGAATGAGGATCCCGATTCCGGTCACGTCGACCATGCAACCGTGCAGGGTCGTCGTCGGGGCAAATTCCCAGTCAAGGCGAACCGTGGCGGCATTGATGTAGTTCATCGTCACCATCGAGGTTTGAAAGACGGAGATACCGGCGTTGTTGGCGATTTCCAGTAAACTCGGAGGGAGGTGTTGCCCGCGACTCACGACGATACAGGGGATCTGTTGGCGACACAGGTCAAAGAAGCGTTTCTTCGCGTTTGGTTCGCTCAGGTGACGAAGGTAGGATCGCTCGGCCTGACCGATTACCTGAATCCGGTGGAGCGCGAAGTATTTGTAAAAACCGGAAAGGGCGAGTCCGGGCCGGTTGATCGTAGGTTCGAGAATCTTGCGATCGTAGCCCTCACTCGTCCCGACCAGTTCCATCGCTAGTCCATCGTGATGTTTTTCGTAATAATCACCAACCCGGATGGAAGTGGGCTTCGAAATAGTGGAGTTCCTTGCCATAGGCTAAGCCTACAATATCCCGCTGTGACCTTGAAGCGAACAAAAAAGCGTGACCTGACAGGGTAGTGTCAGTGATTCAACAGGGTTCACCGAGAATATCCACGGAGTGAAAACGGCGAATCATGGCGATGCTTTCTTTTTTCCGAGTGATTCGAGATAGTCGAGTAGGCTTCCCATTTCGTGGACGGTGAACCCAGCGAGGAGTCCGGGCGGCATCATGCTCGTTGGCAGAGTCTCGCGTTTGATGATCGATGCCTTGTTGATGACGTGCTCCTGCGCAGCGATATCGCGGAGAGTGAGTTGCTCGCCCTGCTCGTCGGTGATGAATCCCATTTGCGTCGAGCCGTCCTTCAGCGTCAGGACGTTGGTGGCAAACCCCTGGGCAATGGTTTTGTTGGGATCGAGGATGGCGAGGGCGATCTCGGGACGTTTGTAGGTCTCGAAAATGGTACCGAGGTAGGGCCCTTTCTGCTGCTGATCCTGACTCACGGTGTGGCAGGCGATGCAGGTTGCTTTGGAAAAGACGGCTTCGCCAAGAGCAATGTCTCCTCCCGAATGCGCGAGGGCGGTTTCGAGTGCTTTTTCAGGTGAAAGGGAAGCAATGAGCGGGGTTTTGTCCTCTCCCTTCGGTTGCAGCTTTAGTTTTTTGGCAGCAGTTATTGCAGCCTTCGAGACGGTGGGATTGGCATCATCGACGGCAAAACGAATGCGATCATCGAGGCTGTGATTGCCGGTGAGCGCCGCCGCCTCAATCAGGACGGCTTTCTGAACTGGGGAGTTCCACCCAAGATGGATCGCCTTTTGCGACATTTCGCGGGACTCGGGAGAACCTCCGGTTCGAGAAGCGAGCGCGAGCAAGGCGGCATTCGCCCAGGTTCCCTCGGTCGAGTCAGGGCTCGCAGCAGCGAGGGTCTCGAGAGCAAGATGATGGTTCTCTAGTTTCGGAGCAGCGAGAAACGTCTTCAGGGTATCATCGAGGTACTTTTCCGTATCGTTCAGGCTGCCTTTGGCATACTTGGTGTCGCTCTTTGCTTTGATCGGATCCGGCTTCGCCTGGGCGGTTTTCAGAGCCTCGCGGAGAGGCGCGATACGGGCGGCCAGATTCGAAAGCCCGGCGAGCGATGCATGGAGGGCTTCCGTGCCATCGACCCGAGTGAGAGCGGTGACTGCAGCAGCGACGGTGGTGCCTTCGGCTTCTTTTGATTGAGATACTGTGATCAACAACGGAATCGCATCGGTCGGGATGGACTCGGTCGAGGCGAGCTGAAGGACGGCATCGGGCAGAACTGCTGGATTCTCTTTCGCTAGGGAGAGAATGCGTTGCAGCGCGTCGTCCGACTGAATGCGGTTTCGGCTCATTTCTTTCACAAGAAAGGAAGCTTCGTCGGCTGCCGCGCTGTCGAGAGTCACTTTGAGAACATCAAGGATACGATCGGACTCCGCCCAGGTGACGGGCTGGTAGTAGGGGCCGCGGGTGTCGGGGCGGGTTCCCCAACTGTCTCCGGCCCATTCGCCTTCACGCTGGTAGAGACGGCAGAGGACGGAGAGGAGGCGTTTCCGTATCCCAGGATTTTTTTCGGACTGGAGACGCTTCACTAAAATCTCGATAAGTTTTGGATCGTGAATTCGCATGAGAACGAATTCGGCTCCAAACCGTCCTTCGTTGAGAGTGGTCAGAGCTGCCTCGTAGGCCACTTCATTCCCCATGAGGGCGAGCGCACGGAAGGCCGTATGAGCGATGAGGGGATCTTCGCTGTCGAGGTAACCGCCGACGGACTGTGCAAACTTTGGCAAATCCAGTCGGGCGATGGCAATGATACTTTCCAATTTTGCACGAGGATCCGGTGATTTCAGCGCGGTAGCAATGAGTTCGAAGAGCGCCGATAGATCACTGGCCCCGTAGAGGTCTCCTGCCGCTCGAACCACAAATGCCACTACCGAATCGTCCGATGCAGCAATTTCCGCGAGTTGTTCGATCACTTGGTTTCTTCCACGGTCACCTCTTTGGGAAATGGTATAAATCGCGGCAACTCGCGTTTTCAAATCTTTGGCAGGGTTCTTCGCCAGAGCGAGCAGTGCCTCAGACAAAGTAGGGTTAGGTTCCCGACGTAAGAGGGTTCGCTGCGCCGTCAGGGTTCGGATGTGACTCGGTGATTCCAGCGCGGTCACCAGCTCGGTATCACTCATCTTCTCAAAATCCGGCAAGGGATCGGGCGTGTATCCCTTTGGTGTCACTCGAACGATGTAACCGACCTCGGGGCCTTCCCATTTGAAGGTCGCCGGTCCTTTCCAGCTCGCCTGATAAACGGCGCTGTTTCCATCGACGTCGGCATCGGTCGGGCGGGTCATCTGGATAAAGGGCTGAGGTTCGGTGATCTCGGCAAAGCTCGCTCCCTGGCGTTGCACGGAGTGGTGAAAGGAGCCAGCACGTCCCCAGTCGCAGGTGATCGGAGCCTTGTTCCATTCCTCCGGAATCCCGGGTTCGTGCAGGTAGACGGAACCGCAGCCCGAACCGCCCCCGTAGTCGGCGAGGGGATGAATGTGCTCCTCCGGAAAGTTCTTGTAGAGACGCGGGTACCCGTGATCCTCCAGTCCCGATAGATGGTGAAAGCGCACGTCCCATCCGCCGCCGTCGTTGGTATTGTCGCGGGCAAAGAGGTCACAGAGCGGGCTCATCGGCGTTCCGAGAATGTTGCGGGTGCCCGTCGCAAAAATTTCCAACCCGCTGCCGTCGGGACGAAAACGGATCACTCCGCCTCCGCGATGCTGGAGAGTGCGTCCGTCGGTGCCGGTTGCCTTTAGGAAACCGAAATCCCCACCGGCGATGTAGATCCAACCATCAATGCCGAGTTCAAGACCATTCGTGGTATGGTCGGCGGGACGGTCCGCAAATCCGAAGGCGATGCCATCGATGAGTTTTTTTGATTCTTCTGCGATTCCGTCGCCGTCGCGGTCGAAATAGACACTGATGTGCGGCGGGTGGAGCAGGTAGAGCCGGTCATGATCCCAGAGGAGACCGCGAGGGGAGTCGACATTTTTTACGAACTCGGTGACCTCATCGGCGCGACCGTCACCGTCCTTGTCGCGCAGGCGCAGGACCCGTCCGCGGCCCGGTTCGCGGCCGAGGGAACCATTTCCGTCACTGGAGACATAGAGGTCGCCATTTGGAGCGGCGGCGACATAGACGGGATAGTTTGCGGCCTGCCAGTTCGAAAAGAGGGAGACCTTGAAGCCATCAGGGACCTTTACATCCTTGAGAATATTCGATTCCTCTTCTGCGCTGATTTTTACAATTTTAGGCGGTATATTCCCGCCTTTTGCGTAGGGGTCAGCCTCTTTTGTTTCCCTTGCCTCGACGGCGGCCTGCTGTTTTTCGTCGAGTTTTGGGTAGAGTGATTTTAGTCCCGTGCCGCCAACGGTGAGTTCCCGGATGCTCGCCCATCCGCCTGTGCTCGTGCCGGTGCAGGTGACTTTGAGAAAGCGGAGTGTCGTTTCGCCAAAACTCGCCACAGTGTCGCCAGTCTTCTGGTTCCCGCTCGCCTCGCTCAGCACTGTCCATGTCTTTCCATCCGTCGATCCCTCGATGATGTGCCGGTAGATGTTGTTGCCGCTTTCCCAGACGATGTTGACTCCGGTGAGAGTCTGCGGTTTGTCGAAGGTGATCTGAAAGGACTGCGGAAAGGACGACGTCGCAGCACACCAGCGGGTCTCACGGTCTCCGTCGACGGCGCACCAGGTGAAATTGTTCTTTCCACTCTCTTCGCTGCTCGCGGCTGCTGTTACGAGGGTAGCCCCGGCAGGAGCGGTGCCGGGTCGGGAGGCGACCTTTTGCTCGGGCGTAGGCTGCTCGATTCCTTTGACAAAGGTGACTTCGTTCTTCCCGGTAAAAGCGGTTCCCAGATACCCCGGTTCCTCCAGTTTACCGCAAGCCCAGAGGAGACCGCGCGTGATGAGGTCGAGGTATTTCCCGTCGGCGACCGTTTCGGTATTGTGGCCGAGCGTGGTACTGAAGCTGCGTGCGCCCTGCGTTTCGTTGGTCCAGATGACGATGGAGACTTCCTCCTTTTCCTTCCCGTCCCGCTTCACGATCTGTCGCCCCATCGCGAGGGGATGGGCATCGAGGACGTTTACATTGTTGTAGAGTTCCTCCTTGATCGTAGTCCAGTCCGCGAGCGGGGCAGTTATGGGATGCTCTTTGTCGACAAATTCCACCCGGATCGGCTCCTGCGGGCCATGGGAAGCGGACTGAATCCCGAGATGCTGGAACCATTGGTCCGTTCCGTTGCGGAAACTGTGCATCGCACAATGCAGGTGGACTGCTGGGATGGTTCGGTGCACGTCGAGAATGTGTTTCATGACCTTGAGGTCTTTGTTTCCGGCGGCGCACTCGTCGTGGAGAATGATGTCGTATCCTTTTGCCCAATCCGGGTTGTCGTAGAGGGAAAGGGGAGGATTCACGGATTTGTCATCCGTCCACCAAACGTCCACCTGCACATTGGCCCTCGCTTGAATGCCTTCAGAGATCACCTTCTGCTGGGCCGCGTAGTCATGGCAGCATCCACCCGCGACGAGGAGAGCTTTGATCGGTTTCTTGATCTCCTGTGCCTGACCGGGAGAGAGGAGTATCCCCGACAGGATCAACAGCAGGGCAGAGCGGACAATGATGGACGAGATTTTCATGAGGCGTCCGCAATGCTGAACGGAGAAGTTCGTCCGGTCAAACCTCGACTTCAGCGGAATGACGGGAAATTACGTATTGAGGAGATACGTTCCGGAAGTCGCCGGGAGAGGGGTAGTGCGGTCTCCTACGTAAGCACTCCGTTGACAACGTTCGCGAGGGCTTCCCCGCGTACCGCGGCGAGGGCGATCCGGGCGGAGGTGGAGCGCATTTCGATTTTGGACTCGACACTGCAAAAGGCGGCGTGACAGGTTACGATCAGGTTCGGAGTGGCCGCTTCTTCGGCGGAGCGGAGCGGTTCATTTTCGATCACATCGAGTCCGGCTCCGGCGAGGTGCCCGCTTCGAAGAGCTGCGAGGATGGCTTTCTTTTCGATGATGGCCCCCCGAGCGGTATTTACGACAAACGCACCTGCCCTCAGGAGGGAAAGTTCGCGTGTCGAGATCAAATGATGCGTTTCCTCATTCAACGGGCAATGCAGGGAGAGCACGTCGCTGCGGGTGAGCAACTCATCGAGCGAAGTGGTTCGTTCGATTCCGATCGCTTTATCGACTCCATTGGGAAGATAGGGATCGTAGAATAAAATACAAAATCCCAGCGCTTTCGCCCGCAAGGCGGTGGCGGTCCCGATCCGTCCGAGACCGACGATGCCAAAGGTCAGTTCCCGGAGTCGTCGCAAGCGGGGCTCGACCCGAATCGCCCACCCGAGTTGGGAGGCTTCCTCGTGGAGCGGGAAAAGCTGTCGGCAAAGCGCGAGGGCCAGAGCGATGGAATGGTCTGCGACTTCTTCGGTTCCATAATCCGGGACATTGCAAACCGCGATTCCGAGGTCTCGCGCGGCGAGGATGTCAATGGAATCAAATCCGACTCCGTTGCGAACGAGAGCGCGGCATTGGTTTAGTCTCGCCATGCCGGAAGCTCCGATGGGAGCATTGTGCCACACGATGAGAGCGCTCGCCGAGCAGATCTCGTCGGTAAAATCCGCGTCACTCTCGCAGAGGTAACGTCTCACTTCGGCCTCGTCCCCAACGACGGAGCGTTCGATCAAAGATTCCTCATCTCCGAGAGGTGCCTTCGCCCAATCAATGATTCCGATAAGGGGTTTCGCTGGCGACATAGTGTGCAAAATGTATACAATCGGTTCGACAAGTCAACCGTTCGAGGCGTGTTTGCGGAAGCGAAAAAAAGGCCGTTCCGGTTTCCCAAAACGGCCTCAAACCTGTCAGCTGGAACTGTCCAGACTCAATTTTTTCACCCCAGACAACGTCTCAGACCGCATCGCGGACGTCTATCATCGTTTTAAGGATCGTGTTCCAGGTGGATGATGTCTCGAGAACGGCGTTGGGGAACATGCAGCCATCCCAGCAGATGTGCTCAATGCCGCGGGCGGCGTAGTCCTTGAGCCAGAATTGGGAACATTTCACGATGTCGAGTTTTCCATTCGGATCGTCCGCCTGGCAGTGTTTACCGGTTTTATCGTGGCTTCCGGCTCCGTGGACGGTGCCATCGTTCTGAGCGACGTGGAAGTCGATCGTCCAAGGGCGCAGCTTGTCGGTCATCTCCTCATAGGCCGCATAAAATTCGTCTTGTCCGTACCCTTCCTTCAGCAGCGCACAATCCGGGGCGTTGTATCCGAGGAGATACAGATAAGTGTGGGCGAGGTCCGCTTGAAAACCAAGCGTTTCCGGCATTCCGACTTCCTCCAGGAGGTTCAGCATATCTTTCCAACTGTGCATCCCGGCCCAACAGATTTCGCCTTCGGCAGCAAGCCGCTCGCCGTGGTCGGCGGCGATTTTGGCTGCTTCCCGGAAGGTTGCCGCGATGCGTTTTGTGTTTCCCTTGGGATCTTCCCGCCACTTTTCCACTCCGAATTCGGCGGAGTCGATCCGGATCACCCCACGCTTGCGGACGCCGTGGGCATTAAATACGCCGGCAATGCGGCAGCCCACTTTCACCGCTTCGAGAAATTTGGCTTGAGAAGCGTCGTCGCCCATGGCGGTGTCTCCCACGGTGCCCGGCCAGACCGGAGCAACGAGCGATCCGACATCAAAACCCTTACCGGCAATCATATCCGCGATCTCCCGGAGCTGATCATCCGACGCCGCCGGATCAGTATGAGGGAGGAAAAGAAAGTAGTCGATCCCGTCAAACTTCTGGCCATCCACTTCCGCAGCAGCGGTGAGATCGAGCATGTGCTCTAAAGAAATCGGCGGCTCCTGACCTTCGTCGGTGCCTTTCCCGACGAGTCCGGGCCACATGGCATTGTGCAGTTTGAGGGATGACATAACGGATAAAAGATTGGGGTTGGATTGGTAGTGGCGTAAAGAAACATATTCGCCCATGAAGGGCAAGACCGAAACGTTCTAAGGAGAAACAGGCTGACACGGGGAGCGCGCCTATTCTCGATCGATGCTTGCGGGACGAGAGAGAATTCCTTCGACGGGATCGACTTCGGTGAAAATTCGGTCCATTGGGACGTCGTGCTCTTCAGGAGTAAGATCAGAGCACTGGATCGAAAAACAGATCCCAAAAATCGGGACGTTCCCTTGGGTGGCGAGGCACTGAGCCAGATAACGATCGTAGTGGCCTTTTCCCCGGCCGAGTCTCGTTCCGTTCGATCTGTCAAAACTCACCCCTGGTACGAGGATGAGATCTGCATCGGCAGGACAGTGGAGTCGATCTGGATGGGCGCGTGGTTCGAGAATGCCATGTGAACCCATGATGCGGTCCGATTCCTCGATCCCGGAGTAAAACGCAAGCCTGTTCTCCTCGTTCACCCGCGGGAAAGCCCAACGTTTTGACGGATGCTCGTAAACGAGGCGATTCAGGTTCGGTTCTCCGGGAAGAGCGAGATAGGAAAAAATGGTCTGCGCTTTTTGAAATGCCCCGGTAGCGGCGATCCGGTTGCAGATCGCATTGGAAAACGATGCCTTCTCGGTCGGAGAGAGGGATCGGATGAGGGCAAAACTGGCTTTGCGGCGCTCTTTTTTCTCCATCGCTGGGTTACCCCTTGTATTCTGCGAGTGCTTCGGGAAGATAATGCTCCAGCTCGGAAATACGTTTTTCGTCGACGGGGTGAGTGCTCAGGAAGCTCGGCGTCCCGCTACTCGTCCCACTTTGTGCCCGCCATTCGGCAAAGCGTTTCCATAGTGCGACCGCTTCGCGAGGATCATACCCTGCCCGAGCCATAAAGATCGCACCCATGCGGTCGGCCTCGAGTTCCTGCTTGCGGGACCAACTGCGGTTTAGCAGCAGGGCCCCGCCACCGAGAGCAGCGGTGGGGAGGACGCCACCTCCACCACCGTTCCGATTCAGCATGTAGCCAGCCCCGGCAACGGCGATTCCAGACGCCATCTGTGTGGAGACTCTCTCTCCGGAGTGGCGAGCAACGACGTGGGCGACTTCGTGACCGATCACTGCAGCAAGTCCGGCGTCATTCTTAGTGATCTGAAAGATCCCCGTGTGGACTCCTACTTTTCCGCCAGGGAGCGCAAAGGCATTGGGAGTGGGGTCATCGAAGACAACAAACTCCCATTCTGCATTCGGGACCGGCATGACTTTCGAAAGTCGGCTGCCGACCCGCTGCACCAGAGCGTTGTAGCCGGGATCGGTCGAGATCTTGAGCGATTGTTTCATTTTCTGAAACTCCGTTAGACCGAGCGACGCTTCTTGCGAGGGATTCATCACATTAAACTGCCGCCGACCCGTCTCCGGGACGACGGTGGTGCAGGCAACAGCGACGAGAGCCACCGCGAGGGTGGTGACAGCAGCAACGGGAGCGGGAATCGTATACATGAAATGGCGTCAAAAAAATCTGATCAACACGCTTTCCTAAAACGTGCCGAAAGGTCTCTGCTTAGATGAAATCTGGCAGAGGATGATTTGTTGAGCGTCAAGTCAGAGTCTGGTGGAGGTCAGCCCGCCATCTCTCGTTGGGAATCCTAAAAAGCCTAAAAGAACAGGTCAGCGAGCGATGAATCGTCCAATTGCCCTGGATCTGCCACTGCCATGAGTTGCCCGAGGTACTCTACTGCAGCCATCTCCGCGGCCGGGTCAAAGGCGTTGGAATGATCGTCCATACTCACGAGCAAAGCAGGAATGCTTTTTCCCGATTCCGTATGATTTGAATTTGTCGATAAAAATAACGTGAGAGCAAGCGCTGCAACGACTCCCGCTGTCCCAGTGGCGAGAAGAAGCCGGGGGTAACGGAGGAGCCCTGCAAACTGACGAAGTCCATGACGAAGTCCCTCAAAAACTCCCTTGGACTCAGCTTCGCTGCGCCGGAGTTCGCGGAGAACATTGCGAGCAAAAAACGGGGAGGGCTCCACGTTTTTGGCTTTTGTTAGCAGTTCCCAGACGGGATCTCCTGTTTCCATATCATTCTTCATGCTGATGGAACCGTTCTCTTTCGAAAAAGTTTCGTGTGGAATCTAGAAATATCAGCTCAGGTGCGGTGCATCAATAAATCCTTCCAATTGGCGGATTCGAGTGGGGTGGCGCATCTTCCGCAGGGCTTTTGCTTCGATCTGCCGGATCCGCTCTCGTGTGACGCGAAATTGTTTTCCGACCTCTTCCAGAGTGCGGCTGTAGCCATCAACGAGACCGAAGCGCTGCTCCAGCACCTCGCGTTCCCGCTGGTTGAGAGTATCGAGAACGTCTTTGATACGATCTTTCAGCATCGACATGGAAGTCATGTCACTGGGATCTTCGGCTCCCTTATCCTCGATGAAATCGCCGAGACTCGTCTCGTCACTGTCACCTACCGGTGCTTGCAAGGAGATGGGCTGTTGCGCCATTCTTAAGACCGCGCTGACGCGCTCGACGGGCAGGTGAATTTCTTCGGCGATCTCTTCGGAGGTAGGTTCGCGACCGAACTCCTGCACGAGCTGCTTTTGCACGCGCATGAGCTTGTTGATCGTCTCGATCATGTGAACAGGGATCCGGATTGTCCTCGCCTGATCCGCGATGGACCGGGTGATCGCCTGTCGAATCCACCAAGTCGCGTAGGTCGAAAATTTGTATCCGCGGCGGTATTCGAATTTTTCCACCGCCTTCATTAGCCCCATATTACCTTCCTGGATCAAGTCGAGGAAAGAGAGTCCGCGGTTGGTGTACTTCTTCGCAATCGAGATGACGAGGCGGAGGTTCGCCTCGACCATTTCGTCTTTTGCTTTGCGCGAATCACTCACATACAACTGGAGAGATTCACCCAACTGGTCGAACTCGGACTGCTCCATCCAGACCTCTTTTTCAAAGGCTGTTTTTGCACGGGTCGAATCGGATTTCTCATTCCGGTCCATTGCCTTTGCGGCTTGCTCTCGCAAGGATTTAGACTTCTCGAAGTATCCTTCGGAAATCTGAACGAGATCGTCGGTAACCTTGTGTTTGAAGTGGAATTTCCCGTAGGTTTTCGAGAGATCGGTGAGATCTTTCGTCCATCGCTCGGCTGCTTTTGTTCCAGCATCTTCCGAGCTTGGGTTTCGTAACTCCAGATAGGTCACAGAGAGTCTCTCGTGCAGGTCGCTCACCTGAGAGCACAACTTTGCGAGACTTTTCAGGTATCGGGCGCGGCTCTCGACCTTTTTATCGATGATGAGACGGTCAAATCTCTCGTCTCCCTCCTCCAGGCGTTTCGCCATCGTGAGATAGGCGTCAGGGATGAAACCAAAACAAGCAAGGATCTTCCGGATCTCTGTATCCGATTTCTCGATCCGTTTGGAAATTTCAACCTCTTGTTCCCGAGTGAGCAGTGGCACCTGCCCCATCTGCTTCAGATACATCCGGACCGGATCGTCGAGGATGTCGAGCCGACCTTCACGGTTTTTTTCCCGAGTTTTGTCCGTTTCCTCTTCGTCTGAAGCGGAAGAGGGATCAATATCGTCGTCGTCTTCGTCGTCTTCGATTACCCCGGTTTTGATATTGTCGACTTCGGCCGCATCGATGATGCGAAATTTCATTATCTTGAGGCGCTCGATGAGATCCTCAAGTAACTCGATGTCGGTTTCCGTGTCGGGGAGGGCCTCGTTGATGTCCTCGAAGGTCAAATACTCTTGCTCCTTAGCGAGGCGAATGAGATCCCGGATGATGGGGCGGAACTCGGGTGAGTCGAGGGGAAGTTTTCCCCCTCCTTCAGGAATGTCATCACTCATGATAGCCGCTTCCGCATCTGCTGCCTTTCGGGAAGAACGAACTTTTTTGGTTGAAAGTTTTCCCGCAGTGTTGCTATTCTTAACGGCGACTCCGTTTTTGCTGATTTTGTCGGCCATTTTCCAGTCGAAAGGGGGAGGGGAAGAAATAGATCAATTTCTCGCGGGAGAAACTGCTAACATTCGTTTAGCAGTCCCCTCAGGTCAAGAAGGACTTTGGCGAGCCGATGTACTTCGCTTTCAAGCAGATTCGGGGCTCCCATCTGCACTTTTGTGGCTGCGATTTCTCGCTGAATGCTTTGGCGTTTTAGTGCACTGAGACAGTCATTTGCAAGATCGCAGGTGACGGTGGCGCTCTCGTCACTGAGGAGGCGGTTGACACATTGTTGTTCCACCGGTGGAAGCTGTCCGACAAAGGCGTTCACGCTCGCAGGACTCGCCGGGTCGAAGGATGCTTCCCAGATGCGGGTCAGTACTTCGGTTTCGGTAAGATTTCGGAAAAATCCAGGGATAGGGTTGGCGGTTACTTGCTTTCGGATTTCCGGATCGGTGAGGAGGCCGCGGCACAGAAGACGAATCGAACGATTTGAGATTTCAATGACGCTCGGGACCGGCGGCACTTCGTTCGGGTTTGCCCCATAGTCGCCGGGGCGCTCGCCATTTTCCGCCTGTCGGCGTGCGATCACCGCATCGCGTTTCAGGGCAACCTTTTCCGCGCGGGACTTTGCTGAGATCGCATCTCGCACCAGCTTACGGATGTCATCTTCCCCTACGCCGAGACGGATCGTGACCCGGCTGATGAGCGAATCGAGCAACATTTTGTCGTCGATCAGGGCAATGTCTGCAGCGAGTTCTTTGGCAAAATTGAGACGTTCGCGTAATGAACCCTCGTTCAGTTTCCCGCCGCGGCGGTCGATCTGAAAATCAAAGAATTCCGGGGCATTTTCGATGATGGTCCGCAGGGCTTCGATGCCTTCTTTTCGGATCAGAGAATCGGGATCCTCGCCCTCGGGGAGCAGCGCGAGGCGGATCAAGATGCCGGAAGGGGCGAGGATGCGAAAGGCTTTACTCGCGGCATTCAGACCGGCGGTGTCGGAGTCGAAACAGAGGACCACTTCGTCGGTCTGCCGTTTCAGGATCTTTGCATGGCTCGCAGTAAATGCGGTGCCGAGAGGGGCGACGATGTTTTCGATCCCGGATTCAAACGCCGCGATGAGATCGAGTTGCCCTTCGAAGATGATCGCTCGTTTTTCCCGGAGAATGGCTCGTTTGGTCCGGTCGAGGCCGAAAAAAGTCTTGCTCTTGTTAAAGATGGCCGTTTCCGGGGAGTTCACGTATTTCCCGCCGCCCTGCTCTTTGGAAAGGATCCGTCCGCTGAAGGCAATCGGTTCTCCAAAGTCATTGTTCACTGGGAACATGAGCCGATGGCGAAAAAAACTGTAGGCTCCCTGGGAGTGGTGATTTTCGTCCCGCCATTTTGCGAGACCACCCTCGACAAGCTGGGGAATCGAAAATCCTTCCGCCCTTGCCCAGTCGACGAATGGTCGCTGTTCCTGGGGGGCATATCCGAATTTCCACGCCCGTGATGTCTCCATCGAGAATCCGCGGGATTTTAGATACTCTCGGGCCGGTTGCGCTTCCGGGCTTTTGAAAAGGAGGCGGTGGAACCAGTCTGCGGCCGCCTTTTGCAGTCTCAGAATATCACTGCGGCCCTGCTGCCGGGCTTCCTCTTTGGGGTCGTAGGCTGCTTCGCGCACCGTGACCCCCACCTGTCCCGCGAGCTTCTTTGCTGCCTCCGGGAAAGAGAGGTTGTCATACATCATGATGAACTTGATCGCATCGCCGCCCGCCTGACAGCCGAAGCAATGAAAAATCTGCCGTTGCGGATTGATGTTAAAGCTCGGCGATTTCTCGTTGTGGAACGGACAGATCGCGAGAAAATTCGTTCCGGCGCGTTTCACCGGAAAATACGAGCTGATCACCTCGACGATGTCCGTCGCATCGAGGATTTCCAACACGGTTTCCTGGGGGATGATCGCCATATACTATTCCGCTGCATCGACCTGATAGGGTCGAGCGAGATACCTAACCCTCTTGCGTGCTGGCCGCAACGGGGGACGTAAAATACCGGAGAGAATCAGAGTGTTTTCGGCTTGTCGTTTCGAAGCGGATTTGTTTTTCTGAGATATGTCTCGTTTCCTGATCCTTTTTATTTCCTTGTTTCTTTCCGGAAATCTTTTCGCTCGGGAGTTCGTTAGTAGCGACGGTCGAAAGATCAATGGCGAACTGATTGCTCACGCGGGAGAGAATGTTCTCCTGAAAGTGGGGGCAAAAGAATTTTCGGTGCCCTCCCAGAATTTCTCCGTCGAGGATCAACAGTTCATCAAAGAGTGGATCGCACAAAACCCCGGGGCCGTGAGGTTCAAATTTGGATTCTATTTTGATCTCAAGAAAGAAAGTGCGATGTCCACTCAGGGAAAAGCGGCGGGAGGCATGTTCGAGGACAAGCTCAAGACCAATCCCTACACCTATGAAATGATCGTTTTTAACAAGGAGATCACTGACGCGACAGACATCGAGGTTCACTATGAGATCTACATCGATGATTTTGTGGATATCCGAAAGAACGCCTTTACGAAGATGGCGGTGGGCGGGGAAAAGAGGGCTCGTCTGGAAACGCTTGCTGGGAAACTGGAGATACCGAAAATCGCAGCGGGAGGTCGGCTCGATTTTTCCCGTCTCTTTAATACGGAGTTCTACATCGACAGGGATGGCGGAAAGACCGATGAGGCTGCTCTCGACAAGATTCTAGGTGTCAGAATTCGCGTGATGAAGGATGGCGTAGTGTTGGGCGAAGGACTCAACGAAGAAAGTAATAACAGGGGACTCAAAGGCATCGAATGGCAGAACGCGGAGCAGACGGAGGGGGCTGTGATCAAAAAGTGAAGGGAAGCGCTGGCGTCCTCGCGACCCACTCCAGATGGCCCTACTTCGGAAAAAGATCGCCCGCTTTCGTCGCGGCTTCGTAGTAGAGTGCCATCGCGTTGAGGTTCTTTACAAAGAGACTGGCCTCGATTTTTCCCGAGGAGTGCCAGACTCCGTCGTCTGCGACACTGCGGAGAGCTTTGTTTACTTTCTCAACGAGCCCGCGAGCTGCTTTTGCCCAACGTTCCTCGGAGTCCGGTGCGGCGTTCGATTTTTGAATTTCTTCTCTTGGTCGCTCCAGATCTTTGCGCATCCGTTCGATTTTGGACATCAGACTGGATTCAATCTTGAACCCATAGTGCGTCGGTAGATCGGAATCGTCGTAGGTGATCTTGTAGGTATCGGCGTGGCAATAGAGCGGACGATCCGTTCCCAGTTCGTAGAATCGAGACCATTGACCATCAGGGAGGCGGACCTTCTCCAACCAAGTGAGAGCAGTCGGGATGGACTCACGATATTTTTCGTCGCCCGTGGCCACCCAGAGTTTAAATAGAGCTTCGATGGCTCCGTAGGACTCTCTCGCACTCAGCGCCGGCGGTTCGAATTTGCGGGCCCAGGCCGGTTGCATTGCTTCATTGTATTGCTGCGCCCACCCGGGCTGCGGCGCGGGAAGCTGCGCCAGGAGGAGGAAGTCTCCCAGCCGACGGGCGGAGTCGAGATATCGCACCTCGCCGCTCAGAGCATGGGCGCGCAAAAGCACGTCAAGAATACGAACGAGGTTGTCGTCATTCAATGTAGCAAGTTGGCTATAGGGTTGGTCGGGCCAAGTTTTTGACCAGGAATCGGGGAGCGACGCTTTGATGATTGTCTCATTTCCGGACGCCGGACCGCTGAATTGCTGGGGCCAGGCTCCGATGAAGGTTTGAGAGGAGAGGAGCCGATCAAGCCCGTATTGTAGGGACTCCTGGAGGTCCTGATTGTCTTTTTCCTCGGGCAGATAAGCGAGTTCGAGGAGCAAGAGCAGAGCCGACTGCGTTTTGTTGTCATCAAGGGTCGAGCGGAATTTCCGTTTTCCGGGATCCGTATCCCCGGCGAGGACATGACGACGCAGATGATAGCGCTCCGGGTCACCTTTCCCAAAGTCAAAATCAGAAGTCCAACCACCCGAGGCGAGTTGGCAATCGATCAAAGCGCGGACCGCTGCGCGGGCACCTTCGAGGCAGGTTTTTTCTCCGGTCGCATGGTAGGCTTTCAGCATCGCCAGTCCCACCGTGGTCGTACCATCGGGTTGGATCGAGATCACAGTGCGACTCTTATTGTGTTCGGTATATCCGAAACGGAGGTCGTCGTCCCAACTGGAGGCGTAACCGCCATCGGAGGCGAGTTTTGTGCGGAAAAATTCCACTGCGGTGAGCATAACCGCCGATACATTCGCCGCTTCCGGTTGTTCAGTTGCGGCCAGCCCGTCTTTTCCAGCACAGAGGAATGGGAGAAGAGACAGAATGAGCGATGGGATGAGAGGTTTCATACGGGACGGCATAAGAGTCGATGGGATCAATCTGAAAGGATGATTCGAGAAATCAGAATCGACGTCAACAGATTATCCCAAACTCTGACCTGCTCCATTAGTCTTGTTCGTTACTCAGCGATTTTCGGAAGCAACGTAGGTTGGGGCGAATTGTTCTCCAAGGATGCGGTGGGTTGCGATCGTGCAAAATGCGAAAATGAAGAGCAGGACCGATGAGTTGAAAGAACCTAAGGCCGACAAAAATTAGGATAGGAAGTAAAGATAAGTGATTGATTGGTAATTTGTTGCCTGATAATCTCGATCCTGGGCAATGAAACTGCTCCCACCTCCCTCCTTATGAACCCAACTCAAATACAATCTGATTCGTCTTCACCCCATAGGGGCGGATGCCGAAGTCTTTCGGTTACTGCCGTCGTCCTTCTAGGAATGACATGTTTTCTCACTGGATGTGACTCCATGGGTACCTCCGCAGGGGGACCGGCGGTCGGACAATGGGTGGACAAACTCCCGTCAGACTTCCAGCCGGTCGAAATGAACGGTTTTGTCTATTATCAATTCAAAAACCAATACTACGTTCAGCGCGACGGGAAATTCGTGTCTGTCGGGCCACCAACCTCGGTGATCCGAGAAAAGCGCTCGATCAGTTATCGGAGGTTCTGAGCAAAGCGTAGGAGGGCGCACGGTGGATGAGGATCAATTCCGATCCAAGATCCACCGTGAAACCTATCCCGATTTGAGCTAGACTCCCGAAAAGATCAGCCACCAAACGATTCCGCAGGCGAAGCTAAATAGGGTGAGAAAGTGCAGGCCGTTTTTGCTGCGCTCGGTGTGATACCGTCGACGTTCCGCAAGGGAGAGAGTTTCGCGAGAACGACTGCGACGGGCCGTTTTTTCTGGCGGGGGGAGAATGTTCTCACTCTTCATCTTCATTCGGGACACGTCGGCTTCGTTCTTCTTTGCGAGAAACGACTCGAGTGCTCCGATCTGAGCATTGAGCTGGTAGACATGGTCGCCAGTATCGCCCGATTCTCCACGCGGATTTTTCTTTTTCGATGAAGCGGCAGAACCCCATGTTTTCGAAGAACTGTTTTGATTTTTCGAAAAAGTACGGCGGCGGCGGTTCGCTGGTTTCGAGGAAAAAAAGCTCATGAATACGACGGAGGATTACGGAGGACGTGGAAGAGAGTTAAGGAATGCAGGTCACAGTGAGAGGTGCCATGGGCTGGAGCCGACAGTAGTATTCCCGCCGGGGGCGGGATAGATCCGTCATCCGCCTCAAGCGAAGGAGGCGTGAATCGCTCAGAAAAAGAGGAATCCGATGAGAGCGACGACTCCGAATCCGACGAAGGGAAGGGAGAAGGCGAAGCCGCTTTTGAGCCAATACCGAAAGTCGCCCTGAAGTGACGGCAAACCCGGGATCGAAGGGCGGGAGGGAGTAGATCCTTTTTTAAAGGTATTCCCGCTCTTTTTCGTGAAGGAATTGATCGCAGGCATTGCATTGTCGATCTCGTCTTCGGCGGCTTCAATGTAGCTGAGGGCACGGGCCAGTTCTGCCTTGCGGTCGGCGCGGCTCCACATTTCCGGGCGGAGACCATTGATTGTCGCAAGGTGGCCTTCGAGTTTTTCGTGAACGTTGGAACAGTCCTCCGCAACCCGACGCGCCTCGGTTGCCTCCCGATCTAGGAGGGTCAGGTAGCGATTCAGTTCTTCGCAAACTTCAATGCGACCTGATTTGAAAAGTTGTTCTTTTTTCGTGAGCTCTTCGAGCTCAGCCGCCTGACGTTTGATTTGTTCCTCTTGTTGACGGAGTTGGCGGAGTTGATCCTGTGCCTGTTGATATTCGTCGTCGAGGTCGTCGCTGTAGGGCGTGACTGCCTGAAACTGCTTCGGATCGAACTGGATCTGAAGATCTTGAGCGTCGTCTTCTTCGAAGAAAAATGGTTTGATCTCAGCTACTGCAGACATAGAAATAGAAGGTAAATTTTGTTAACCTCTATTAATATTATAAATTGGTTAGAATTTCCAGTCTTTTTAGCTTTTTTTGTGAAAAAAATAATGGTCCGACCGTAACGAATGCCGTGAGGAGGAGGAGTGCCCCGAGCACGATTGGATTCGGGCCGTCCAGATACCATTGGGGATTGACGGTATTGTTTTTAAAAATATCCCATCTCAGGAACGCAAGGAGGAGGAGGAATGCGAGGATATATATGAAGCTTCCGACGAGACAGAGAGTGCCCCCAAAGCCGCTCACGATCTTCGCAGCGTTGGATTCTTGGAGATTGGGGAAGAGCACACCGAGACCTACCGCGAGTCCGTTGAGTCCCAGTGCGAGAAGCCCGATTGCTGTGGCGAAAAACACGGAATCCTGCATTCCGATCCGGAGATTGTACCCCCCAATGAACAGGATGGCGATGACGATGAGGCCGCTACAGAGCGTACTGGTGACAAATTTTTGCATCACGATGGATTGGAGCTTGAGCGGTGACATCGCAAGAATCCAGAGGCGGCGTCCCTCGAGACTGAATTGGGGGAAAACAAAGCGTGTCGTGAGGGTGGAAAGCGCAAGCGCGCAAACCGAGAGATTAAGAAAGGCCACGAGGTAGAGATCACGCGGTTGACTCATCTCCCCGTTCATCTGCCGTAGACCGCCCGAGTAGATCGCGAGCAGTCCAAAAACGAGCGAAAACTGGACCCATTGCGCCGGTTCCCGAAAGAAGGTAAGGTAGTCCTTCCGCGAGATCGCGGCAAGCGGGCGACCGATGACCCGGGCGAGAAGAGAGCGGCGGGGGTAGTCTCGCGAAATTTCGGCGGCGCCTCCGATCTTGCTCTGATTTCTGCGCAGTGCGGAGTTCGCAGAATGCTGGAGGGAACGATTCCAGGAGCGGTAGAACCAGTATTTCCCTGCAAACGAGAGGAGCAAAATGGCCATGAGGGCATTGCTCAAGAGGAGAGTCGGGTAGAGGCCGTTGCGAAATTGCTGAAACGGGCGAGTCCAGTCGATGATGGCTCCCGCGACCCAAGTCCCGGGGAGGCCGCGGTTCACCGTGATCGCCGTGTGGTGCAGGACTCTCTGAAAGGTGAGTGCCGCCCCGAATCCTGTTTCCTCGACGATACGTTGGTCCGACAAGGCCGTGTGGATCGCAGATCCGATCCAAAACATCCCGATGAGGGAGATGCCGATAACGATCTGTTTTCGCTTCAGCCAGCGTGCTGCAGTGATGAGCAAGAGGGCACCGACGGCACTCGAGAGAATGAGGAAGAGGATCAGAACCAGCGCGGTTTTTCCATAGAAGCCCGGGGAGGCATCGCGGAGGTTGGCGAAGGCAATGAGAAGCGGCGTGAGGATAAAGATGAGTCCCCAACTCGAAAACGTGGCTGATTCAAAGCATTTCCAGAGGAAGATCGCCCGGTGTGAAACGGGTAGAGTGAGGAGCCAGCGAGTGTCACGGTTCCGGTAGAGGGAGATGTAGGAGGTGACCGCTACGGAAAAAATCAGCATCATCATGAAGCAGAAGAACATGACGTAAACGAGTCGATCACTGATGAGTCCGCCGGCCGCAGGCAGTGCGGCGACATACTCCAGGCCCTCGCGGAAGAGCAGATAGGCAGCGATGGCATAACTGGCGAGGAAGCCGAGAATGGTCGTGCTCATGAGCTTGGAGCGTGAGGCGGCGACACCGGCTTTGACCCGCATCATCCGTAGATGAACTCGAAAGAGCAGCAACCATTGTTGAGTGGTAGACATAGAGGGAAAGTTCCGGGATTTTTTCCCTTTGGAAAATGCATTTTATCCTTACTGTTGCGCCTATGGCAAGCATTGGAACACCCTTTACGACAGAAGCGACCCGAGTGATGCTCTGCGGGGCGGGCGAGTTGGGCAAAGAAGTTATCATCGAACTGCAGCGGTTTGGCGTCGAAGTCATCGCGGTGGATAGTTATGAGAATGCCCCGGGAATGCAGGTGGCAGATCGTTCTCATGTCGTTCCGATGCTCGACGGAGCCGCACTGCGACGGGTCATTGAGCTGGAAAAACCACATTTTGTCGTTCCCGAGGTAGAGGCGATCGCGACCGATGCCTTGGCGAAATTGGAAGCGGAAGGCAATGTCACGATCATTCCGACGGCGAGAGCAGCCCAACTGACCATGAACCGCGAGGGGATTCGCCGCCTCGCGGCAGAGGAATTAGGACTCGAGACCTCCCCCTATCGATTCGCCGAGACAGAGGAGGAATTTCGCGCGGCGGTGGCGGAAATCGGGCTACCGCTCGTGGTGAAACCTATCATGAGCTCCTCCGGAAAGGGACAAAGCACCGTCCACCGCGAAGATCAGATCGAGGCCGCGTGGAAATATGCCCAAGAAGGCGGTCGCTCCGGGAAAGGGAAGGTGATCGTCGAAGGGTTTGTTGATTTTGACTATGAGATCACCCTCCTGACGATCCGTCATGCGGATGGAACCTCATTTTGCGAGCCGATTGGCCATACGCAAGCGGACGGCGACTATCGGGAAAGTTGGCAGCCACAGGAGATGAGCGCGCTGGCGAAGGAACGAGCGCAGGAATATTCTAAGGCCGTCACGGACAGTCTCGGTGGACGGGGGATTTTCGGGGTCGAGTTGTTTGTGAAAGGGGATACGATCATTTTTTCAGAGGTTTCCCCTCGACCGCACGACACCGGGATGGTTACGATGATCTCCCAGGATCTTTCGCAGTTCGCGCTTCACGTCCGGGCGATCCTGGGATTGCCCATTCCAAATATCCGGCAACAGGGCCCCTCTGCTTCGGCAGTGCTCCTTGTGGAGGGGCACTCGACATCGATCACGTACGGAAATCTGGAACAAGCCTTGGTGGAGGACGACACCCAGATCCGAATTTTTGGCAAACCGGCCGTTTTCGGGAAACGACGGATGGGCGTTGCGGTTGCACGGGGAGTTTCCATCGAAGAGGCCCGAGCAAAAGCGCGTCGGGCGAGTGCGGCCATTCAAGTTTCGCTCTAAGATTCATTTTACTCGTTTACCTTAAAATTAGCATGTCATCTATTGTAAAAGAAGCTCACCCATGGCTGGAAGGCCTGGTCGCCTATGACCCCGGGAAACCGATCGAAGAAACTGCTCGGGAGTTGGGCTTGGATCCGGGGCAGATCATTAAACTCGCTTCGAATGAGAATCCGCTCGGGCCGTCCCCCAAGGCCATCGAGGCGATGAAAGCGGCTGCAGAAGGAGTTCATATCTATCCAGATGGAGGGGGGTATCGTCTCCGCACAGCGATTGCGGAGAAATTCGGGTTTGATCGGGACAATGTAGTGATCAGTAACGGGTCGAATGAGATCATTGAACTGATCGGGCACGGATTTCTCAGTCCAGGGGACAATGTCATCGCTGCGGAGCATGCCTTCGTGGTCTACAAGCTCATGGCGACACTCTTCGGTGCCGAAACGATTGAAATCCCTGATCCGGGATTTGTTCATGATCTCGATGCGATGGCGGCAGCGATCACACCAAAAACTCGGATGATTTTTATCGCCAATCCGAACAATCCGACCGGAACGATGGTGGGGCAGGAGACGATTGACCGATTTATGGAGAAAGTGCCCGATCACGTCATGGTAATCTTCGACGAGGCCTATTATGAATTCTTCCACGGGGCACCGGATACTTTGAAATACATCCGAGAGGGGCGAAATGTCGTCATCATGCGGACGTTTTCGAAGATTCAAGGGCTTGCCGGACTCCGCATCGGATATGGACTGACGACACCGGAGATTGCGAAAGTTCTCCACAAATGCCGCCAACCGTTTAATACCAACTCCATAGCTCAGGCTGGGGCGATTGCCGGATTGGGCGATGAAGAGCATCAGCAGAGAACTCGGGATTTAAATGATGAAGGGATCGCCTTTCTCCAGAAATCCTTCGACGAGATGGGATTGGAATACGTGCCGAGTTTTGCGAACTTCGTTCTCGTGAAGGTGGGCGATGGCGATGCCGTGTTCGCGAGGATGCTGAAGGAGGGCGTCATCATCCGTGCAATGCGGGCCTACAAACTGCCCGAATGGGTTCGCATTTCCTCGGGAACAATGCCGCAGAATCAACGTTGTATCGCGACGCTCAAGGAGGTCTTGGAGAAATTATGACCAAACACGAATGGCGCGAACGCTCCGAAGACGGCGAGATCACTTATTATCGAGCGAACCATCACGCTGGGAAGTGGGTCTTTTATTCGACCCTGAAAACGGATCCTGACTGGGCGCAGCATGAGATGTTGCCCCTCCCGGTGATGGAATCGCTCCGCGATGTGCTGTGGAATAAACATCAGCGCCGGAGGCTCCCGCTGAAGCACTTTGAACAGATCGAGGAGATCATCGGTAAGCTGCAAGCCGAGACCCAGACCGGGTCGGTAGATCCGGAATTACTCTAATGGTTCCTCGAAGGTGGCGTCATTGCGTTTCCGATTGAATTGCAACGTAATGGGGAACTCGGGGTATTCATTGATGTTACCGACGATTCCCATGAAACCGCTTTCCCTTCGCGCGACCACCGTTCTCAGTTTTTTGTTCGCTTTTGCCACTCTTCCTGCCAAGGGGGTGGATCACCCCGATTTTGATGTGGTCAAGGCCTCACGTGAGATCGATGGTTTGGTCGACGGAATGCTGAAAAAGCAGAATATTCCGGCAAACGCCAACATCGACGACGCGACTTTCGTTCGGCGGGCGTATCTCGATATTGCGGGTCGAGTGCCCACGATCGAAGAAGCCGAGAATTTCCACGGTTCGGACTATCCCCGGAAACGGGCGCAACTCATTTCCGATCTGCTCGAGAGCGACGGTCACATGAGCCATTCCTACAACTTTTGGGCGGATGTACTGCGAGTCAATTCGGGATTGGGGGTCGGGGCACCGCAAGCGGAGGCCGCTTATCAGATTTGGATCAAAGAAGCAATCAACGGGAATAAACCCTACGATGAGTTCGTCCGCGATCTGATCTCTGGACGAGGCAAGATCTGGGAGAATGGTGCGATCGGCTACTACATTCGGGATCGCGGCATGCCGCTCGACAATATGTCGAATACTGTGCGCGTGTTTCTAGGGACCCGATTGGAGTGTGCTCAATGCCACAATCACCCCTTCGATACTTGGACGCAGATGGACTATTTCCAAATGGCTGCTTTCTCCTACGGAATGGATGCTCGCGCCTACGACTCGCCGAATCGTGAGGCGGTGTTGCAGTTGCAAAAAAAGGAGCGCAGCGAGATCCTTGCCAAATACGTGCCGGATCGAAAGTTTCCTCAATTTCGATCGAATGCTGATCTCGCCCGCTTCGAGGCCAGTGACAAGCATGAGGTTCTCTTGAAAAAACTCAAGATGACGCCGGAACAATTTCGAGTTCTTGCGAAAAAATCTATCGCCGGATTTGAGGTCTACGACCAAAGCAGCCGGGGTGTCAACAACGCGATGAACGAGATCTACAACCCGCTCCGCTACGTCGCGGTGAAAGAGGCCGAAAAAACCTTGAAACTCCCTCATGATTATCAGTATTCCGATGCGAAACCCAACGCGACGGTTACTGCCAAAACGATGTTTGGCAAAGAGATCGATCTCGCAAACCTCGATCAGTCCACGATCGATGCTTATGCGAGTTGGATGACTTCGAAGGAAAACCCGACTTTCACCCGGGTCATCGCAAACCGGCTCTGGAAGCGAGTCTTCGGCCACGGAGTTTTCGAGCCGGTGGATGAATTGACCGAACAAACCCAGATTTCGAACCCAGAGTTGCTGGTCTACCTCGAAAGCATGATGAAGAACCTCGACTACGATATGCGCAAGTATCTGGAGGTCCTCTACAACACGGCTGCCTATCAGCGGGCCGCCAACGCAAATGAAAGAGTCATGGGCGAGCAGTACTATTTCGCTGGGCCGATGTTGCGTCGCATGAGCGCCGAACAGATCTGGGATTCGATCGTGGTGCTCGCCCTGCCCGAGGCGGATTCGTACCGTCCTCGAGTCGACGATCAACTTGCAGCGGTTGAGAGGGTCCGACGGATCTACGAAGCAGTCGAAGGACGATCTGAGAAGGATTTTATCGCGATGGTGAATGAGATCGGGAAAGTGTATGATCGAATTCAACCCGAAGAAGTAAAAGCGCGTGCAGCTCTGGCGGCTGCCCTTGATTCGGGTGACAAGGAGAAATTCGCAAAACGTAGGACCGATCTGAATTCGCTCCGTCGCAAGACGCTGGATGCCGTCGAAGAAATTGGTTACAAAAACGTGGGCAAAAAAGTCAATGGAAATGAGCTGCTCGCGGCGATGGGGATGACGGAGATGAAGATGGGGATGGGCGAAGAAGAACCCGCTGTCGAGCGTGCCGTCATGACCAAGCTGCCCAAACCGGAGTTTGCGACCGCTCCGGCGGAGATCACCGATAAGAAAAAAAAGCGGGAATGGGAAGCCCGGCAAAAGGATGCCTACCGGACTTACACAAAACTGATCGCCGATCTTGCCCGTGCTTCTGAGCTGGAGTCGCCTGCTCGCCGTGGTCACTTCCTTCGTGAGTTCGGGCAGTCGGATCGCGAAGTCATCGAAAATGCCGGGAACAATGCCTCGGTTCCCCAGGCACTCAACCTGCTAAATGGTTCGATGGTCGAGGCACTGACCAATCAGTTTGCGGTCTTCGGTCGCCGCCTCCAGGCAGCGGGGAATCCAGACGAGAAAATCCGCATGATTTTTCAAGCGATGTTGACCCGCGAACCCACCGCGCGAGAAAAGTCGCTCGCCCTCACGGAAGTCGAGACATACGGCGACGACGCCTACGCTGGCATCGTCTGGTCACTCCTCAACACTCAGCAGTTCATTTTTGTCCAGTAAGCCTCCCACTCCCAATCCACTACGATGAATTCCACCCGCAAATCAGATGAATGGAGCCGTCGCCGCTTCATGGAAGGAACCGCGAAGACCTTTCTCGGGGTCGGCGCACTTGGCTTGACGACTCGCGCTGCTGGCGCTCTAGGGCCAGATCTTGGGATCGCATCTCGTGCTGGAGCTGCCAAGCATATCATCTACCTGTACATGAACGGGGGGATGAGTCACCTCGATACCTTCGACACCAAACCAAATCATGAAAACCACGGAGAGACCAAAACGATCAACAGCAATGTCGATGACTTGAAGATCTCCAGTTACCTGCCATCTCTTGCAAAACAGGCAGAAAAACTCACCATCGTGCGTTCCATGACCTCGACCGCGGGGGCGCACGATCAGGGCAATTACTTGATGCATACCAGTTACGATCAAGGGGCCACGATTCGTCACCCCGGGATTGGTGCTTGGTCATTGAAATACAAGGGACGCATCAATCCGAACCTGCCTGGTTCGGTCTTCATCGGGGGCGATAGCCGCATCAATGGTGGTGCGGGATTCTTCGAGCCCGAGTTCGAGCCACTCACGATCAGCGATCCGGAAGCCGGCTTGAAAAACTCAAAGATTCGGGGCATGAAAGAGGAGACTTTTCAGCATCGTCTCAGTCTTGCGAATGAGTTCGACGTCGAATTTCACAAGCGTTACCAAGTCAAGGAAGTGCGCGCCTACACGCAGATGTATGATGACGCCGTCCGCATCATGCAGAGTCGTGATCTTGCGGCGTTCGATCTCAGCAGTGAGGACAAATTGACCCGGGAACGCTACGGAGTCAATTCCTTCGGGCAGGGCTGTCTGCTGGCGCGCCGTCTCGTCGAGCACGACGTGCGAGCGATCGAGGTCTCGCTCGGCGGTTGGGACATGCACAACGGAGTATTTGTCTCTGCGCCCGAAAAATGTGCCATCCTCGATCAGGCAATGTCGGCTCTCCTGACTGATCTGGAGCGACGCGGAAAACTGGAGGACACCCTCATCGTCCTCACGACGGAGTTCGGACGTACTCCCCGGATCAATCAAAACGCCGGCCGCGACCATTATCCCAAAGCATTTAGTTCCGTTCTCGCCGGGGGAGGTCTCAAGGGCGGCATCGCTTACGGTCAGACCGACGAAGCCGGAGAAAATGTCGTTGAGAATCCGGTCAAAATCGCCGATTTTAATGCGACGATCGCGTATGCACTGGGACTTCCACTCGATCAAGTACTCTACAGCCCGAGCAAACGCCCCTTCACCGTGGCGCACAAGGGCAAGCCGGTGTTAGATCTGTTTGCCTGAAAGGGAAAGGGCTCCAACGGCCCGTCACTTTCGAGAGTTCCAGAACAGGCGAAGGTGTTTTACTTGGATCGGTGGGCGGCGGACAGCGCGCATTGAAAATCTTCCAGGAGATCTTCGATATCCTCGATTCCGACGGAAACACGGACGAGGCCATCGCGAATTCCGCATTGTTCTCGTTCGGTCGCACTCATTCCCCGGTGGGATGTCCGGCTGGGGATGCAGACGAGACTTTCGATTCCGCCGAGACTGAGGGCTGGAGTGACCACCTGAAATTCTCGCAAGAGTCTCTCGGCCACACTCGGGTCGCGTAGTTCGAACGAGAGCATTCCCCCGTATCCACGCATCTGCCCGGTGGCGATTTCATAGCAGGAATGGTCCGGGAGTCCGGGATAGTTGACCTGCGCGATCTGGGGATGTTTTTGCAAATACTGGGCGAGGGCGGTGGCGTTTTGATTGTGCTGGCGAATCCGCAAGGCGAGCGTTTTCAATCCGCGTTCCAGTTGATAACAGGAGTGAGCATCGAGCATCCCGCCGAGATTTACGGCCGTTTTTGTGAGCCGATCTATGACTTCCCGGGACGAGATGACGGCTCCGGCGCTGACATCACTATGACCATTGAGATACTTGGTGGCACTGTGAAGAACCACGTCGATGCCGAGGGTGAGGGGATTCTGATTGATGGGAGTGGCAAAGGTGTTGTCGACGACGGTGAGGATCTTCTTTTCGCGCGCGATATCGGCGATCGACTTCAAATCGATACAGTGGAGGAGAGGATTCGACGGCGACTCAAGGTAAATGACTCTCGTTTTGGGTTGGAGGGCGGAGGCAAATTCCTCTCCGGTTCCGCAAAAGGTGACCTTGACGCCCAGACGAACGAGCTCCTGCTGGATGAATTCGCGAGTGCCCCCATACAAGTCCTCTTGAAAAACGGCGTGATCTCCGGGCTGGAGATGAGACAGGAGCACCGAGGAGATCGCCGCCATTCCTGAACTGAAAACAAGAGCGTCTTCCCCCTGTTCGAGAGCGGTGAGCTTCTGACAGACGACTTCCTGATTGGGTGTATTAAAATATCGTGGGTAGATCGGAGTATTGGTGTCGTTGGGGAACGCAAATGCCGTGGAGGTGTAGAGCGGGGTGCAAACTCCGCCATTGGTAGGATCGAGATGAGTCCCGGCATGGAGGCAGAGGGTTGACTCGCGGAAGGTGCGATCAGAGATGGTCATGGGGGAAAGTGGGGTCGCGAGTACTGAATCGAGAGAATCTTCGCCAAACTCGGAATCAAAAAATTCCGGTAGATAACAGGGTGGACTGAAATACTGAGGAGTATCCAGGGGCGCCCTGGGCGGCGGCGTACCGGATCGATCGTGAGATCCGGGGCGCTCTTTACTCTCGTCAGGGGAAGGCATGTCTAACGGGCTGTTGTTACGTTTTGATTTGGGGGTGGCAGCGGATCCGTCGCTTTTCGGAAAGAGAGTCCCTTCAATAAATATCGCATTACGATATGAGTCAATCAAAGAGCGAGTTCGTTTCCAGTTCCCGTATTATCGATCGACTGCTCTGAGGGAGCGGCGAGGAAAACGTATTTCAAAATTGAAGCAACCGCCGCTTGCCTTTTTTTTTGATTTTGTCGTATTCTCACTGGATTCACTTCGAATTGCGCCATGAATCAGAATCCGCCTGTTCCGTCGTCCGACTACCCGATTTACAAACCGAATAACCGGGGGACCGGTGGTGTCATTCGGTTCGAGTTCAATCGGGAAAAAGCGGCGGTATTTGTGGAAGCCGCTTCGCAAGCAGGGGAGAAGCAGTTCGACTGGGAGAACAAAGCGACAATGAAATGGGGACTCCCGGACCTCGGAAACGCACTCGCGACGCTGCAGGGGCGGCAGTCGCAGACGAAGCTCTTTCATCAGTCGGAGCGGGCCAACAGCGCCTTTGAGCTGACGTATCAGACCGATCCGGATCGGGCCCCCTATCTGATGAGTCTGTCCCGGCAAAATCAGAGCGATAAATCTCTCAAAAAAGTCACGATACCGGTGTCGCACGGTGAGGCGGCGATTCTGGAAACGATCCTGAGAACGGCGGTGATTCGGATTCTTGGCTGGTAACACGAGCGGTCTCCGTTCACTCCCAACTTGCGAAGCGCGGGTGCGTAGCGTAGCAAGAGTCCATTTATCAATGAAATCGCTTGAGTGGAAATGGGGACTTCTGATTGGAGGAGCGAATGTGGTCTGGCTCGTTCTTTCCTGGCTGATCGGCATGCACGGAAACGGGCTCGGTCTAATTCAGGTCATGTTTGTAGTTTCGTTTTTCCTCTCCCTTGTCGGATACGTTTTTGCCTTCCGAGCCATCCTCCTCGCGGAACCGGAGACAAGTTTTGTGGAAGGAATCCGGTCCGGCGCGATCATCGCCGGTCTTTCTGCGATCCTCGCGATCCTTGGGCAGGTTCTTTATTTCACGTTGCTGAATCCCGCTTGGACGGACTACTTAGTGGGGCTGACTCGCCAGCACTACGAAGCGATGGGGATCAATGCGGCCCAATTGGAGCCTCTCCTGAGCCAAGCGCGGGCTGCCTACGGCTTTCAGAATTACGTAGTACAGTCCGGTCTTGGTGCTCTTCTCCTGGGGATGATCTTCAGTGCAGTGCTCATGGGTGCATTTCGATGGAGGGCTAGACGATGATCCGAAAACGCAAACAATTGATCCTCGCGGCAGCCATGTTGCTCTTGATCCCTGCGGGAGTCTGGCTGCTCCTGCTCCAGCTGGGCCATGTGGCCGCCCCTGGGATGCAAGTTGTTCCGCCCTTCAATTTTTCGGATCGGATCGTCTCGATCGAAGTGGCCAAGGACGAGGCTGGAGTGCTACGAGCTCACTTCCATGGAGCAAAAGAAGGCACCATTGGATTAACCGGGGAGGAATTTCTCAATGAAATCGCGACCAGGAAAAAAACCCAACCGGGTGTCTACCGCCTCTTTGACGTTACATCTCTCACCGGGGTGTTGTGGGTGATCTTCGGATTTGTGGGACAGGCGATTTTCACCGCCCGCATGATTGTGCAGTGGCGGGCGAGTGAGAAAGCCCGCTCTTCCGTAGTTCCCCCGATCTTCTGGTGGCTGAGTGTCCTCGGAGCCTCCATGCTGATGGTCTATTTCATTTGGAGAAAAGACATCGTCGGATTTATGGGCCAGAGTACCGGATGGTTTATTTACCTCCGGAATCTCTGGTTCATCTACGGAAAAGCTGACGCGAAAGCTCAGTAGGGCAGTTCGCGAATGTAGAGATTCTTGAAGTAGAGTTCGCTACCATGGTGCTGGAGCTCGATCTGGTCGGCTCTGGGGAGGGGGACGACGCCTTCCTTGTCCCAGTAGTTTTCAAGCACGGTGCGGTCCACGACCAATTTACCATTTAGCCAGATACTGACCCGGTCACCGACCATACGGATGTAAAAGGTGTTCCACTCGCCCGGAGTTTTGTCCGCGAGGACGAGAGGGGAGTTGCGGGTCCGTTTGTTGTTCCAGAGTGCGCCGGAACCGAGGTTGCGGCCGTTCGTATATTGCGCCACCCATTCCTTGGCATCTACGGGCAGGCTGCCGTCTTTTTTCCTTGGATCCCAGGGATCCCAGATCTGAATTTGCGGGGTTCCGCGGAGGTAGATACCGCTGTCGGCACCGGGAGGGATTTTCCAATCGCAATAGAATTCGAAATCACCGTAGTCCTTTGCGGTGCAGAGACTGTCGCCTTTCCCGTCGTAAATGAGGACTCCGTTTTCGATCCGCCAATGGGCGTTCATGACTTCGTCCGCTGCGGTCTGGGCGGTCTTCAGGGCATCGCCTGCGAGGGCGCGACGGTCATTTGCATTCTTATTGGCGAGCCCTTTCCATCCGCTAAGGTCTTTGCCATTAAACATCGCTGAAAATCCGGCCGGAGGAGTGTTGTCACTGTTGTCCTTGAGGACTGGCGGAGAAACAGAAAAGTCTGCCACCTTCAGGTTCCGGAACTCCACGCGGTCGTTGTGACCTTCCAGTGAAATTTTCCCGGTGCGATTCTTCTTCCCGTTGAATCCTGCTTCGAGCGGAGTCAACTCTTCGAGAAACGCGTCGACGATGAGGGCACCGTTGAGGAGCACCATGATGTGATCTTCGATGGCGACAATGGTTTGGGTGTTCCATTCTCCGACTGGCTTGGAGTAGCCAGTTTTTGCAGGGAAATGGGCGTAGATGGAGCCATGCACTTGCCAAGGTTTCAACCAAGAGAGTTGCTTCGGTTTGCCATCGATCATCGCCTCGCCGTGGTAAAGACTGCCACCGTCGTCGAGGATCTGGATTTCGAGGCCGTCTTGTGCGGCCCGCCCGCCTGCAGGGACGCGGATTCCGATGCCGTTGTTGCCGCTCTCTTCCAGTTTGTACTCGAAGGTGATCGCAAAATCGGAGTAATCTTTCTCGGTTTGGAGTTGCTTCGCTCCCTTTGTAACCACGAGAATTCCGTCTTCCACGACGTGACCAGCCGTATCGCCCGTCCAGCCACTGAGATCCTTGCCGTTGAAGAGGTCCTTCCACGGGGCCGATTTGAGTATATTCAGCGGTCGTTCTGCCGCCTCCACGTTCGGATCGGGTTTGGCTGCCTTGTCCTGCGCTTGTGTCCAACCTGCCAGAGCGAGGCTGAAGATCGCGATTTTCAATACGGTGCTATGTTGCGTCATAGGCGTATCAGAACACTGGAATCGACTTTAAACAATACCGTGGTTGCGGTGGAATGGGTTCAGTTGAGAGGATCGGTGTGCTCCTCCAGGATTTCGTCGGTCCGCTGAATGTTTGCCTCGGCCCGTTCGGGATGGGGAGTCGTGGCGATATGAAAAAGGGCGTCTCCTTCGTCGGCGTGTCCTTCCCTCGTGATGCCGATGACGATCCCTTTGTATTCACTGACGATATAGGTTTCATTGCGACCGAATGGGTCGGCGATGACCCCGAGTTTTGTCCCAGGTTTGATCGCCTTTCCGAGATCGGTCAAAGGAATGACAAGACCGCCCTGAGGTGCTCGAACCCAAGTCGTGGAATTGGAGAAAACCATTTTGGGAGCTGGCTCGACTGATTTTCGCAGGGCTGGCAACATATGGAGATGCCGCAAGACCGAGTGAATCCCGCGCAGACCGTAGCGGACAGAGTCGGCCGGTAGTCGGAGCGCTTCTCCTCCCTCAAAGAGCAAGGTCGGTAAGCCTCGGCTGCGGAGGTAGTGTCGTAGCGAACCTTCCCGCAGGCCGGTTTCGATGACCACCGGTGCTTTGAAAGCAGTTGCCATCTCTGCCGCGACGGTATCCCCGGGAGAAATCCGTATCTGTGGCAGGTTCGGTCGGCCGACGGTGCCGCCGTGAAAATCGATCGAGTGCGTACAATGGGGCAGGATCTCCTGCACAAAGGCATTGGCGAGACGCGATCCTAGAGATCCGATCGAAGAGCCGGGAAAGAGCCGGTTCAGGTCCCGACGATCGGGGAGATAGCGACTGCGATTCAGAAAAGCCGGCATGCAGACGACCGGGATCACGATGAGGGTACCGCGCAGGCTCCGCAGTGACTTTGAATTCAAAACCCGTCGCAGGATTTCCACTCCGATCAGTTCGTCTCCGTGAATCCCAGCAGTGAGCAAAAGGGTCGGGCCCGGTTTGCGACTCCGCTGGACATGGACGCTCATGCTGATCGGCTGGTAGCCGGTCAGAGAGCCGATCGGTAGCTCCACGACGCCCTTATCGCCCGGGAGAAACGTTGCCGATCCAATGGTGAGGGGTGGGATCCCGCTCTCTTCTGTTTTTTCTACGGTGATCAACCTTTTCCTTTTGTTTTAGTGCTCTTTGCGCCCTTGTCGCTCTTTTCGATGAATTCAATGATCAACTTGGCAATGTCTTTTCCGGTCGCACCCTCGATTCCTGCAAGACCAGGTGAGGAGTTTACTTCCATCACGACGGGTCCGTGGTTCGATCGCAACAGATCGACCCCGGCGACATTCAGACCCAGGATCTTGGCTGCCCGAGTCGCGGTGGAACGCTCTTCCGGAGTGATTTTTACAACAGACGCAGTTCCCCCGCGGTGAAGGTTCGAACGAAATTCGCCCTCTTTTCCCTGTCGTTTCATGGCCGCGACGACCTTGTCACCGACGACAAAACAACGGATGTCTGCGCCCCCGGCTTCTTTGATGTATTCCTGCGCGAGAATGTTCGCGTTGAGCCCTCGAAACGCCTCGATAACGGATTCAGCGGCTTTCCGGGTCTCGGCGAGAACGACGCCAACACCCTGGGTACCTTCCAGCAGCTTGATCACGAGCGGGGCACCGCCGACCTGATCGATGAGAGCCTCGGTGGTGCGCGGGTCGTGCGCAAATCCTGTCACGGGGAGACCGATGCCGCGGCGAGCGAGAAGTTGGAGGCTGCGCAGTTTGTCCCGCGAGCGGGAGATCGCGACCGATTCGTTTACACTGTTTACTCCCATCATCTCGAACTGTCGGACTACCGCACATCCGAAATGGGTGTACGTCGCGCCGATCCTGGGGATGATGGCATCGAATCCCGTCAGTTTTTCGTCGCCCAGATAGATCGATGGCCGCAGTGAGGTGATCTCCATGTGACAGCGGACGTAGTCGATGACGCGCATGTCGTGTCCCATTTTGATGCCCGCTTCGTAGAGGGCATTGGTGGAATAGAGTTTTCGGTTACGCGATAAAATGGCGATTTTCATGGTGCGGGGGATAGGAGGGTAAAGATCAGACAGAGCGAGATTTAGAAGACAGGAGAGATTTGCCGAGCAGGTAGGAGAGCGATGGATTCACGAGAAATCGATTCTTCATCGCAGTTCGTCCTAAAAGCATCCGAAATTTCATGTTATCGCGATTTGTGAGGCTGAATTCGATCTCATAGGTCACGGGACCGAGTTGGACCGGCACAAGAATGAAAGGTCGGACTTCCTCATGCCCTCCCGAGTCCTTCACCTGACGTTGATTGATGAGAGGCCAGTCGCAATCGACCGAGGTGATGTTGTCCCTCTGTTTCGGATGGACCGAGAACCGCACTCTCTCTTCTCCCGTCGGGGCGTGGTAAATCTCGAAGGAATGGGTATGGAGGCAGGAAGTCCGCGCCCCGGTGTCGATCTTTGCTTTGATCCTCGGGATACCGAGCGCGGGCATTGAGAGCCATTCCCGCCAACCGAGGAGCGTGAGATCAGAATTGGGGCATGGTACATTCACTCGCACACCATACCGCTACCTTCGCTCTCACCAAGAGCGGAAACTGAGAAAGTTTCCGCCCCTTTCTCGAAGCAGTTTCGGGCTACTCCGATCGGGATTGGAAAAAAGGTAGCAAACCTCCCTTCGAACCATTCCCGATGTTTAAAGTCCTCATCCTTCAGAAGTTCCACGGTCTCAGTGACAACGCCACCGAAGAGCAGATCTTCCACAAGATGGACCGCTACGCGTGTTTGGGACTTTGATTACGCGCGATCCCTTCAAAATGTGAAAAAGCGACGAAAAACCGGCATTCCGGAGGTGCCCTTGAGCGACATCTTTCGCGAATTGCAGGCGCTGTGTCCCCCAAGCGGGCGGCGAGTAACCCGACAGGGCTGGCGCTTTCCGTGCGAAAAATCGGCTGCGGAGATGCTCACTTTTCCAGCATCGCCGCCCAGCGTGCTTGCATTTCTTCGGGCGAAAGTTGCTCCTGTTGCTTTTGAAGATTCCAGACATGACCGAAGGGATCGCGGACGGTTGCGCTGCGCATTCCGTAGAAATGATCTTCCGCCGGGCACATTTCCTCGGCTCCCGCTTCGACTGCGCTCGCGAGCGCTGCATCGACGTCATCGACCATGAGGCAGAGCCGCCCCGTATGGCCGCCGAGAGTCGAGGGCGCCATTCCGTGCGAAGGGTATTCGTCGGATAGCATCAGAAGTTCCCCATTGATGATCAATTCAGAATGGCCGATTTTGCCGGATTCGGGATCCGTGAGCCGACATCGCTCCGTGGCACCGAAGGCAGCACGGTAGAAATCGACGGCCGTGGCTCCGTCGTTGACTGTGATGTAAGGGGCGAGGGGAGGATATTTGTTCATCAGTTTCTATTTTTCAGTTTCACACACGCTTTTCAAATTCTCCAGCACCTGTCCCCAAGCATGGTTATTGAATCCGT
>JAGPCC010000171.1 GCA_018058245.1 Verrucomicrobiales bacterium
ACAGATCTTCAGGGTGGAGTGTTCACGATTACCAACGGTGGAACTTACGGATCTCTCCTGAGTACCCCCATCCTCAATCCTCCCCAATCGGGAATTCTCGGGATGCACAGCATCCAGCAACGCCCCGTTGCGGTAAATGGTGAGGTTGTGATCCGTCCGATGATGTATCTGGCACTTAGCTACGACCACCGCGTTGTCGATGGAAAAGAGGCTGTCACCTTCCTTGTCCGTGTGAAAGACTGCATCGAGAATCCTGAGCGGATGATGCTGGGCTGAGAATCTTTATTCAAGGAAGACGCCTGATTTTCGGAAGAGCGGAGTTGAAAAACTCCGCTCTTTTTGTTTTCGGAAATCGAGTTTTCTAGGATTGCCTCAATATTTTATTTTGTTTATATTCAAATTAGAGAAAATATTAAAATTTGAGAATTAAAATCACGATTTTATAAAATCAAACTTTCGGTGGATGGGGAAAAGTGGTATTTGTTCTAATGTTCATACGCCGATCACTTACTCTGTTTCTTGCGCTTCCCGTGACCGCCGCGTTTTCGGTGGGTTGTTTCAGCAACAAAAACAAGGATGTTGCGGAAGCCGCGCCAGCACCACCTGCGGCGGCCTATCCAGATAGTTCTTCAAGCTACGGCGGGCAATCTGCGGCGGCACCGAATGCGGCACCCTCAATGGCTAACGCTGCGGCAACCGCAACTGCAACCAACAAACAAACCCCGGCACCGGAACCATTTGCACTGAGAGAAGGTGAGCAGTTGATCAGTCACCAAATTCAATCTGGGGACTCGCTCAGTTCGATTGCAAAGAAGTATAATTCCAGTATCGGTCGCATCAAAGCGGCAAACGGAATGACAAATGACAAGATTATTGCGGGGAAAACGATTCAGGTTCCCACCTCGGCCGCGCCCAATCTTGCGATGAACAACGCGGCTCAGGTTGCGCCGACTCCGGGATATTCTGCTCCCACCTTTACAGCACCTCAAATAACCCCGGCATCTCCAGGGGGATATCCATCAACCATCGCCCCTCCGACCGCTCCCATTTCCCCAGTTGCTTCAAACAGTCCCTATCCATCCGGTGGGATTGTAGCTCCTCCTGTTCCCTCGGGAACACCGATTCAAGTTCCTTCGAATCCTGCTTCGACTTCGTATCCGAGAGTGGATGCGAGCCCTGCCCCGGTTCAGCCGGGGGGCAGTTATCCGGTTCCCAGTTTTCAGGACAGCCGCATTCAATTTTCCGAGTAACCCCGGTCAGCGAGGACGTATGGGACATTCTTTTCAGGTAGGGATCATTACGATTTCGGATCGTGCTTCGAATGGAGAATACGAGGACTTTGGGGGACCTGCGTTGCGTTCTGCCTGTGAAGCACGGCGATGGACCGTCCTCGCCGAGGCAATTGTTCCGGATGATCTGGAGCAAATCCAGCGGACGATTCGATCCTTCTGCGCTCAAGGGTGTGGCTTGATCCTCACTACGGGAGGAACTGGGATCGCTCTTCGAGATGTCACTCCCGAAGCGATTCGGGGAATCATGCGGGTCGAAATCCCCGGGTTTGGTGAGACGATGCGGATGCGTTCCCTGGAGATCACTCCGAACGCGGTGCTCTCGAGGAGTCTTGCCGCAGTAGTGGACACTGCGCTGGTGATCGCGCTACCGGGGAAACCATCGGGTGCCGTCGAGTGCTTGGGTTTTGTAGAGGGTGCCATTCCGCATACCGTGAAATTAGCCCTTGGCGTTCCGACTTCGTGCTGATCGCCGCCTGTCTTCTAACACCACCGGACCAGTGGTTTTTTTTCTCAGGAGTTCCCGTTAGGAATTGCTTCCGCAATTTCAGGGAAATCGGGCGCGGCACGTTTTTTCCGATGCAGGAAATACCAGCTAGCGAGAAGAAGGAAGAGGATCAGTAGAATCCATATCTGCCAATAGGGATCTGCGACAGTCTGCCGTTCCTGAATTTTTCCCGGAAGTGTGCCGAGATCCGAGAACGTGCTCGCCGCAGTGAAGTCGGCCTCGCGAGTGTCCGCAAAATTGGCAGAGGCATCGAGGAGCAAGGTGTCATTGGCGAGAACTTGAAAGAACCCCGCTCTTTCCGGTGCCCGCAAGTAGGGTGCCTGGGCTGACGGCACCTTCTTTTCGATCCCTTCACTCTTCAAAGTGATCTCGTCGGCGAGGGAAAAGAGCCCCGCAGGGAGCCCGAGTCGCTGTCCGATCTCCCCATTTTTGGATTCCGGGGCAATTTTCCCGGCGCGAACGGTTTCGATAAATCGGTGAATCAGGATGACAAAGGCGGGCAGTCTGGCCGCGTTCGAGTTTGCGACGTCAAAGTTAAAGATGAGGGCCCGACCTTCTGCGGTTTCCCGCAGCAGGATCAGCGCTCTCTCGCCCTGCCAGAGCAAGACATTTTCGTCCGGGAGCACGGGGATCGAGGCACCCGATTTTGCGATCAGTCCTTGCCAGTCGAGTTCGGCGACGAGCGAGTGGTTTGCGGCAACAAGAAGCCCCGGGTAGAATCGATTCAAAAGGGTTCCCTGGTGGAGAAAGACGATCGATGTAGGGGGAAACGACGTCGGATTGAGAGGATTGTAGCTCGAAAAACAAAGGTCGGCGGAGGTGTTTTCGGGAACGATGGAAACGTTTTCAATGCTATCGCTGAGGCTGCGAATTAGGGCTTCCAGATCGGGCGAAGACTCTCGCGAAACTACGAGAGGTTTGGGGGATGGGCGGACGAGATACAGGGTGTCGTCCTGGTCAAACAGATCGGGTTCGAGGACTAGAGTAAGTTGCGAGACTCCTTCAGGGAATATTCCTTTCAGGACGAGGCTGCTGGTCGCGGAAAGTTCTGCTGTCCGGGCCTCCCCCCGCTGGGTCCCGATGGCTACAAACCAGCGCCGCGATTGGGCCTTCGAGGAATAATTCCGCAAGGTTGCCTGCCACGTTTCGCCGTCGGCGCTCGTGTCTACTCGCAGTCCGGCAAAACCGACATTTTCAATGGGATTTCCGATACTGAGAACGGAGGCTCCGTAGGGAACTTGGTAGGGAAGATGATCGGTAAGGTAGATGAGAACCCCTTCACTCCCTGCGAGGCTTCTCCCGACACGCAGCGCTGGTTCCGGTGAATGAGTCGGTGCCGCAGGATTCCAGGTGTCAAGCGATTGGAGTAATTCTGTGAAGGAGGTTCCCCGATAGAGGGTTCGCCCGCTCTTGTGGGATTCGGTGAGACTGTACTCTGTCGTTCCGACAAGTGCGGTCAAGGGAGGGATGGATTGCTGGAGGGCCTTCTTCAGAGGGTCCAGAAAGGCCGACATCGACGCGGAACTGTCCAGAACGAGGGCGACACGTTGAACCGTCTGGCGACTCGTCCAACGTGGCTCGGTTAGCAACCAGGTTAGGATCAGCACCGCAAGCAGTTGCAACCAGAGTGGCACCGATTGTCGGAGCCGGTCGAACTTGCGCCCCTGCGTGGACTCTTTTTCCAGCGAGGCAAGCAGGAAGAGGGTGCTGATCGGGAGGCGTCGCGATTCCCGGTGGAGAAAATGAATCAGGAGGACTGCCGGAATCCCGAGGAGAGCCCAAAATCCGGCAGAGTTGGCAAATAGAAAGGGCATTCTGTGAAGAGAGGGGAAACGAAGGATGACATCAGAGGAGTAGGATCGCACCGGAAGGAATCGCTTCGCGGAGAATCGCATTCTCAAAACTCAGCCCCGACGGGATCCGCGCCAGCGGTGCTTGCGAACGAAGTGACGCCGTCTTCCAGCATTCAAAATGAGAACGGTAGGCCGCGAGATACCGATCAAGAAGCGTTTGGTCGATTCTGCGATCGTGCTGAATTCCGCTTTCCGTATCGATGAATTCATAATTTCCACTCCATTCCGGAGCTGACTCCGCCGAGGAAAAGGGGACGAGGAACATCGACCGGCTTGCGCCCCGTTGGAGAGATCGGAAGATCGGTTCGGGACTAGAAGGAAACAGGAGATCGCTGATGAAAATCCGCAGTGCGTGAGAAGCGAGTGGGAGGGACGCGAGATCTGGCGAAGCCGAAGCGGTGGTGGAGGGCAGTGATGCTGCGGCATCCTGCCAGCGATGAGAGAGCACTGCTTCGCGTTCGATGGGTTTCCAGTGATCTCCCTTTACCAGAAAGACCGTGGTGGATGCTCCTGATTTTTCGGCGGAAGCAGTCGCAAAATAGAAAAGTTCGATCGCTCGAATTCCTTTTTCCGGTTCTGCAAACATCGAGTCCGATACGTCGAAAAGGATCTCGACGGTGGGTCGAACCTCCTCGCGATAGAGTTTTAGCGAATAACTCCCGGTGCGGGCAAAGGCCTGCCAGTTGATGTGCCGAGGATCGTCGCCTGCGACGTAGGATCGGTGATCCTGGAAATCGATCGAACTTCCCACTCCTGCACCCGCGAAGTCTCCCTGGCCCCCTCGCCAGTTTCGGTCTTTCAGAGGCAGGGAAAACCGTCCCGCGTGGTCGCGTGCATGAGCGGCAAGGGAGTTGAGTGTCTCGGCGGGAAAGGGAATCGCCATGTTCAGGCAAGTTGGAGTTGTTTGCGAAAGGTCGCGTAAGCCGCTCGGTGCCGCACCAATGGAATCCCGATACTGAGCATGGTTGTGGCAAGGGTAATAGCGAGAAAGATGGGTTCGTCGGCGTCACCCTGAAGATTTGCTGAGATCAGAATCGAGGGAATCGGAAAGACGGAATAGACGATCCACTCGAGTTGATGAACTGCGCTGGCCATCGCCATAGCCAGTCCGGTGAGGAGAAAAAGGCTCGCTTGAATAAAGGCATAAAGAGCAAAGGTAAACTGCCCGGCGGTGTCCTGCCCGAAAAAGAGATGGATGATCGCGAGCGGAAAAATCAGGAGGTTGCACATCGAGAGATAGAGGATGAGTTCGCTGCGGTCACGGGCAAAGTCGAGGTTTCCACTGAGATGTAGGGAAACTCCGAAGAGAAGGGAACAAACGAAGAAAAAGCCGATTCCTCCGATCCAGCCGGGAGAAAGGAAGTGGGCCGAGAAGCGGGTCAGCGCATTTTTCCGGAAGGGAACAAGCACGCGAGAGTAAAGGGGGAGAGGTTCCGTGATTGCATCGATCACGGCGAATCCGAGGATCAGACCATTTACTACGGCGATCGCATCCAAGTTGAATCCGGCGAAACCAAGGCCGATCAGGAAAATCGAGAGTCCGAGGGCAACGAGCCGCTTCCGGGGGGCGTGATTTTCAGAGAGCGGCGCGATGCGGCTCGCCCCGAAGGAAAGGAAAAAGAAGCATCCGTAGAGCAATGCCACGACCACGAGTCCGAGGATTTGCAATTCCTTCCCGGTCAGGCCGGAGCGGAATATCGTGCTACTCATTGAGGTGAAAAGTCCCGCAAATGAGAACGCAAAACCTACAAGGAGGATTCCGCGCAGGACGAAATAGCGGAAGACAGAACACCCGATCATGATCGCGCTCGCGAGTCCGGACCCGAGTCCGAGAAGTCCGAGCGCGAGGAGATCGATCACAAAATTCACATTTCCAAAAAAGTATCGGATCACGAGATAGGGGAGCATTCCGGTGATGAGCAGCAGCGTTTGCGCATTTAACGCAGTCCACTTTCCGAGAGTGATCCGCCAGCCGTCCAGTCTGGTCATCTGGATGAGATCCATGGTGTTCAGCGTGTATTCCGAGCTCAGGGCATTAAATCCCCGCAAGGGTTGCAGGACGAGAAGAGTGAGAACGATGAAGAACCAGAAGAATCCATCCACGGCCGAGGACCCATTGCTCGCGATCCCGGCCATTACACTCAGAATCATGAGACACTGGAGGAGGATGAACGCGATCACAAAGAGGTTCGTCCGCATTCCCTGGCGGAGCTCTTTCACTAACATCGGGCTCAGACTACTAGGGAAGTCCAAAAGGCGCTTCGCGACTGGGTTGGAATCAGGAAGGGGCGGGGGAGTCATCGGTGGTGGAGCGAGGAGGAAATAGGGTAGGATGCGGGATCAGACAGGGTCAGGCGCTGTGAGGAACTCCCGCAGCTTCGATTCCACTGAGGATTTCGATGAAGGCGTCTTCGAGCCTTCTTTCCTGAAGGTGAAAGTCCGTCACGAGGAGACCGTCTTGGATCATTCGCCGCAGGACCGTCGCGATGACTTCGCTATCGAGTGAATCGATCTGGAGCCGTCCTCCCGCCTTGGTCGCGGACTGAAAAGTGACGTTCGGGGAGAGTGCGGCCCATTCGACGAGACGCTCGCTATCGCGAGCGAGTTGCACGTCCACGATGCTGATGGCGGAAGTGCCTCGACGCAGGCTCTCGGCGGACCCGTGGTGAATGATTTCCCCCTGATTGATAAAGAGCAGGGAGTCGCACATTTCTTCGAGTTCGGAGAGGATGTGAGAACTGATAAAAACGGTCTTTCCCTCACTCGCAAGGACACGGATGAGGTGTTTCAGTTCCACTCTTGCTTTGGGGTCGAGACCTGCGGCCGGTTCGTCGAGAATGAGCACTTCGGGATCGTGGAGGAGCGCCCGCCCGAGGCAAAGTCTCTGCCCCATCCCTTTGCTCAGCTTGTCCACGAGCCGATCTGCGAGGCTGGTCAGGTCGGTAAAATCCATCACTTCGATGACTCGATCGATTCTGTCCTGACCTTTGAACCCGAGGGCACGCGAGAAAAAGTCGAGATACTCGAGCACTGTCATGTTCGGGTAGGTACCATAGTGATCGGGCATCCAGCCGATGCGTTTTCGTACCTCTTCCGGGTAATTGAGGACGTTGTAACCGCAGATTTTGACTTCGCCCGCATCGGGATAATCCAAGGTCGCGAGGATGCGCATCGTTGTCGTTTTCCCGGCACCGTTGGCTCCGACAAAACCGATCACTTGGCCTGCCTCGACGGTAAAGGAGACATTCTGCACGGCATGGACTCCAGGAAAGGATCGATAGAGCCCCTCTACCACGATTGCCGGCGCGGAGGTCGATTCCAGAGATTTGCTCGTAGCAGTTTCCTCGGAAAGTTCTATGGCAGCGTGTTCACTCATTGATTGGTCGCGGTTGGTGCAAAAGGAACAGAAGCCGAGCCTGTCTTTTGTGGGGTGCCGGTAAGGAGGAGTTCCGTGGAGTCCCAACGAATCCCTGGGTGCGTCGGGAGAGCGAGGGGAGCAGGATCTTGGAGACGTGCAAAGTAGCGGTTTGGACTCTTTTGCATCGATCGAATCCGAGTCTTCAGAGTTGAGCTGAAGGAGGCGAGGGACTGGTCCAGCCAGTGAGGGAGGCGATTCTTTTCCTGTTTTACGAGAGTCGCCCGCTGACCTGGACCGAGACTCGTCCCGTCTGCGAGCATCCAAGTGCCACCGGATTCATCGCGGTAGAAAAAATCTGTCAGCGTATCAGCCAGATTGGAAAGCACCTCGGGTCCGGTCGCATCGGATTCGGCCGGGAGGATTTCGATCCTCGCCCTGGTCGGCTCGACGGAACGGATGACATAGGCTTGGTCCGTACGGCTTGGAAAAAATCCTCCCTCGAAATTGTCATCCGAGAAATCGAAATTGACCGAAGTTCCGCGTTGATTTGAGAAAGAAACGTCGTTTCGCGAGGGGAGTCTCACTGGATTCAGGTCGTATGACCGGCCCGGCGTGAAACCGGAATGTATCATAACCCCAGTGCGGCTGATCTGCTCCTGCACGGTATAAAGTCGCATCTCGTCACGACCGGACTGCAGATCCGCGAGGATGACTCGCTTGCCCTTGCCACCCATACCATCGGTGAAAAAGATCAAAATGATGAGGAGGAGGCAAGCCGTGATCGAAATAATCGGGGTGGTGACAAAGAGCCGGTGTCGTTGTCCGGGTTTTGCCAGATAAAACAAATTCACTGGCGCCACAATGATCGCAAAAGCGATGAGCAAAATCATTACAAGCGTGGGATTAAAGGGACGGGTTCCGAAACTCTCCTCGAGCGGCCAGTCGCGGTAGTGATCCTCATTCAGTAACTCCGCGCGGGATGTCAGGCGGGTATAGAGATCCACGGCCCGGTTGGGGATCTCAGAGTTTTCCAGAGAGAGCAGTCGGATTTGGCCGAGGCTGAGATCCATGCTTTTTGCGGCATTGCTCACAGGAGTTTGCGGAAGTAAGAGGGTCGACCACTCCGGGATACCTTCCTCGTAGAGATCGAGAATCCCGCCGATACGAACCCACGAAAGCACCCCGGCTCGTTGCGCCGGGGATAAGGCCGTCCACTCAGGGATTTGGATGAGAAGTGCGTCGAGTCCGGTGTAGCCTTTCCAGTCTGTCGGGAGGGTGGTTGGATCATAGGCTTTTGCAAAAAACGGATTGGACGAATTTTGATCCTTACATTCCGCATTGAGGCGAACCAAACTGCGCTGGGCGAGTCCATCGCTCATTGCCAGACTCGGGAAATCTCGATTTGTTTGTTCGCCGTCGGTCTGCTCCGCTGGTGTCAAACCGGGAGAAATCACTCGCACATTCAGATTCCGATAGTCGTAGGCCAAAAATCCGGGAGCAAAAGGAAAGGTAATGTTCTCCTGCGCTTCGCTCCCATTTTCCACGGCAATCCGATAGGAGGAAGAAGTGTTCAGCGGACGCCCGGGATTTCCCTCTGAGAGTTGCACTGTCCAGACTCGGTCCCTTCCGCTGTTGTTCCGGATCGTGACTCGAAAGGGAAGCGATCCCTGGCGGGCAGAATTTCCGAAAAGACTTTCTACGTCGACGGACGTGTCGCCGGAACCGGGGTAGCGGTATTTCAGGATCGAGTCTTGTGCCGACGCTGAGAACGATGTCGCAACGAAGAGGATCAGAGGCAGCAGGGTGCGCATATTGGGGCAGTCAGGCAAGAGCAGCGGGCGAACTCGCTTAGGCAGGGGATTGGAGAGTCGAGGGGAGCGCTAGGTCCTGTTTAGGCACTTCGCGAAGGAGTTTTTCGACGATATCCCGAGAAGAGAATCCCTCGATGCGGGCCTCGTATTGGAGGATGATACGGTGTTGAAGCACTGGAATCGCAACCGCTTCAACATCTTCGAACCCGGCATTGATTCTACTGTGCATGAGGGCTCTCGCCTTTGCCGCCGAGGCCAGAGCAAGAGCGGCACGGGGACTGGCACCGAACTTGATCGCACGGGCAGTCTCGGACTGTCCCGAATGGGTCGCATCAACGAGTCGGGCGATGTAGTTCGCAACGACCTCAGGGAGATAGATTTTCCGCACCGTTCCCATGATCGCTTCCAAATCCGCTCGTGAGAGGATTTCCGAGACTTCGGGTTCTACTCCGATCTCACGGTTCAGGACGATTTTTTCCAAAGTCGCGACCGAGTTCCGCCTCACCTCCAATTTAAAAAGGAAACGGTCGAGTTGGGCTTCGGGCAGAGGGTAGGTGCCCTCCAGTTCGATCGGATTCTGGGTCGCGAGCACAAAAAAAGGAGAAGGCAGGGGGTGCGAGGTTCCAAGGACCGTGACTCGTTGTTCCTGCATCGCCTCGAGGAGAGCCGACTGGGTCTTTGGAGAGGCCCGATTGATCTCGTCTGCAAGAACTAGGTTGGCAAAAAGCGGTCCTGCCTGAAAGACGAACTCTCGCCCGTTCGGTGTCTCCTGAAGCACAGGATTCCCGGTGATATCCCCCGGAAGGAGGTCGGGGGTGAATTGAACTCTTTTATTATCAAGGGCAAGCGCTTTTCCAAGTGCCTTCACCAGTTCCGTCTTGCCCAAGCCAGGAAGGCCCTCCAGTAAGATATGGCCCCGTGCAAGCAATCCGATGACAACGGTTTCAACGAGAAGTTCCTGTCCGTAGATGGCCCCATTCAGAGCGGATAGGAGACATTTCACCTTTTCGGCGTGGGCGGCGACAGTGGATTCCTCGATCAGCATGGGCTATTCAACCTGAGATTTGGCTGCTACGCCAAGAGAATTCGGAGGGGGGGCGAATTTTCATTCCGAAAATATCAGTAAACTTACGTTTGATTTTTTCAGAATCGAAAGTATCAAGTTCCCCTTCCTCGCATTTTGGCGGAGGAACCGCACAAAAGGTATTTAAAAACGGAAAAGGGAACATGGTTAAAATTAGACTCAGACGCGAAGGAACGAAGGATCGTCCATACTACCGTATCATTGTGGCCGACGGTCGCGCGAGACGTGAGGGTGCGTTCATTGAGCAAATCGGAACTTACGACCCACTTCTTGAGAAGGACAATTTCAAAATTGACCTCGAAAAGGCAGATTCTTGGATTGGAAAAGGCGCGCAGCCTTCGGAGACCGTTCGCAGCATGATCAAGAAAGCTCGTCAGGCATCCGCCTGAGGTGGTTCTCATTTCAGGGAAAATAGGAAGGCATACTGAAAAGTATGCCTTTTTTGTTGCAGTCTAACACGCTATTTTGCCATTCTGTTGGGGATGAAACATCCTCTCCTCCTCTTCGTCTTCCTTCCTGCAATCTGTTGCTTTTCCTTGTCGTCTCCGATTCAGGGCGCAGAGTCACCTAGTGAGCGGACAAAGTCCCTCCAGAAAGAATTGGAGCGAGTTCGGACGAGTCTACACGAAGCCCAGCGGGAATTGGCCGTGAAAGCGGAACGGATTTCTGCGTTGGAGCGCAAGATCGAGTCGGGAGAGTCGAAAATTGGGACGAACTCTCCTGTCGAGGGCACCACCGAAAAGCGCGAAAATGCCTCGGCCAAAGGGAGTTCGGAGCGAAGCGCCAAGGAGAAAGAGACGTCGGCACGAAAGAACGAAGTCCCCG
>JAGPCC010000010.1 GCA_018058245.1 Verrucomicrobiales bacterium
ACCTGATCAAGAGGAATCCAGTCGCTCCCATCCTCAATGCAGACGAAAGTGGACCTGGTGACCATTCCGTGCTCCGCCATCTTTGCCAGATGATCGATGGTGAAAGGGCCGACCGGCTGGTTCTGTTCGTCGGCGTAGTAGTAGCGAGGAGCGGTCATGGTGAAGGGAGTCAGATTTGCGTGGCTTGGAGCGTCATTTTCCTCAGGTCTCGGAGGTTACCTGAGTCGGTAGAACCTCATCGTCCTATTGTGATACAAAGTCGGATGCACACCGATCAACACATCACTGTCATTTGGATCGGGCTTGAACACCCAGAATTCTTCTCCAGATTTCATGGAGGAGGGGCCACCATCAAAAGGACCACTGTGAAAGCTGCGGCCGTCATTGTTAGCGCCATCCATGTAGGCGGTCGGGTTACCTCCATCGTGTCGCGTCACCAAGGCTTTACGGGATCGGTCCCATTTCCAATATCCAGTTGTTTTCTCGCCGTTGGCTACCCTCATTGCCGATCCAGTATCGTAGTTCACTCCGCCCATCTGAATGCCAGAAACTTCTGTGAAGCGACCATCTCTGTCTATTATGACCATGACGGAGTGGTCCAATTTTGCGGCCATGAACTGAGTGGAAAGGTCATTCTGCCAACTTCCTACATACTTGGTTGCCGGGTTCCCGAAGAGCCCGCCGCCCGGACCCAGCGTCAGGATTCCGAGTGTGGCGACCAGCGCTGTGGACGCAGTGACGATCCCGGTTACGGCGAAGGGTTTTTTGAGTGTGATAGCCTGTCGATAAGCGAGGATTCCGAGTGTCAACGCGGGTGCGGCAAGCAGAATCGAAAGCCCCGGGATGCACATAGTGAGAATGGCAGTGATCCCAACGATCATGGATGCGAGTGCGAACCAATCGGGGTAGGTGGCCGCGGATGACCCTGAAGGCTCTGAAGACTGTGCCTCTGGATCAGTGAACGGCACGGAGAATCGACGCGGAGGAAGACCGGAACGAGGTTGCCGGGTAGTGCGAGGGGGAGGTGCAGTGCGGGGAGGGCGCGGAGACGCTGGCTGAGGTTCGGGTTCGATCTTTTCGGAAAGCGGAGCCCAGTCCTCCCTTCCGGCCTCGCAGACGAGCACGTCATGAGCCACCAAGCCAGCCTTCTCCAGCTTCTTGATTGCTACGAGGTCCATTGGACCGACGGGCTGGTTGGAATCGTTGAGATAGTAGAACGGCATCGGAGAAGTATCTTACAGGTCAATAACACCCAGGGTTTGAAGGATCTTCAAAATCATGAAGATGCCCATTCCAATGCTAAAGATGGTGGGCAACAACACATTGCAGCCCCACTGAAGCACCTTTGGTGTTTTTCCGTCGTCGGATAGCTCCATGCTGACATGTCTTTCCACTCTATCTGGGCTCAGAATCCCTTGAACGACACTTGCTACATTGACGTAAACCGCAAACCGCAGTCCATAGTCGAGCGCGCACACGATCGAAGTGAATTCTGTGAGAGGAATTGCCGCGATCAACTCAAGCAGGACTATGACTGTCGTCAATCCTACCAGAGTTGCGCTTGCGTAGGCGATAGGAAGGAGCCACCCGGGAGCTGGCTTTCTGGTGCCGATGGTTTGGGGCGCTTCTTTGTCCCATTGCATGGTTGCCTCTGCGAAACTGGGCAGAAGGCGGAAAGCCCAGTAAATGTTGAACCCCGGAATGATCATGAACCATGCTGCCTTAGCAGGAGTTGCGAATCGGAGGTGGCGGGGAAAGGCACGGCAGATGTGGAAGACCAGAATCAATTCTGCCGCCGTTGCCCAGAGGGCAGTCAATCCTGCAAAAATTGATCGAGTGCTGCTAGGATCGGTTCCTGCGTTCGCAATTGCCGCGGATCGCGAGGATATGTCCACCAAGTAGAAGAGAATGACGGCCACGATGGCGTGGCTGAGATGGACATGCAATCCGCTGGCGACTCGATCTGGATCCCGGGAACCTTCGATGGAGTCCGGAATTGATGTTACTCTGGGAGGTGGAGCTGTGCGAGGAGGTGCGACGAAGGATGTGAGCGGCTTCCAAACACTACCGTCCTCTTTGCAAACCATCACGTCAGGCCGAACCACCCCGGCATCTGCAAATTTACGGATCTCATCGAGTGACAATGGCCCGACCGGCTGGGAGTTGTCATCGGCGTAGTAGTATCGAGTGCCCGGCATTGTTAACCTTCAGTTCATTGCGAGGGGATAATGAACTCAGGGCGCGACTAAGGTAAAGTGAAATATCCCAATATGGGTTACTTGGCGGTGCAGGCGAAAGTCGTCACCGATGGAGTATTCGGCCAGACATCAACGTTTTCGCGACCTGCTTCGGCAGATCCGGATTGATGCCGGGCTGACCCAGGTGCAACTGGCCGAGAAGCTTGGCAAGCCACAGAGCTACGTGTCGAAGGCCGAGATGGGCGAGCGCCGGCTCGATTTCATTGAGACGCTAGATTTTTGCGAGGCGTGTAATGTCGGGGTGGAAGCGCTTGCTAAGAGCTTGAGTGATGCTGGCTGAATCACCTTCTGACAAATGGACCTACTCGAAGGTCAGAAGACTTAGCTTCGATCGTGAAAACAGTCCGAATCATCGCCTTACGGAATCTTCTTTGGGCCTGAAAATGACCACGAAAGCAGAAAAACAACTAGGTAACCCCTTAACGATCACAATTATGCACGCGGACGTGCATAATTCCTCCAAATCGGGAAAAGCATCGCGATTGACCGCTGTCGCTGACAAGACGCGTAGGTGTGGAAGCCAACTTTTTATGAGTGCAACACCGATAAAGTGCTGAGAAAAGCACTCCTAATCCGCCACTTAGAGGGCAGACGCTCCAGCCCTTGAAAGATGACCACGCGTTGCAGCAAAGTGCTCTTTTGACCGAGGCTGGAGATCATGCCGACGGTTACCACTGTCTTCTGGTAAGGGGTTCGAGTGTTGAAGCCACTTTCCGGGGTAAACGTGCTGTGGCGGCCCCCGGATGTCATGTTCGAGGCGGCGTGGCAGTCACGTTGTGGTGAGAATTTCCACGTTGGCGTGAGAGTTTGTGACCAGAGTTCCCTCACGAAAAGAACAGTTTCGGCATCTGACGTTCATTCACTCGCTTGGGCTTCATACAGCCGAATCAGCGATCCAAGGGAACCTCAGAACTTCGAGAGTGTTACACAAGTGTTACAACTGCCCCGGAAGACGAGGAACCGCCTAAGTTGTAAGTAATTGAAAATGAATGGAAGCCAACTGTCGGACTCGAACCGACGACCGGCTGATTACAAATCCACATCTACCCTATGATAATTAGGGAGTTATGAGATAATATCCGGTAAATGCTCTTAAATTAGCTCATTTCCGCCATATTCTTCCAATCTAATCGTTACTTAATCGTTACAAAAATGGAGCCATCGGCTGATTTGTGATGCTGCACGTTTCAACGGGCTGCCATTTGTCGCGTCTTTTACCAACCTTCCGGTGGAATCGCTTCCTCCAAAAGCTCCCTCCGGAACGTTCTCGCAAAAATTTTCGAATTTTCTCTAAGGAAATTCTCAAAGGCGGCGTCTCAGATTGTGATGATCAAAATCTATCATCCGAATGCCTTACAGAAGGCATGCGTCGCAGGGCCGAAAAATAGGTCGGCCCTCGATCCCACCGTTGTTGTCAACTTCCTCAAGTTGGGGCTCGAAGCGGACATTGTTCCGGCAAATTCTCGAGTCAACTATACAGGATATAACGGTGATCCAGTTAACCAGAATCTCGCGCGTCTCTAACGACCTGGGAGTTTCCGAACGGATCATCGGCGAGTGGATCTCGAAAGGGATCCTGAGGCACTACCGTGTCGGCAGGCTGGTGTTTCTCGACCCCTTGGAAGTGGTCGAAGACATCAAGAATCATTCCGCCACCCACTCACCGGCCCCGTCGGCCGATGAGGAAACCGAGGAGGTCTCAGGCATGGACTGAGACCCCGGGGCTCCTCCCGGCTCAATGTCGATCCGGGGGAGTTCCCAAACCAACAAGAATTCAGAAAAGCCTTGCACACACCTCGATGATCTCAAACCCCGAAAGCCTCTCATCCCAGTTTCACGAGCCCTCCCCGATTGGGCGGCGCGATACGCCATTCGGCAAGTCCTCCGTTGCGAACAACTCATCAAGCACCTTCATGTATTCTTTCCTTACAGCCGGACTCATCTCCATTTTTGGATTCCAACCTTTGCAGACGCCCCCGTATGCCGGTGAGCGTCGTCCCACGAACTCGACCTCTCTTGGCTTCCATGGTGAGGATCGAACTATCTGCATCTCTCGGGCTTGTGAAGATCACGAGTTCAAGAATTGCGGCATCCACGAACTCCGAATGCGACAAGCGGTCCATTCGGCTTCCCCTGTCACGGAACAAATCCCCGCTGACAGAACGAACGTGGTCTTTGATCACGATGATCCCATGGAGAGAGATCCCTGGGGTTCGACCGAAAATGATGGCGTAGCCGTGCTGGTGCCGAAATGGCACTTTCCGGTCGGAACCGGTGCGCACGGTCCTTGGCAAGGCGCTGCTTCAGCTCTCGTGGCCACGGGTGAAATCCGTTCGGTGACTTGCTGTGACCTCGATGAGTTTTCGCAAGTAACACCCAAAAACCGCCGGATTTTCTCCGCCATCACATCAAACATGAGCTCAGTTCCGCCAACCAAAAAAGGAGCTGTTGCACGAGAAAATACACAAATGATAGACACCATCGGTGGTCGAGCGTTGGTGGCTTTGGACAGCAATCAGGTCAGCCGCTTGCAGCGGAATGAACTGATCGCCTGGACATCGAAGTTCACCGGTCGCGTCCATTCCCATTCCCAGGAATGGGTGGGGGCGTACTCGGCAGACCACAAAGAGACAAAAATGCATGTAGTTCTGAAGGACAACAAACTGGAATGGGTGGCTTGCTCGCTTCCCCGACTCCTCGGGCAACCGAACGGAATCCAGCTGAAAAGTCCGGCCGACCTGCATCGAGCGAGAGCGGCGTTTGCTACGATAATTCAAACGCTGATGCCAAGAACGGCAAATCCTGACATCGAGCTAAATCGGCTCGATTTGGTGCTGAATCTGCACCTAGATCCGCGCATGGTGCTTGCCTTGCACCAGTTTGCGCGGCATCCACGAATCCGCCGGGAGACCAAGCTCTACTACAACGAGCATCCCGGCAGCCCGTCGAAAAGTCCACCGCATCAGTGCAACTCGCTGAGCACGGTGGTCTTCGACGGAAAACAAATCCGGATCGTTATGTACGACAAGCCGAAGGAGGTTTGTGGCCGTAAGGGGAAATGGCCGGACCGCAGTAGTTCGGTACGCGTCGAGATCCAGCTGAAAGAAAAAAAGTCCATCGCTAAAGTGTTGGGCTTTTCAGATCGTGAGTCCGTGACGCTTCACGAACTCTGCTTTGAGCGGTGCTATCGCGTTTATCGAGAGCTCTTGCTTGAATTCGAACAGGTCGCGAAAATGCCGGATTTCGGTCCGAAGACGGCGACCTTCCTGGCGATTCTACAGCAGTTCCCAGAAACATGGGGGGCACTGGGAGGTGTCGAACCACTGGCGTGGTATCGCGCTTCAAAGGGAATCTCTGAGAAGAGTTTTCGTGATGTCAGCAGCAAAGTGCGAAAGCACCGGCTGCAACTTCATGAATTCCGCTGGGCCGATCACCTCCCTGAGGATCGGCTCCCCGACGTGGTCGACGTCGACGCTGACGGAAACGAGACGCTGGTTCCCAGCTTCACTGCGTTTCCGAGAAACGACCGCGAGGCTACCGTGTGGTAGTCCGGGTCTATGAACGTAATGTCGCCGGCGGCTCAGTCGCCCATCGTGCCTGTGCTGCCGTGCGACGATTCTCAAAAATAAAACAAAAAATGAATTCTGTAACCTATCAATCACCATTCGATGAGCTTGAGCTCATTCAGATCAAACGCATCATGGACCTCTGCCAGGAGATTCATGAGGACTATCGAAGGAAGAATCCTGACGGGTTCTCAAACATAGATGACTGGATGAATGCCGAACCGTGCTCTGCCCAACTCGAACTTGATCTTCTCTACGAGGGACTCTCCAAGAGGGCCCGACAAGAGATGATCGCGCTGAAGGAGTTCGGCAAGCGAGGTTTTGTGAAGGCTCATCACTGGAAGACAGACCTTCGGGCAGCCATGTTGCAGCTCGATAACCCCGACATCCTGAACGGATACGGAGTCGGTCTGCAACTTCTCCAAGGGCTCAAGAACATGAGCAGGACCGGACTGCTGCCGGGAATGCCGGTCTGGAACCCCTAGTATCGAGCGTGTCCCCCGGCGGACTGTTCCGCCGGGGGTTTTCGGCCGAAGTCATCAAGTGCCACCATCAGCCCCAGCACCACACTTTAGTAACACCCTAATAGAACCGGATTTTTTCCGCTCCACACCACCACCCTTACCTCCTTCCCTGAACACTCTCTACACCCCATTCCTTCCCTCATTGCCCTCCTCCATGAGCTCCCGCAGGCATCCAGGTCGTTGGAATGCCGGGGGAAAGAGAGCTCTCATATACTAACCGAGAGATCGGCACGATTCTGTTTTTCCACCGAGGCCGCCAATCGATAACTCCAAGCACGAAATATTCCCCCATGAAGTCTCTGTCACTCCACACCATCGGATTCACCCAGAAAACCGCCGAACAATTCTTTGGAATGATGCGTGATGCCGACATTGATCGAATAATCGACGTCCGCCTCAAGAACGATTCACAAATCGCAGGATTCGCGAAGTCGCCCAATCTGCAATACTTCGCAAAGGAGTTGTGCGGAATCGACTATCACCACCTGCCCTTTCTCGCCCCGGACCAACGTCTCTTCACTTCCTACAAGAATGAGAAGACCATGTTGTGGCCCGACTTCCGCGATCGCTTTCGTGAACTTATGGACGTGCGACATGTCGAGGAGAAGGTGGCACCGGATCTTCTCGATGGAGCCTGCCTGCTTTGCAGCGAGCACCAACCCCATGAATGCCACCGAACTCTCGTAGCGGAGTATCTGCGCGAACGCTGGAACGTGGCGATCAACATTGTGCATCTCGTAGACTTTCAGCCCGAACCTTGAACTCGATTCTCCGAAACCTTCGATTTCTCTACCACCCCCTTTTCAACACGCATTGTTTCCAATCCAATGAAACTCCTGACGCCGATTCTTCTTTCCCCGAAGTCATCCGGACTCGCGATCCCCGCGATCCCGGAAGAGGTTCATTTCCCCGACTTTTGCAGCAGCGATCTCCCGCACATCGCGGACAACCGCCGTTGCACGACGTCGAGGCGCTACAGAGGTAGCTCCCTCGCAAACACGACACTTCACCGCAATAGCGGTGAGCATCCTGCCTTCCCCGAGGGAACGCAGGGCTTCGGTCGAACCCGTTCAATCGACGGGCTTCGAGAATTCAGAAAAAGAACAAAATTGAACAATCAAAATCAAAATAACTCCCTGCCTGCTCCCGACGACAAGACGTCGGATGAGCAGCAACCGCAACTGACTGGATTCTGGGGCAAGTGCGCCACGATCCAGCCGAACAACTTCAAGTTCAAGAGTCTCTCGAACTGGTCCTTCAACACCGCAGTGGGATGCGCGCATGCCTGCCGATTCTGCTACGTCCCCAGCGTTTCCACGATCAAACTCTCTCCAAAGCTCGAGAAGCTCGGAGTCGACGATCCGGATTCCCAGTGGGGCGACTACGTCTACCTGCGCCATTGGGACGAGGGGCAGTTCCTCCGTTCTCTCTCGCAGGCGGAAAACACGCCCGTCGACGAGCTCAATCCCGACGGAAACCGGGCGGTGATCTACTGCTCGACGACGGACCCCTACCAGGTGCTTCGGCACCCGGATCCCAAGATGCGGCGCAAGCTGGCAGACCATGCCTCCCACCTTGTTCGCAGATCCCTGGAGCTCATCCGGGACGAATCCACGCTAAATGTGCGGATTTTGACCCGAAGCCCCCTGGCACACCGTGACTTCGACCTGTATCGAAGCTTCGGTGATCGCCTCGTCTTCGGCATGTCGTTGCCGACGCTCGATAACAAGCTCGCAAAGATATACGAGCCGCACGCCCCTTCACCTTCCCAGCGCCTGAAAACGCTGCACGAAGCAAAGGAAGCTGGCCTACACGTCTTCGTGGCCATGGCGCCTACCTACCCTAACGGGGAGGGACAGGACCTTCGCAATACTCTCACGGCGATCCGTGAGCTGGACCCCATCACGGTCTTTCACGAACCCATCAATATCCGGTCGGAAAACGTCAAGCGCATCGAGGAGCATGCCCGCTCCCTCGGGGTGACGGTGAAGACCGATGTCTTCGATACGAGGGAGAGCTGGGCGGATTACGCCTTGCATGCCCTGTATCTGGTCGAGATCATCGCCGAAGAACTCGGCATGACCGACCGACTTCACCTCTGGCCGGACAAGAGTCTGGGGTCGAAGTGGATGCTCAAACGGTTCAAGGACCCGGATGAACATCTGAGCTGGCTCAACCACTGGTGGTCCCGCATCAGCGAGTGGCCGTCCGCGGACTGATCCCTCCCCCGGGACCCGGGCTGCTTCGGCGGTCCGGGTCCTTTTTTTTGGAGACGCGACCACCAGCATAGCTATTGACGCGGCACCTGTCCGCCACTTCTGCCCGGGCGGTCTCTCGAACCAGCGCACCATGCAACCGCCCGGCAGCAGTGGCATCGGCCAAGAGGATATCGAAAAAGGTACTTCCTTCGTTCGCCGACACTTCAGTAACACCCCGATACCGCCGTATTTTTTCCGCCACACGACAGCTCGCCAGCTCAAGTGCCGACTCTCACCGTTTAGACCCAAATCGCTGAACATGCCTCTCTCCTAATAACATCCGAATATTAGCTCATATTTTCAGCTCTACTTTATCGCCTTCCTCCGCTACCAGCTTAGCCCCTTTCAGATCCTGAACATTTCCATCCATCACAGCAGGCTCTTTAAAGAATCCACCAGACCACTTCTAAAATCACTCCCATCGAGGCAAGGTGGGGGAGTTTACGACCCCACCTTGCGGAGGTCCCAAGGGTGGCCTTGCCGGGCGCGACGAGGGCGTAGCCCGTAGGAGCGGCCGGAGCAGGGCACACCTGGGACGACTGGGAGACGCATCAATTCATCGGCAGGTAGCTCTCCAACTGGTACGCAGTCCAGAGCTCCCACCGAACGATCGCGGTGACTCGAATACCCGCTGCCTCCGGCCCCACACCCCGCTTGCTCGAAGTAGTGCTCATGCCTCGATCCCGAGGAGCATTTCGAATAGCTATAGCTCGCACTGCATCGGCGGTCCGGGCCACTCTTTCGGAAAGCTGTCGGCGGCCGAATCCAGAGGCGACTCGATTGAGTGACATCTGAAGATCAAGCATAGCTCCTACCACTGGCAATCCTCCGGCACTCATGTCTCATAATGCTTGCTATTCCGATCAAAAAAAGCTAATTTTGCCTGAAATAGAGCTCACTATGGGGCGGAAGGCGACAGCACTGCTACCGAAACATGCCCGGATAGTCTCCGAGGTGGGGGAGAATCTGCGCCTCGCCCGCCTCCGGCGCCGCCTCAGTGCCCAGCAGGTGGCGGACCGTGCCGGGATTAGTCGATCGACCTTGCAAAGCCTCGAGAGTGGTTCCTCCAGCGTCGCGACCGGTAACCTGCTTCAGGTGCTCGTTGTGCTGGGGCTGGAGAAGGACTTCCTCACGCTCGCCGCGGCTGATCCGCTCGGCCGCAAGCTGGAAGATGCCCGCCTCACCGAAACCCGACAGCGGGCGCCGAAGCGGAGGAAGGAAGAGCCATGAGCCGCGAAGTCGAGGTGTGGGGTGACTGGAGGGAGCTGGGTGGAGCGATCCGCATGGGCATCCTCCGAGCTTCCGAGGCCCGGGGCAAGGAGGTCTTCGCTTTCGAGTATGACCGCGAGTGGTTGCGGAGGGAGTCCTTTCGCGATCTCGATCCAGACCTCCAGCTTTACGAGGGACCCCAGTATCTCGATACCGGGGATCGCCCCAACTTCGGGCTGTTTATGGATTCGTCTCCGGATCGGTGGGGAAGGCTTCTCATGCGGCGGCGGGAGGCGATGCGGGCACGGGCCGAGGGTCGACCGGAGCGCCGATTGCAGGAGATCGACTTCCTACTGGGTGTCCACGACGAGCAGCGGGTCGGTGGCATGCGCTTCCGCGACACGAGCAGGGGCGACGCTTGGCAATGTGACGACCCCACCATGGTCACTCCGCCCTGGACCTCCCTCCGCGAACTGGAGCACGCAAGCTGGCAACTGCAGCGTGACGATGCCGAAGAGGATCCCCACTACCGCGAATGGCTGAGCCTGCTCATGGCACCGGGTTCCTCGCTCGGTGGTGCTCGCCCCAAGGCCGGAGTCAGGGATGAGCAGGGGGAGCTCTGGATCGCCAAGTTCCCCGGCCGCAATGACGAGCGCGACATGGGTGCTTGGGAGATGGTGGCACACCGGTTGGCAAAGCTGGCGGGGCTGGAGGTGGCCGAGGCTCGTCTCGAGCAATTTGGAGGCCGGCAGCACACCTTTCTGGTTCGACGCTTCGACCGCTTTCCCGGCACCCGGGGAGCGGAGAGAATTCATTTCGCCTCGGCGATGACCCTGCTCGGCTACAACGACGGTGCGGACCATTCGGGAGGAGCGAGCTACTTCGAGCTGGCGGAACTTTTGATCCGACAAGGTGCCGAACCGGATCTCGACCTTAGGGAGCTATGGCGGCGGATCGTCTTCTCCATCGCGATCCGGAATACCGACGACCACCTCCGCAACCACGGCTTCCTGCTCACCCCGGGAGGATGGAGACTTTCTCCGGCATTCGACCTCAACGCGGATCCGGATGGATATGGGTTGAGCTTAAACATCACGGAAACCGACAACTCCCTCGACTTCGAGGTGGCCCGGGAAGTGGCGGAGTACTTTCGTCTCGAACCACGGGACGCCAACCGGGTCCTCGACCAGGTGAAGCAGGCGGTCGCAAGGTGGCGCGAAACGGCAAGTGAGCTCGGGATCAGTCGATCCGAGCAGGAGGCGATGGAAGTCGCCTTCAGGAGTTGAGTCCTCAATGTTGGAGGATCAGCTCCGGGAGTCTTCCTTTGGTAGCTGGACGGCACGCCCGTGATTCGTGACCGACTACCACCAACTACCAGATCAACTACAAGACCGGCTACCACAATTTTTGTGGCAGCTTCCAAAATCTCAGGAACCCTCGGAAGCAGGGGAATAACACCCGGCTTACCATGAAAGAGGATCACGATTTTGGAGATGCCGTTGCCGCTCTTGCGGCACTCTCGGGGACCACGAAAGTTCAGGCGGCAGTGCAGGCCGCCAACTTTCTGGCGGCTCTGACAGGGCCACGAGGAGGTCTCGTCTGCCTCGGGGAAGAAGTTCAACCGATCGGAGCGAGCATGATCAGCGTCGGCGGCGACTCCACGGAACAAGCACGGTTGACCGAGCTGCTCTTCGCACCGCTGCGATTCCTTCAGGAAGACCTCATCGACTATTCGCGCCGGGTCGAGCCCAAGCTGCGGGATCGCCTTGCCAACTCGCTGGCCGATCCCCATCACACGGACTACGGGAATCGCCGCGCCGTGGTCGAGTCCGATCTTGCCGAGGCGGAGCAGAAACACGCGACCGGGCAGGCCGGAAAGTCCATGCAGATGGTCTCTACCTGTCATCCCGTCGATCGCTACGAAGAAATCCTCCGAGAGCACGCGAAGACACGGGAGCAACGGGAGGACGAAGCATTCTATGCATCTGCATGTCCTTTCGCCAAGGTCGACTACGAGACGATGCTCAAATACAACGAGGCGCGCTGTCTACGCGAACCGCTCGTGCTGCTGGAGAACCCTGAGTCGCAGATGCTTCTCCGGGGAATGGACCAGGTCGACCACCAATCGCCACTGGTCCTGGACTCGGACGGATGCCTCCTCGCCGGCGTCTTCGGAAAGCCTCGTCACAAGGCCGCCGAGGTCATCGAGAGACTGCTCTCCGGCCGGAGCACCCGGGCAGTGAGTGGAGGTGGTGGGAGGCCGGGGCGTGGCATCCTGTTCTCGATCACCGATCGCCATAGCCTCGCCGGGTGGATGAACCGCAACGATGGAAGCCGCCTCCTCTCCCGGACCCTGGTAGTGGATCCTACCCGCCGGGAGGAAGACATGGAAAAACCGTGCGATGAGGAAGCGATCCGGGAGGGCTACTACAAGTATAGAAGGACCGTGAAGGGTGTGCTGCGCCTGCGACGGATCGACGCCCCCGGAATCAATCCCATCCTCAAAGGTGAGGCCGCCGCGCAGTTCTTTCATGAGCAGCGCAAGTTCCAATCGCAAATCGGCGAAGTCGAGCCACGCCTGAAACCCTATGCAGCGCATTTCGTCCATCTCCCCGCCACCATGCTGTGGGCGCTCGAGCAACTCTGCCAGACTCGCGAATATCGGGCCAACTGGGCCTCCGGGGGAACCGGCGACGTGAGCAAGCAGCTCTGCCGCACCCGCGAATATAGTGAGCTCATTCCGTGCGCGATCCATCTCGCGGAAGAGGCGATGAAAGCTCACCTCCAGATCGTGAAGAACGGCATCAATGTCGGCGAGCGGCAGTCCAACGAAGAGGAGGCCCTGCGCATGCTTCGCAAGTTGCTCCAAAACGAGCCGTGCCGGTTCCGTGAGCTGTATCGGAAATACCCCGACCAGAACGTCTCCCTCCACCGCCCCACCTTCGAATACCTGATCGAGACGGAGCGCGTCCAGGAGGTGGAGAAGGGCCTGTATCAGGTCTCCGATCTGGGGCGCACCGAGTTGGCAAGTCTGGGAGCGAATTAACGAGATCATGTCGCCTCCTGAGTGTCAGGGCCGACGACTGTTTCTCGCAATGTCCGCACTGACAAATTCGACCGAATCGGGGTGGTAGGTGTCGTAGACCAAAGTCCTCCAGGGCGACTTGGGATTCTCGCCCACCGAAATCGCTGCCGTCGTCGCGGATTCATCGCCCTCACCCCAGGCTCCCCGTCGAATTGCTGCAGTTCGCAGCCCATTTGCGGCAAACAGCCGCAGTAAGAGAGCCCCGGGGAATTTGGGGATACTCGCGAATTTCGACGATCGCCGGGAGTTCCCCATTGTTTGAATAAAGCACTGACAAACTGACACGCTCGACCGAGCCTCCTCGCCCTCTCCCGCCTGCTTGGTCCGCATCCCCGATCGGACGTTCGCAGCAGAAGTTGCCGATGGAAGGTCGCGCTGGCATTCGCCGTCATCGTTCCTCACTCGAGCAACCCGGGGGGCAGCTCATTTGATTAATCCAGTCCTGATCGTTCAAGTCATGCTTGATCTATTCACTCCAGTCGAATCAACCGGCTTGTCATGATTGCATGAGCAACCAGGCAGAGGAGTTGGAGAGCAGGCTCTGATGGTTACAGGGCGCGCCGTTTTTCTCGGCTGGCCAGAGCGTTTCTCGCTGGCGAAAATGGAAAGTCGGGGAACACTCGGTAATGGATGCGCACCCCAATCCAGATTCCGAATTTCCTCGCACCCGATGAGTCGGTGACGGGGATCGGGGCGTTCCGCATCCTGGGCATCTACGAACTCGTTGATCAGTTTGCGACCGAGTTCCAGATCGACCACGAGATCGCCTTCGCCTCCCTGCTGGCCGGTTTCTCGCATTCGATCGGGGGTGCGTTCGAGATCGACAGCGCCCTGGGGAAGATCCGGCCGCCGTTCTCCCTGCTTCTGGTGACACCCGAGACAGACGCGATCTGGTGCCGGATCCCAACCCGGTTCCTCGTTGATGACTTCGAGGGTACGATGCGGGCGTTCTCCAATGTGAACCTCTCGCGGAACAAGAATCCCGACAAGGACGCGGAGGCCGCTCCCGGCCACCCCGAGGAGGACCGAATCGCCCAAACGATGGAAACGGCAAAGTCGGTATATGCGGACAAAGTCGCGGAGCGGATCACCACCTCCTCTCTGGCAGCACCGTTCCTGCGGGAGCCCTTCGACCACCATGTCCTGCTCACCGCCCCTCCCACGGGCCTGAGTCGCGCGTTTCGACTGCTGTCATCCGACGAGAGGTTCCGGCTTGAGCAGGCCCTATGCTCAAGCACGCCGATGCCACCGCGGGCCGGGGAAGTGTCCGGTGCGGCACCCTCCTTCTTCTGGCAGGTGGATCATCACGAGGCCCGTCGGTTCATCGAACAGAATCCCTGGTTTGCCGGGATGCCTTTCCTGATGCTGGAGTCTGCCACCCCGGGAGCCGCGAGGCTTGAGGTAGATGGCATGTCCCCCGGCGAGATCCACCGCCGGTGCTTCGAACTCTTCGTGATGCGTCACTGTGCCATGCGGCGTCCCACTACTTTCTCCGTACGCGACGACGCCACCTTCCGGCCATTGCGCAAGTTTCTCACGAAGGCCCAAGCCTGGGAGGCAAAGTTCGAGACACGGTCTCTGGCACGTCCGGCCCGCGTGGCGGAACACGCCCTTCGCTTCGCTCTCCTGTTAACCATTTTGGACAAGAAGCCGGAGCCCGATGAGGCGGCCGTCTTCATGGGACTGGAGCTGGCCAAGCGGCTTCACATTCGGCATCTGAAAACACTGACGAAGATTCTGCCGATTGCCCCGAGCGAGGTGCCGGACACAGAGGGAATGTCGGACCGGGAGAGGAACGTCTACTTCCGCGTCTGCGAGCGCCCGGGGCTCAGTCCGTCGAAGTTGGGCCGGTCCTTTCAGAGCATGAGGAAAACGGAAAGGGACCAGCTGATCGCGACCCTGATGGGAAGACGGTTGGTGGAGCTGAGGGGCGGGGGGCTGTATCAGTTCGCGGCATGAGTTTTCTCCTTGAACCGAGTTCTCAAAGGGGAATGATTTGTTTCATGGAGGAACGAGATCGCAGAGTAGCTTATCACGAAGCTGGCCATGTAGTTGCCCACTTCTACTTTCGGTCCGTCGTCGACCTGCAATTCGAATATGTCACGATTGAACCCGACCGTGAGGAGGGTTCGGCCGGACACGTGAAATTGATCCCATCGGGTAGAGGGATTCAACCCGACCTGTTCGATTTCACGTTAGATGACGAAATGAACGAGGAGGCCTGCGGGATGACTCAGCGCGAACTTGAAGCCCGAATGTCAATCCTACTGGCTGGCGAGGCGGCAACCTACGTCCTTGATGGGCGCCGCGACGAACACGGTACAGGAAGAGAAGAGTGGAGCGGCGACTACGCTGGCTGCATGGAGTTCCTTGAACGGCTCTTTTGGGTCGAAGACGAAGCTGAAGCAACTGGGAACCGGGCAGCGCATGCCTACATGGAGGCCCTCTTCTGGCGGATGGCGTTTACCTTCGAGATGTCTGCCTGGAGAAACAAGCTCGATCGGATCGCTGAATCATTGTTGAAGAAACGAAAATTGTCGGCAGCCGAATGTCACTCGATCTACACGGCCGCGTGAACGCTCAGGAATAGTTCTCACTCCACAGACATGGATCGTCTCATCTCCTGCCAGAGATCAAGTCATCCAGATCTTCTCTCAATGCCCGTTCTGACGGTAGAAGCTTGGTCGGATCAACTCCCAGTTCACGGGCTATAATCGCGAGTTCGAAGTCGAAAACGCTGCGAAGCTGGGACTCGATCTTGGCCACGCCGACGCGGTCGAGGGTGTGGAGCCCGGCCAGCTGGAGGCGGGCGCCGAACTGGTCCTGGGTCAAGGACTTGCTCATGCGAAGCTCTCGGACCCGAGGACCGATGCAATTTCTGTAGCGGCGCGACATTCACGTTCCCCTTCGGGAACTTGACTCTGGCGCGAAAATCGGGAAAATAGGTTCTCCATGGGGAACATCCTTAAAGAAAAACAGGACCCACTTCTCGGGTGGGTCTGCAATCCGACTGTCGAAGGAGGACGGATCCATGTTGAGCGAGGATCCTTCGAGATAGATCGAATAGACGGGGTGTTCTCTCAGCGAAAATTCAATCCCGTCGTGCACTGGCTTATTTCGATGAGCTTCCTTGCTGTTCCCCTGGTGGCGTGGTTCGGGGGTAGCTCGAACGATTTTATGGTTATTTCGCTTTTCGTGGCTGCTTTTTTAAGTTGGAGGACGAACGAGAGTGAGCCATTTGAGGTGCAACTCCTTGTGGGTGGAACGAAAGTGAAGGCAGCCACATTTGCGCACTGGGACGGCAAAGAATATAATGGAGTTAGGGCGAGGTACTATCAAAGCCTGATTGAGGAAGCCATCGAGAAGGCGAAATCTGGACGGGAAGAGGCCGGATAGAATCCGGGACCCTCAATAATTCGGTCTTGGCGCTGTCATTGCTTGCCCCCATGTGATTCGTCCTCCACGGCGCAATAACCTCCCTTCCCGCGGCATATAAGTTTGATGGCACGACCTACCCACTACGTGCCCGTCATCTCGCGACCGGTCGTCGCGGCGCTCTTCCATGAAGCGAAACGTCACCGCATTCCGATGACGAAGCTCGTGGATCGTCTGCTCGAGGAATCTCTACGGGGAACCCCAGGGTGGACACAAGCGTCACTGGACTGGCCCGAACTGACGGCGCCACCACAAAACAGGAATCAGCATTCCCGCTGATCGAACCAACCAGCTGCGGCCCGATTTTCGAAGCCCGGTCTCTTTGCGAGATCGGGCTTTTTCGTAATTCGGCCGTTTTCGCAAAACCAACCACGAACCCAAACCTACGATCATGGCAATCAAACTTATCGCCAATTACGCCAAACGGCTGGGCCTCCCCGGCTACAGCTCCCACCAATTCAGCGTCTCCTGCGAAACCGAACTGACCGACCTCACCCAGGTTCACGACGAGGCAGCCCGCCTCTACGACCTGCTCCAGGATTCCGTGGATCGCGAGATCCAGCAAACCGGGTTCGTTCCCGGCGACGACTACGGTGACAAGTCCGCGAGCTCCGTCCATGCCAACGGTCAATCCCATGGCAACGGCAACGGACAGAAGATCAACGGCCACCACCCGGACGCCGATCCCGTGTGGCAATGCTCCGACCGTCAGCGCGAACTCATCATCGGACTCGCCACCGAACTCAACCTCGATGACGCGTCTCTGGACAAGCGTTCGGAACGGCTCTTCCGTCGGCCTGCGCACCAGCTCAACAAGCTGGGTGCGAGCGGGCTCATCAGCGACCTCCTCGCCGAGGCGGGGACCCGCCGACAGCGCGAAGGACGCCACGGCGGAAACGCTGGCAATGGCAACGGAACGAACGGCAGCGGATCCACCCATACTCCCCGCCACGGGAACGGGAATGGCCAAGCCAGACCCGCGCCCCACCGGAACGGAGGTGGTGCATGAGCACTGCCCATTGCATTGTCGATTCATCCTCACCCACCGCGATCCGCCTGCTCCCCGATCCGGGGACGGGCAAACCCGTCGATCGGTCCGAGCCCGACCTGCTTCGTTACCTCAGCGCCTCGCGCCTGAAGTGCTGGCAGACCTGCCGGCGACAATTCTACTACCGTTACGTCGAGCGCCTCACTGTCCCCACGGCCCCGGCGCTCTTCATCGGTCGTCAGATCCACGAGGTACTGCGCCTCTGGAACTGGGCCAAATGGAAGGATGAACCGCTTTCGCCAGAGCAGCTTCACGGCGCTCTGATCGAAAGCTGGGAGCGTGACAGTGCAGCCGAGTTCATCCCCTGGAAAACCCCCGACGATGAAGTCACGGCCAAGGCACAGGCTTGGGCCATGTTAGAGACCTATTTCGCCCAATGCCCCGTCGCCCCGGACGAAAGACCCGAGGGTGTCGAGGTGCAGGTCGAATGCAGTCTGGGTGCCGGCATCCCGCCGCTCTACGGCATCATCGATCTCGTGAGGCCCGGTGGTCGCATCGTGGATTACAAGTCGGCGGCTCGCAGTCCCAGTGAAGGCATGGCCGAACATCAGCATGCCACCCAGTTATCCTGTTATGCCCTGCTTTACCGCAGTGCCACAGGTGAACGGGAAACGGGCTTCGAACTGCATCACCTCATCAAAACAAAAGTGCCGAAGGTGATCATCTCCACCTACGGCCCCATGTCGGCGGCGATGGAGAGCGAGCTGTTCTTCCTCATCGACGACTACCTCGAAGGCATTGCCCGCGAAGCCTGGGTTCCATCACCGGGCCAGCACTGCTCGTGGTGCGATCACCTCTCCCTCTGTCGGAAACGCTCCGGCATGTGAATAACTCCCTCAATAACCACCCCAACAACCAACCACCCCGGAAGGTCGGTCTGCTCCAGTCGCGCGGACCGGCCTTCTTCCTTTCCATCCAAAATAACCACCATCCCTAACCAAAAACTAAGAACGACGAACCCTCATGAATATGAACACCCATCCCATGTCCCGAATCACCCGCCTCGCCGTGACCCTTGTGCTCGGCATCCTCCTACTCAGCTCAGTGAGCTGTTCCGCTCCCGACTTCGGCTCCCGGGCCAAAGAAAACGCCGCGGCCATCGAGAAACTCGAGAGCCGCTTCAACGAACTCGAAAACGGTCTCGGCGGAGTCGTCTTCTGGCAGGCCCTCGCCGCGGTCTTCTTCGTGCTCGCGGGCTTCGCCCTCGTCGGCGGAGCGGCGCTCGGTTCCCGGGCGCGGCGCGACCACACCCGCTATTTCGGAGGAGCGGCGAACAACGACGACTCCCGGAACCTCGACAACCCCAACAAACCCACCGCATGAAATCCTTCGACCAACTCCCCGACTACAAGGACCTGCAGTGCCTCTGGAAACAGGAGCGGATCGAGCGGCCCATCCCTAACCTCGAGCTTACCCCGGACAGCGGGATGGAGCGCGGGGCCGAGGTCGTTGGCTGGTGGATCGCCCGCCTTGAGTTCTGGCTCAGCGAGAGCGGCTGGCTGCGGGCTTGGCTGCGCTTCAACCTGATCGTCTCTATCGTGCTCGCCAGCGCCGGACTGCTCCTCCTGCCCCCGGTCACCCGGGTCCTTGAGCAGCTCGCCCGATCCAGTCATTGGGTCGGCGAAATCTTCGGCGATGTCTTCACGCTCGTCACCGGTCTGCCCCCCGTCGCCATCACCCTTGGTGTGCTCTACCTCGGCTACGTGCTCTACCGCCGTTTCCGTCGCAAGCGCCTGCCCCAACGGGGCGGATATCCAAACGAGGAATACTACCAGTGAATGTCCTCAAACCCTCAACACCTCAATCTCTGAACTCATCACCCTGACATGATCACCAAACATCCTCCCGCCACCGTGCGCGCCTCCGACTTGAAGGCGGCGCTGCCCGGACTCGGCAAACTCATCCCCCGCACCCCTTCGCTCGCCGTTCTCGGCTGTGTGAAGGTGGAGGCGGCGGGGCCACAGCTCCTGCGTCTCACCACCACCGATCTGGACCTGGCCCTCAGCGTCGAACTCCCGGCCACGGTGGAGAAAGGTCTCTCGCCCTTCCTCCTGCCAATGGCTCGCCTGCGCGAACTCCTCGCCGGCCTGCGCTCCGACGAAGTCGTCGGTCTCGGTCCGTCCATCAAGGCCCCGCCCGTTGGCGAGTTCCCCGAGATCCCCCAGGTCCGCACCCCGGGCCTGACTCTCCCGGAGCCCGTTGTCACCAGTGTCCTACGTGCCTTCGCCTGTGCTTCCAACGATCCCACCCGTGGGGTCCTGCGTAGTGCCTGCTTCGACGTGAGCGGCACCGGACCCAAGGCTCACCGCATCGTCGGGACCAATGGCAGGGCACTGTTCTCGAGCAACTCCATGCACCTGCCTCTGAAGCAGTCCGTCATACTGCCCGATCATCCGCTCTGGAAGTGGAAACCGCTCGCCGACTCCCGGCCGTGGACCCTGCGTCTCGGTAAGGACAAACATCGTGCCGAAGTCTTCCGCATGGAAGGTCAGGCCTGGTCGGTGACGGGTCGTCTCCTCGACGGTCCCTATCCGAACTACCGTCAGGTTATTCCGGGCCCGGCGCAGTTCATGACCACGGTGACCTTGAGCGATTCCGCCCTCGAGGCGGTGACGCGATTGTTGCCCCGGCTCCCCGGCAAACAGCTCGCCAACCGTCCCGTCGGCCTGCACTTCGAGAAGGGCCGCTTCGGCCTGCTCGCCCGTGCCGAAAACGACGAACCCTGGATCCTTCATCCTGTGGATCGCTGCGAGATGAAGGGGCCTGATGTGACTATCTTCTTGGATCGAGACTACTTAATCAAGGCGATGTCCTTCGGGCTTCATCGTATCTCGACGGGCGACTCGGTGAGTCCCTTGCAGTTCAGCCGGGGCGGAGATCTCATGATCGTCATGCCGGTGCGTGCTATCGCTCCGGATCGGATCGAGCGACCCAGGCTCGTGCCGGCGGTGGAGCAGTTCGCCTCACCGCCAGCTCCTGTGCCGAAACCCGTCGCTCCCGCCACACTCATGCCGCAAAAGCCGCCGACACCCGAGCCCACGAAGAAGGTCCCGAACAAGGATCCTCTCGCCGAGGCCCGCCATCAGGTCGCCGAAGCCGACGAGGCCCTCCTCACGGCGAGACGAACGCTGAAGGGCGTGCGCCGTTCCCTGCACAGCGCCCGCACCCAGCGTTCCGAAACCAAACGTGAACTGCGTGGCTTCCGTGGCCTGCTTCAGAAGCTGAAGCGCTCCCGGCGAAAGGAAGGCAACGAGACCAAAGACGGCAAGGCCGCCTGACAAAACACCCCCAACCAACCCACAACCCCCGGCCCGGGTTCCCTGTCCTCACAGACACGGAGCCCGGGCCTTTCACTTTCAAAATCCTCACCTCCTCAAAACCTCAATCCCTGAACCCCAACACTCACCATGAATCCGAACAACGATCTCCTCTCCGTCCTCACCCGCGAAGGTGTCCTCATCAACGCCAGCGTCCGTTACCCCCGCTTCCACAAGAAGCTCAGTCCCGCCGATCTCGGTCTCGAACCCGACCAGGTCAGCGAGCGGCTCATGAGCCTCGGCCACAAGCGCCTTCTCCCCAAGGAGGCTCTCGCCAGCCTCGCCCTCGTCGAGAGCCGCACCCATGCCCTCATCGAGAAAAACACCTTTCCGTTCCTCGGCGGCATAGGGCACTTCCTGCCCAACGCCAAACTGGTCGAAGTGCAGGAAGGGCTGAATGCGCAAAACGTCTGTTTTCGCGAAAGCCGGGATCGCTTCCTCGACGATTACCGCGAACTCCGTTCCCGCGCCCTCGACGAATGGCGCGACGCGACCCGCCAAATTGCGAAAACCTACGAGGAAGGAGAACGGCTGTTTTCGCAGATCCAAAGTTCTTTCCCGCACCGGGAACAGCTCGAACGGCGGTTTTGCTTCGACGTGCATCTTTTCCAGATCGCCGTGCCCGAGTCCCTCGGAATAGAGCTGGTCAGCTTCGCCGAGCAACAGGAAGTCCGACTCGCCCGTCACGAGGCCGCCGCTTCCGCCGCCCGGCAGATCCGGGATGGGGTCGAGGGTTTCGTTGGCGAGTGTGTCATCGAGTTGCGCCATCAGACCGCCCAGCTCTGCGACGAGATGCTCGCCAGCATGCGCTCCGGAAAAACGGACGGCGTCCATCAAAAGACCCTCAACCGGCTCGTGAAGTTTATCGACGACTTCAAGCAGCTCAACTTCGCCGGCGACAAGGAGATGGAGCAGCAGCTCGACCGTGTCCGCAGCGAACTGCTCGGGCGCAATGCTGAGGACTATCGCAACAGCCTCACCGCTTCCCGCAACCTCGAAAGCGGCCTCAGCCAGCTCCGCGACCAGGCCCGTGAACTGGCCAGTCAGGATGCCCGCGCCCTCGTCGAGCGCTTCGGCCAGATGGGCCGCAGGAAGTTGCAACTCGCCGGCTGAGGCATCCTGACCGACACACCAACGCCACACACAACAGGGTCGGGTCCCATCCCCGACCCTGTTCACCCCCTTTTCCGAATCCAACCTCAATCCCTAAAAACCTCAACACCTCAAACCCTACCAATACCATGTCCCACTTCACCACCATCCAAACCCAGATCCGCGATGTCGAAGCCCTCGAAGCCGCCTGCACCGAACTCGGTGTCGAGCTGCTCCGCAACACCGAGGCCCGCGGCTTCGCCAACAGCACCCGCCAAGGTGAACTCGTCGTCCGCCTCAAAGGTCCCTACGACATCGCCGCCAATCGTGTGGACGGATCTGACTCCTACGAACTCGCCACCGACTGGTGGAACGGCCACGTCGAACGCGAAGTCGGCGTCAACTACGGCCGACTCCTCCAGCTCTACGGCGTCCACAAGACCATCCGTGAAGCCAACAAGAAACGCCTCCGTGTCACCCGTCACCAGGAGACCGACGGATCCATCCGGCTCAGCCTCGCCGCCTGATCGCCATTCAAATCCACCGACTTCCTATGAAATCGAAAGAACGAATCGACGTCTGGATCAGCCCCGAGGGCGCCATCACCATCGACGCCGTGGGCTACACCGGGAGCAGTTGCGAGGAGGCCACCCGCTTCCTTGAAACGTCACTCGGCACCGTCGGGCGGAAGCAGCGCAGCCGCGACTACTACCGCAAAAACACCAGCCAACAATCCAACCAGCAAGAACAACAATCATAGCAATCATGATCACCACCCCCCTCCCCGAAGTGATCCACTTCAACCCTGACGGCACCGGAGCCGGACTCTACACCGAGTTGATCGATCTCCGTGAGATCGGTTCTCTCGAGATCGTCCGTGCCTCCGAGATCGAGTTCAACGAGACCACCCAGCAGTGGGAGGTCTTCGACTTCACCGGGAGCCGGGTCCACAGCGACCCCTCCCGCGAAGCCTGCCTCCGCTGGGAGCGCCAGCACTTCAATCAATCCCACCCATCCACCCCGAACCCCTGATTCCATGAAGCATCAAATCATCCGTTATGCGCGGGCCGGTCATGCCGGCCTTTTTTTGTGCACCGCCGAAGAGGCGCGTGCCGAGGCCATTGTCAAAGCCGCCGCCGATGAACTCCAGCGTCCCCTCCATGCCTGGAGTGCGACCGAGGGATTTGTCGACACGACCTTGGGCACGATCCAGCCCTGTCTCGATCCGGCCATGGCCCTTGACCAGATCCTTGACCTCCAAGACGATGCCCTCATCCTTTTGCGGGATTTCGGCGCGTTCCTCGAGGACAAAGATCCCGTCCTGCATCGCAAGCTGCGGGACACCCTGCGCAACGCCCGCAGCACCGGCAAGCTCCTCATCCTCCTCGGAGTGTGGAAGGCTCTCCCTGCTGAGTTGGAGCGCGAGATCACCCGACTCGACCTGGCCCTGCCCGATCCTGCGGAACTCGATCTCGTCCTCGCGGGCATCATCGAGTCCGCCGGACTCACCGGTCATCGCGATCTCACTCCTGCCCTCCGGGAAGCAGCCCTCGCCGCGGCCGGTGGACTCACCACTCTGGAAGCGGAAAATGCCTTCGCTCTGTCGCTGATCGAATCCGAGACCATCACCCCGGCCATCGTCGCTCGTGAAAAGGCGCAGGCACTCAAGAAAGGCGGGCTACTTGAGGTCATCACCCCGACAGAGTCGCTCGACTCCATCGGTGGTCTCGACCGGCTCAAAGGCTGGCTCCTCCAGCGCCGCGAGGCGTTCACGAAACGGGCTCGCGACTACGGCCTTCCGCTGCCCAAAGGCATGCTCGTGCTGGGGGTTCCCGGCACCGGAAAGAGCCTCACCGCCAAAGCCACCGCCAGTGTCTTCGGTGTGCCCCTGCTCAAGCTCGACGCAGGCAAGCTCTTCGGGTCCCTCGTGGGCCAGTCCGAGGCCAACCTCCGCGCCGTCATCCAGACCGCCGAGGCCATCAGTCCCTGTGTCCTCTGGATCGACGAGATCGAGAAGGGCTTCGGCGGAACTGGCAGTTCCGGTGGTTCCGACGGAGGCACGAGTAGTCGTGTCTTCGGCACGATGCTCAACTGGTTGCAGGACAAGACCCATCCGGTCTTTGTTGTCGCCACCGCCAACGATGTCAGCAAGCTGCCGCCCGAGATGCTCCGCAAGGGGCGCTGGGATGAACTCTGGTTTGTGGACCTGCCCGACACCCGGGAGCGCGCCGCCATCTGGGACATCGTCATCGAGAAGTTCGGTCGTGATAAAACCGACTACGATACCGTCGTCCTCGCCCGCGCCAGCGAACTGCACACAGGAGCCGAGATCGAGGCCACCTTCGTCGAGGCCCTCCACCGCGGGTTCACCGAAGATCGCGAGCCCACCGAACTCGATCTCGGGGAAGTGCTGGGTGAGTCCGTTCCCCTCGCCACCACTATGAGCGAGTCGATCGAGCGGATCCGCCACTGGGCGAACGGCCGAGCAAGGTGTGCATCGGCATCGGCGCCGGGGACGAGGAGGTCCAGACAATGAGTGAGGACCGGGAACCGGATGTTGGAACTCTCATCCCCAAGGATGAAGCCGAAGCAACGCGGCGTCTTCTGCGAGTTCGTGGCATCAGCGTCGGGCAACTCGCCGATCTGACCAACGAGGAGATTCTCGTCCCCTGGTGGAGTTTCTTCTGGCTCCATCTCGGGCTTCATCCGGACGATGCCACAGTCTGGCCAGCGGAAGTCTCCGACTCCCTGCCCCTCGCCTCCGAGGCCTGCCGCCGATACGAGGCAGGTCTGATCGCCGACGGTGAATACTACCCCACTGAAGCCGTCCGCGATTGTATCAGGCGAGCCCGGACACGTCGTTCCCGGCAGCAACCTCTCCCACCACAACCAAAAGCGGCCCCGTCCGAAACGTGACCGCAGCGACCGACACTCCCGAATGCGTGAAGGAGGTCCGGTCCGGGAAAACTCGCCGCCATGTTACGGGGCGGGTTTTCTTTAGCTGGGATGTCTTCGGATTCAATCAGGCATGACGATCTTTAGTCCTGCACCACGCTGTCGAAGACCCTCCAGGCGTTCTTCCTCGGCGAGCTTCGATTTGAATTAGGTTCTCCGCGGGAGTGATCAGGAAAAAATGGGTAAGCGTCAATAAATTGGCCTCCTTGCCACAGTCGCAAGATCCTCGGTCAGGCAGCGGCCTTTTGCGCAGCGACTTTTGACCGCTTGTCGCGGTAGGCCGGGAGTGGCTGTAACTCGCGGATCAGCGAGGCCAGCTTTGCCGGGGTGAGTTCTGCTGCCTCCTCAACAGTCGCGTTGACCGGCATCCTACGCAGGGCTTCTTCAAAGTAGCGCTCGGGATCAATTTTCTGTTCCCGGCAGTTCGCCACGAGGGTGTAGAGCAACGCGCTTGCAGGCCCCGCTTCCGCATTGCCGATGAAGAGCCAGTTTTTCAGTCCAAGCTTCAGCGGACGGATCAGGTTTTCCACCGCGTTGTTGTCGATGTCGAGACGCTCCTCAAGAAGATAGCGCTCAAGCTGCTCCCATTGGCCCAGGGCGTAGGTGAGCGCCTCGCCCAGATTGCCTTTGGGGAGATATCTGCCGTGTTCGAGGATGATCTTGTCTTTAAGTTTCTTCAAAAGTGGTCGGGCATGACCCGAGCGGATCAGGATGCGACAGGCATCAGTATGCGGTCCGGCCCGCATTCGCGATTCGATGGCGTAGAGCTTGCGGATCAGCGCGAGGATCGTTTCGACAGGCTCCGGCGATTCGCTCCGGGCATCATAAAACTTCCGCCGGATATGGGCGAGGCAGGCGCCGAGCAGGATTTCTCGATACCGGTTTCCGATCGCTTCGTAGGCACTGTAGCCGTCGCACTGGATAAGTCTCACGAGGCAGTCCACTGTCTCGTCATCGAGACCGAGGAACTCAATCATGCTCTCGTGCCCGCGTCCCCGTCGCCAGTCAAAAGCCACTGTCCCGGTCGATGGATCGCGATAGCACCACATGTAACCTCGGGCGGTTCGGCCTTCGCCGGGCGAGAGATAGAACATCGGCGTTTCATCGATCTGGATGACTTCGGCGAGGCGCAGTTCGTTGGTGATCGCGGCGCGCAGGGGTTCGAGATGCCTCACTGCGGCATGGGTCCAGGTGTTGAGTGTTTGCCGGCTCAACTCGGCTCCGAAGCGGTGGAGGAACCGAGCCGACTGCCGGTAGTGCGGATCATGGTAGACATATTTGTCGGCGAGGATCATCGCCAGCAGGCCGGGGTCGCACAGGGTTCCCGGCACGCTCGGAAGCGGGGCGGGAGACACAACGGGTGCCGCCTCGCGATCGTCACGGACCTTGTACTTCTTGCGGATCTGACGCAGCCAGTACAACTCCGCTTTCTGAACGGCGAGCTCGTCGTGGTGGAGTTCTCCAATCTCGATGAAGGCGTCCGGATTGGCGAGGACTTCGTCGGGGATGATGACCTTCACCACCTCGACGCGGAGACACTGAGGGAGCAAGTCACGCTTGCTCCGACGCTCAGCGCCTCCCGCCTTTGCCCCGGCTGCCTCGTCCTTTTCGTTTGTCGGGTTCGAAGAGGACGGCTCGAACTTTCCCAACACATCCTCCCCGAAGTCGAGTTGCTCCTGATCGGGATGGTAGCGCTCCGACTTGCTCCCGAAGAGCCGGTGCTGAAGCGCTGCGATGATCTGGTCCTTTCGGGCGAGTTCGCGTTTGGCGGCGGCTAGTTCCGCCTCGAGACGATCGACTCGTTCGAGGAGTTTTTTCACCAGCGCTTCCAGGTCTTCGGCCATTGCGAAGAGACACTAACAAGCACCGACTCAATGGCAAGTCCGCAGTCGCGCGAGAGGAATATTTTGTTCAGGATTTTGGCCCCTCATACCAGGGGCGAAGTGTCGCACCCCGCAGATCGACACCGTCGAGGAGCATCTGCAGGGCCTCGGGCCGCAGGCGCAGCCTGGTTTGCCCCTGCTCCGCGGTTGGCCAACTGAAGGTGCCTTTCTCCAAACGCTTTGCCGCGACCCACAGCCCGGTCCCATCGAAGTAGAGCATCTTGATACGATCCTTCCGTTTGTTGATGAAGACGAAAAGCATGTCGGTACCGAGGCGACCGTCGCCCAGTTGCTGGCTCGCCGCGGCAAAGAGCCCGTTGAAGGACTTGCGCATGTCGCAGGGCTCGAGAGCGACATAGATTTTGAGAGCTGCCTTGCCAAGGCCGATCATCGCGCACCTCCTTTCCGCGTGCGTCGGAACTCGGAGATGAATGCGGCAGCAAGAGGCACACTGCGCTCGTTCTCGACGAGAATGGAAAGGCCGTCGCTGAACTGGATGACCAGTCGCGGTACCACGGGGGCGGCGAACTCCACCTCGACAAACTGAACGCTCTCACACTCGGCACGCTTCACGCGGCTCGCCTTCGCTGATCGGGATGATTTCCTCGGCATCCGGCGACTCTACCGGCTCGGACGCTCGGCGACCACGGGGTCAATTTATTGACGCTTACCAAAAATCCGCATGACCCATCCGCGCATCCTGACACTCATTGCTCTTCTGTGGCTCAACGCGCTGGGCACGACCCACGCCGCCGATGCGCAGCAGGAGTCGAGCGCTCCCCTCCCTGTCTTGACGGTCGAGCCGAGTCATCCGTGGAGGCCGCCATTCGGTCTGGAGCGTGTCGGTCAGCCTCCCGACGCCCTTGTCACCTTTGCTGATCGAGAGCCGTGGGCGGGAAAGTTCGTGCTGGTGAGCTATCACGACGGCAAGGAAGTTGGCAGACAGGAATTGACCTGGGTGGGGAAACGCAAGCGCGGGTTCAGGCACACCGCTGAACAAGCTCCCCCCTACGATGCTCGCGTTGCCCTGGCGGAGGGGACTTCGGAGGTGGCGCTGCTCTTCCAATCCGCGCCGCAAAGCAGCGTTCGTGAACTGGCACGACAGGAGGTGCGGCGGCCGCCGTCGTTTGAGGGGGAGGCCATCGCCCGGCCGGATCGCCTGATCCACCCGGTGGACTTGGGAACGATCTTCGTTCCCGCCGACTGGCTCCTGCTCGCGGGCGGCCAGAAGGCGGAGGTCACGGTAGCCGCGTTGGACCGTGGCAGTGGCGCGGACATCGGCCGTGTCAATGCGTGGTTTGAATCGGAACCCGGCAAGAAGGTGACGACCGAAATCCCGCTCGCCGTGGGACGCAAGCCACAAGCGGCGGTGACGTTAGAGCCATGTTCGTTGACCCTCCAGCGCGACGTGCTGCATGTGGTCGTTGCGTCGGTCGCCGGCGCGGAATTATGGCGCAAGCGAATTCCGGTAATGATTGTGCCCGAAGCGCCACGCTGGCCACGATTCGGGGCCGTGGCGACGAAGTTGCGTTACGATGGGGCGATCCCGGTCAACGGAAAGCCCTCAATCAACTACGAGGACGGCTGGAAGCCGGAGCTTCAGGACGTGGTGGTGTGCTTCCCTAATGGCGCACGGTTCGTGTTCTGGCGCGGCGCATCTTACTGCCCGTTCTGGGCCAGTCGTTCCAACACGGGCTTCTGTTATGAATGGGCCGAGATTCTTTCCGGCAAGCACATCGTCGGAAAGAACGATTGTGCCGAGCCGCTCCAGGACAAGGAACTTCGCTACGGCCGCGTCGAGATCGTGGAGAATACGGCGGCGCGGGTCCACCTGCGCTGGAGCTATCAATCCTGCGACCTGGACTACAAGGTGTGGGGTGACTTTGCCACGGAGGATTTTTACTTCTATCCCGATGGGATGGGCACCCGGGCCATGACCTTGACCGCAAATCCTAACACTAGCGTGGAGACTGACGAATTCATCATTTTCACCCCGCCATCGGGCTATCCCCTCGACTGCCTGCCGCCCAATTTAGTGGACATCCTGTGGAATCAGGGCAAGGCCGAATTCCGTTTCCCGTTTTTGCGCACTGAACAGCAATCGCAATGGAACAAATTCGATGCGCGCCCAAAGGACGCAGCGCTGCTCTACCGGATTCGAATCGGCAAGTCCGATCCGCTGGCCGCCATTCACTACAGCCCGCGAGGCAGTGCGCAAAACCTCCCCGCATTTTTCTCCCCCTTTTACGACAGGGGCGCCTTGGTCACGCCCATGTATTGGGGGAGCCACTGGCCGATAAGCCGCGGCTTCCCCACGGGCATTTCGATCAACGACCGCATTCACGAGGCACCGGCACACAATTCGGTGATGAACGACGGCACGGCTGCGGCTCTGCGCAGCGAAACGGCCATGATGCGCGATGCGCAAGGTAAAACCAAAATGATGAAACGGGACGTATGGGCTTGGCTCATCGGTATGACCGATGCAGGAGACGACGATCTGCGCCAATGGGCGCAAAGCTTTTCCCATCCACCATCGGTCCCCGCCACGACCGCTTCTATGTGGACGCGGAAGTTCCCGTGCCCCCCGATGTCTTCGGCCCGCGGATGGACAAACAGGGTTACATGCGCAACTGGACCATGTTCCAACGCGCTCCGGATGGTGCGGCGCGATACAAAGGGAAAACCATTCCCATGACGGTGCGCAGCTACAATCGCCTCGTCAGTAGTGTGGATGAGGGAGTGGGCGAGCTGATCCGGGCGCTCGCGGAAACCGGTCAACTCGAGAACACGCTCATCGTCTTCACATCCGATCAAGGCTACGCTTGGGGTGAGCATGGTTTTGCATGGAAGGTCGGACCCTACGATGCCTGCCTTAGAATGCCGCTGATTCTCAGCCTGCCGGGACGCGTCGCGCGCGGCGCGGTTTGTCGCCAGCCGGTAGGCATCGTCGATCTCGCCCCCACAATCCTCGGATTCGCCGGCGTGCCGCTGCCATGGGAAATGCACGGGCATGATCTCCGTCCGCTGCTGAATGAACCAGACAAGCCGGTCAAACACCCGTTGCTCACTGAGCATTTTGGAATTCGATTTGGAACGGAGACGGATCGTGGCGAAACAGGCGCGGACGATCTCCGCGGCGTGCCTTGGTGGCTCTCCCTGCGGCAGGGCCGATACAAGTATGTGCGCTACCTTGTTCCCGATAAGATCGAGGAACTCTACGATCTCGCAACTGACCCGGCGGAGTTGAAGAACATCGCTCTCGATCCAGCGCAACGCCCTGTGCTTGAAGACTGCCGAGAGCAATTGCACGGTGAACTCAAACGCACCAAGGCCGGACTCCTGGACACGCTCCACTAATTTTTTTTCCATAAACGGGAATCAATTTCAGCGCGGTGCCCGCACGAGTCGCAACCTTGAGCGGCGCGAGAACCCCGTCGCGGCTGCTGCAAGCAGCAGAAGCACGATATAAGCTGAACGAACTGATCAACTGATCAATGCGCGGCGGCGGTAGCCCGGACGCCGATGTGCTGCACCTGCCAGAGAGTGAGGCTACGCTCGCGCAATTGCTCAAAGCGGCGGGCTACGCCACGGGGATGATCGGTAAATGGCATCTCGGTCATGCAAAGCCGGAGTGGCTGCCGACGCAGCGTGGCTTCGACGAATACTACGGCATTCCCTACTCGAATGACATGCGCCCCGTGCAGGTGCTCGAAGGGGAGCGCCGCGTGGAGTATCCGGTGCCGTGCATCGCGCGGTGGCCGGAGGAAGATTGCGGCATTTTTTGATTGACAGCGGGACGTAATCGTGAGATTTGAAACGCCCGTTTATAAACATCTGTTTCACTATCGTGACAAAGACCACCCCAAGATCATCCCGAGAGCGCGACCCGGAGGCGCGCAAGGAGCGCATTCTGGCGGCGGCGGGGGCGGTGTTTGCGAAGGGCGGGTTTGTCGCGGGGAGTGTGCGGGAGATCAGCTGCGAGGCGCGGGTCAACCTGGCTTCGATCAATTACTATTTTGGGAGCAAGGAGGAGCTTTATCGCCAGGTCCTGGTGGCTTCGCACCAACAGGTGTTGCAGCAAGAGCGGCCGGTGACACTGGAGGATGGGCGTGATGCTCATGAGGCATTGGGGATGTGGGTCGCCTTCTGCCTGCGCTTTGTGCTGCTGAAACGCGCCTCGCATCCGGTGCTCGGCAAGCTGATGGCCCACGAGATGCGGCAGCCGACGGCGTCGCTCAGCGAACTGGTGAGGCTCGTCGTGCGGCCGATTTTCGATGAATTGCAGCGCATCGTGGCGGCAGTCGGGGGCGGGGCGATGGAGAAAGCCGAGATCGAAATGCGGGCGCACCACATCGTGGGCATGTGCGTTCACTACGAGCACAGCGGCGAGGTCATCAAGCGGCTCGGTTTCGCGGTGCCGAACACGGAGGAAGCCATCGCCCGGCTGGCACAGAGCATCACGGAGCTGGCGTTGCATGGCATCGGCGGCGGTAGCGCGGGCGCAAAGAAACGAAAGCATTCCTCATGAAACAAATCCTCATTCGATTACTCGCGCTCATCGCGCTGGCCGTGTGGCTGCCGGCCTGCGGGAAGAATCCGGCGGCAGTGGCACCGGAGAAAAGGGCGGTCGCATCGGTAAAGGGGCGCACGGTGCCGCTCACCATTCGCGAGGTTCCGCGGTTCCTTCGCGTGACCGGACAACTCATTGGCAGGAACGATGCGGTCATCGCCGCGGATGCCGTGGGTAAAGTGGTGGAGGCACCGGTGGAGCGAGGCTCGGTGGTAAAGGCGGGCGACGCACTGGTGAAACTGGATGAACGTCAGGCAAAGCTCGCGCTGGACGAGGCCGAGGCTTCGCTGGAGCTGGCGAAGACCCGCCTCCTGTTGGCGAAGAACGAGCAGGAGCGCAACGCGCCGCTGGCTAAGAACCGGGCCATCGCGGAAGCAGATTTCCAAAAACTCGTGACCGATACTGCGGCTCGAGAGGCGGAGTTGACTGCATCCCTCGCACGACGGGACATGACGCAGAAAACGCTTACCGATTCGGTGATCCGCGCCCCGTTTGCCGGGGTCGTGGCCGAGCGCATGGTGGAGCCGGGCGAGTATGTGAAGGCAGACTCGCCCGTGGCGCGTGTGGTGGATCTGGCGACGCTCCGGCTCGTGCTGAACGTGCCGGAGACGGAGGTTGGCGCTCTCGAGGTCGGACAGACGGTGGAGTTCACCACGGCGGCGTTTCCTACGCGGACGTACACTGCCACGCTGAGGTTCCTCGGTGCGGCGATGCGCGAGGCTTCGCGCGATCTCGTGGTGGAAGCCACGGTGGAAAATACGGACGGCACTTTGCGGCCGGGCTTCTTTTGCAACGCCCGCATCCGTCTGAGCGAAGAGAAGGCCGCCGTCGTCCCGGTCGAGGCGCTGCGGGTAGAGGGCTCGCGCCGCAAGCTTTTCGTCATCGAGAAGAACAACACGCTTTCCGAGCGGCTCGTGGAGGTGGGCGAGACCCGCGAGGGCTTCATCGAAATCCGGCGTGGCGCGGCGGCGGGCGAGTCCGTGCTGCTCCAGCCCGGACCGGAGGCGGTGGACGGCGTCGCGTTCGAACCTGCGCAGTAACTTTTTCAATACACGCTCATGCAATGGCTCGCCGCTCTCTCCGTCAAACGCCCGGTCTTCGCGAGCGTCATCATCCTCGTATTCGTCGTCGTGGGAGTCCTCGGCTACACGCGGCTGCCGGTGGATCGGTTTCCGAAGATTGATTTCCCCACGGTCAGCATCGTCACGCGGCAGGACGGCGCGACGCCGAAAGAAATCGAGACGGAGATCACCGACAAAATCGAGGAGTCGGTGAACACCGTCGCGGGCATCGACGAGCTGCGTTCGGTGTCGAGCGAAGGCATCTCTCAGGTGCTCGTCACCTTCGTGCTGGAGAAGAACATCGACGTGGCGGCGCAGGAGGTGCGCGACCGCATTGCCCGCATCATCCCCGAGCTACCGGAGGATGTGGACGCCCCCATCATCGAGAAGCTCGATCCCGATGCCGCGCCGATTTTGAACCTCGCGCTCGTCGCCGACAAACCGGTGCGCGAGATCACGGAATACGCCGACAAAGTGCTGCGGCGGCAGTTGGAAAGCGTGGCTGGCGTGGGACAGATCACACTGCTGGGTGGGCGCCTGCGGCAGATCAATGTGTGGCTCGATCCGATGCGCCTGCGGTCCTACAACTTGACGGCGCCGGACGTGCAGCGAGCCTTGCGTTCGCAGAACGTGCAGATCCCGGCCGGCACCGTGAAAAACGCAGCGAGCGAGGCAGGTTTCCGCTTGCAAGGTAAAGCCCGAAGCATCGAGGAACTCGGCGCGCTGGTGGTGCGCGAAGCGGAGGGCGGGCTGGTGCGACTGCGCGACGTGGCCCGCGTGGAAGATGGCGCAGAGGAGCAGACCTCCGTGGCGCGGAACAACGGCGTGCCCTCCGTGGTGCTCTCGATCCGCAAGCAGAGCGGCACGAACACCGTGGCCGTCGTGGACGCCGTGAACGCGAAGCTCGCGGACGTTCGGAAGCTGCTGCCCGCCGGCTACCATGTCGAAATCGTGCGCGACACTTCGAAGGTCATCCGCACCAGCGTCCACGCGGTGAAGGAGCACCTCGTGCTCGGGGCGTTGTTCGCGGCCATTGTCGTCCTCGTTTTCCTCGGCAACTCACGCGCCACGCTTATCTCCGCGCTGGCCATCCCGACCTCGATCATCGCCGCGTTCGGCGTCATGTGGGCGCAGGGACTCACCCTCAATATCATCAGCCTCGTCGCCCTCGCGCTGGCGGTCGGCATCGTCATCGATGACGCGATCATCGTGGTCGAAAATATCTTCCGCCGTATGGAGGAGAAAAAGGAGGACTCCTTCACCGCCTCGGTCGAGGGACCGCGGGAGATCGGCATGGCCGTGCTGGCGACCACGCTTTCGCTGCTCGCGGTGTTCGTGCCGATCGCCTTCCTGAGCGGCATCGTCGGCATGTTTTTGAAAAGCTTCGGCCTCACCATGGCCTTCGCCATCGCGGTGTCGTTGATCGTCAGTTTTACGATCACGCCCGCGCTTTCCGCTCGCATGTTTCGCCACGGCGTCAGCACGCGCTTTGATGTCTGGCTCGAGCATCTCGTCAATCTCTTCTATCGTCCGGTGGAGGCGTTTTACATGGTGCTGCTGCGCTTCTCCATGCGGCATCGCTGGATAATCGTGCTCGCCTGCGTGGGCATCCTTTTCACCGTGCCCTTGCTGGGGAAGATCGTGCAGAAAAGCTTCCTGCCGCCCGTCGAGGAGGCCGAGTTCGTCGTGGACATCCGCACGCCCGAAGGCACCAGCCTCGCCGCGACCGATCTCATGGCCGAGCGCTTCGCCCGCGCGTTGCGCGAAGTCCCCGGCATCGAAGGCACCCTGCTCACCATCGGCGACAACGACCAGCGCACGCCGAATCTTGCGGGCATCTTCGTGCGGCTCAATGATCCCGCTCTGCGGGCCGACCAGCAGACAATCATGGACACCGTGCGCCGGGAGATCGTCCCGCGATTTCCCGCGGAGTGGCGCATCAGCGTGCTGTCCGTGCCCCCTTTCAACAGCGGCATGTCGAGCGCCAACGTGCAGTATTTCATTGCCGGCCCCGACCTCGACACCCTCACCCGAGCCACCGCGAGCGTGATCGGGGACGTCAAAGACCTGCCCGGCATCCGCGATCTCGACTCGACGCTCATCCCCGGCAAACCGGAAATCACCGGCACCGTGGATCGCAACAAGGCCGGCGAGATGGGCGCGAGCATCGCCGACATTTCCTCCACACTGCAACTGCTCGTCGGCGGGCTCGATGTCTCCACCTACGACGACGCCGGCGAGCAATACGACATCCACCTCCAGGCTGACGAGAGCTATCGCAACAGCCGCGAAATCCTCAACTTTCTCACCGTCCCCTCGACCAAGGCAGGCCCCATCGCCGTCACGAATCTGCTCACTCTGGAAAACACCGACGGCCCCTCGCAAATCAACCGCCTCAACCGCCGTCGCCAGGTCACCATCACCGCCAACAACGCCCCCGGCGTCGGCGAGACCCAGATCATCGACGGGATTGCGGCGGCGGTGGAAAAACTCGGCCTGCCGGCGGATTACGCCAGCGGCACCGCCGGCCGGTCGAAGGAAATGGCGAAGGCCGGCAAGGCCTTCATGGTCGCGTTCCTCATGGCGTTCATTTTCATGTATCTCATCCTCGCCGCGCAGTTCGAGAGCTGGGTGCATCCCTTCACCATCCTGCTCGCGCTGCCGCTCACGCTGCCGTTTGCGCTGCTCTCTCTCATCCTTTTCGGCCAGTCGGTGAACATCTTCTCGATGCTCGGCATTCTCGTGCTCTTCGGCATGGTGAAAAAGAACGGAATCCTGCAAATCGATCACACCAACCAGCTCCGAGCCAAAGGCATGGACCGCCTTGACGCCATCCTGCTCGCCAACAAAGAGCGCCTGCGCCCCATCCTCATGACCACGCTCGCCTTTGTCGCCGGCATGATCCCCATGATGACTGCCAAAGGCGTCGGCGCCGCCTACAACAACGCCACCGCGGGCGTCATCCTCGGCGGGCAGACCTTGTCCCTGCTGCTCACCCTGCTCGCGACGCCGGTCATCTACTCGCTCTTCGACGACGCCATTCATTTCCGCCAGCGCCGCCGCGAGAAACGCGCCGCCAAAGCCGCGGAAAAAGCAGACACCCGCGCCGAGACCGCCAACGCCTGAATGAAATCCCCCGCCATGTTCACCCGCACCACCCTTTGCCTCGCCACTCTCGGGCTAGCCTCGTGCGCGGTTGGCCCCGATTACAAAAAGCCTGACAACACCGACGTCACGCCAGCCCAGTGGCGCTGGCAGCCCGCCTCCCCGCGCGATCATCTGCCGCGCGGCGAATGGTGGAAGGTTTTCAAAGACGACGAACTCAATCGTCTCCAATCGCTTGCTCTCCAGTCCAGCCCCTCGCTCACGGCGGCACTCGCCCGCGTCGATCAGGCCCGCGCCGCTGCCCGCATCAGCGCTGCCGCATTGGCTCCCGACGTCCGCCTCAACGGCGACGCCAAACGGGAACGGACCTCCGGCAATCTTCCTTCTCCCGTGCCCGTCAGCATCCCCGCTGCCCACATCAACAGCTTCAGCACGCTCATCGACCTCAGCTATGAGGTTGACCTTTGGGGCAAGGTGCGCCGCGAAATCGAGTCCGCCACCGCCACCGCCGCCGCCGCGGATGCCAACTACCACAGTGCCATCCTCACGCTTACCGGCGATGTTGCTGCTCAGTATTTCCTTTTGCGCTCCTACGATGCCGAAGTCTCGGCGCTCCGCCGCACCATCGGATTGCGCGAGAAGTGGAGGAATCTCCTCGAAGAAAAGCTCAACGCCGGGACCGTCCCCGAAACCGATTTCGCCCGTGCCCAGACCGAAGTCGCCACCGCCCGCGCCGAACTCGCCGACGTGAAGCGCCTGCGCCAGGAAGCCAGCGATCTTCTCGCCCTCCTTTGCGGGCAGCCCTCCAGTAATTTCAACATCGCCGAGCGCCCCATCGGAGCCAAAGCCCCGCCCAGCATCCCCGCCGACGTCCCCGCCAGCATGTTGGAGCGCCGCCCCGATGTCGCCGCCGCGGAGCGTCAGGTCGCCGCGAGCAATGCCGACATCGGCGTCGCCAAAGCCGCTTACTTCCCGACCGTCCGGCTCACCGGCACCGGGGGCTATCTTAGCAGTGATGTGAATACTCTCTTCACCGCCAATAGCTCAATCTGGAGCATCGGCCCCAGTGTCAGCCTCCCGCTCACCGGTTGGGCGGTCATCGGGTTCAACGTGAAACGCCAGACGGCCGCCCGGGAGGAGGCCATCGCCAATTACCGGCAATCCGTCCTCAACGCCATCCACGATGTGGAGACCAGCCTGACCCAGATCCGCTATCGAGCCGAGCAAGCCGCCGCTGTCGGCGACGCCCTCGCATCCGCCACCAAGGCCACCGACCTCATCCGCGCCTCCTACGAGCATGGAACCATCAGCTACCTCGAACTCCTGGACGCCGAGCGCACGCGCCTCCAGGCCGAACTCCAGACCGCCCGCATCGCCGCGCAACGCCACCTCGCCACCGTCCGCCTGATCAAGGCGCTGGGAGGTGGGTGGTGATCGCGCGATTTTTTGACCCACCACCAAATACTCACCACACTTGGACATGCACACACTCGGAATCATCAATCAACGAATCTCGGCCAACAAGTTTGCCCCAGACACATCGCTCTCGCACAC
>JAGPCC010000172.1 GCA_018058245.1 Verrucomicrobiales bacterium
CATTTTGCCGACTGGAAAAAGATCGCGACCGAGGGCGAGGAGCCGACGATTTCCCTCGAAACGATCCTGCGCGGAACCTGCGACAAGACGAGGCTGCTGGACTTGGTCGAGAATTTCACCCGCTTTTCCGAAAGCAAAGGCTCGGTTGGCAAGATCGTGGCCCGCAATCATCAATTTCTCGGGGTGAATGCGGCGATTGTGGCTTTGGAGCGGATTTGCCACCCCGAGAAAACCCTCACCCCGGCCCTCTCCCAGGGGGAGAGGGAGACGAACCATCCGCACTTTCGGGGCGGGTTTGATTTTTCGGGATTGGTAGCGAGGGCGAGAGAATTGCGGCAATTACAAACTCCGGCGGAGGAGGTGGTTTGGGAATTGCTGCGAGATAGGCAATTCCTTGGCCTGAAGTTTCGCCGGCAACATCAGATCGGGAATTACATCGCCGATTTTTTCTGTGCTGAACACAACCTGATTGTTGAAGCGGATGGAGATGTACACGAAACCGCCCCTAAATCGAAACATGACCGAACAAGAGACGCGGGTCTGATCTCGCAAGGATTTCGAATCATCAGAATCCCCAATAAATTCATCCTGAACGACCCGCCGGCCGCACTCGAACTCATCGCGACAAATCTCCCCTCTCCCCTTGGGAAAGGGGCCGGGGGTGAGGGCCAAACGCCGGGGCCGAGCAACGGCATCGGCGTATTCTGGCACACTCAGGGCAGCGGCAAGAGTTACTCGATGGTGTTCTTCGCCGAAAAGGTGTTCCGCAAGCTGGCGGGGAACTGGACCTTTGTGGTGATCACCGACCGGACGGAGCTGGATACACAGATCTACCGGACCTTTTCGACCTGCGGGGCGGCCTCTGAGTTGTGCCAGGCGACGAGCGCGAGCCACCTTCGCGAACTACTACGCGAGGATCACCGCTACGTCTTCACCCTGATCCACAAGTTCCGCTCCGACCCGGGAACCTTGCACCCGGTTCTGAGCGAACGGAACGACATCATCGTGCTGACCGACGAGGCCCACCGGAGCCAGTACGACACCCTCGCGATGAACATGCGGACGGCTCTACCGAATGCCAAGTTCCTCGCCTTCACGGGAACTCCGCTCATCGTGGGCGAGGAACGGACGAGGGAAGTGTTCGGCGACTACGTGAGCGTCTACGACTTCAAGCAATCGGTCGATGACGGGGCGACGGTGCCACTCTTTTACGAAAACCGGACACCGGAACTGGAAATCACCAATCCGGAACTGAACGACGAGATTTACCAGGTCATCGACGACGCCGGCCTCGACGACGATCAGGAGGAGAAACTCAAGAAGGTCCTCGGCAAACGCTACCACCTCATCACCCGTGACGACCGGCTCGATGCCGTGGCGAAGGACATCGTCCATCATTTCCTCAACCGGGGATACCAGGGCAAAGCAATGGTGGTATCGATCGACAAGCTGACCACCCTCCGGATGTATGAGAAGGTCCAGACGGAGTGGGCGGCCGAGACGGCCCGGGTCGAGGCAGAGATAGGCGGCTGGACAGTGGGATCAGCGAAGCGAATCGCCCTCGAAGAACGTCTCGCCAACCTGCGGACCACCGATATGGCGGTGGTCGTTTCCCCCGGCCAGAATGAAATTCAGGAAATGCGGGAACGGGGCTTCGACATCCTGCATCACCGGTCCCGGATGGTGAAGGAGGATCTGGAAACCAAATTTAAAGATCCGAAGGACGAGTTTCGGCTCGTCTTTGTCTGTGCCATGTGGCTGACCGGATTCGACGCACCGAACTGCTCGACGCTCTATCTCGACAAGCCGATGCGGGGGCACACCCTGATGCAGACCATCGCCCGGGCCAACCGGGTCTATGGCGACAAGGTGAACGGTCTCATCGTCGATTACGCCAACGTCTTTCAGGAGCTCGAAAAAGCCCTCGCCATTTACGGATCCGGCAAGGGCGGCGGGGAGATGCCGGTGAAGGACAAAACCGAATTGGTCGAGGCTCTCCGGATTGCCCTGGAGCAGATCACCCATTTCTGCCGGGAACAGCAGGTGGATCTAGCGAAAATCGAGGAAGATTCTCAAAAGCATTTCCTTTTGGCGATCAACCAGCTCATCCGGAACGACCGGATCATGGACGACTTTCTCGCCCAGTCGAACGACGTGTCCCGCCTCTATAAGGCAGTAATGCCTGATCCGATCATTCCCGAACTCGCGCCCCATTGCCAGATCATCGCAGAGATTGCAAAAGTACTCCGCGCTCGGAGAGACCCGGTAGACATAGTCGCCGTCCTTGAACAAATCAGCCTGACTCTCGACGGCTCCATCGTGGCGGAGGCCCATATCGACCCCGGTGCCGCAACCAAGACAATCGACCTCAGCCAGATCGATTTTGATGTGCTGAAGAAAAAGTTCGCCAAGACCGACACGAAGAACACTGAGGCACAGCAACTCCGTGCATTGATCGAGCGGAAGCTCGATAATCTGATTCGACTGAATGCTAGCCGATACGACTACCTCGACCGCTTCCAGAAGATGATCGAGGCCTACAACAGTGGTGCCCTCAGCATCGAGCAGTTCTTCGACCAGTTGGTGAAGTTTTCCCAGGACCTCACCGAGGAGGAACACAGACACATGCGAGAGAACATCAGCGAGGAGGAACTCGCCGTGTTCGACATTCTCACACGCCCCGGCCCCGACCTGACGACCAAAGAAACCGAGCAGATCAAGAAGATCTGCCGGGAAATGCTCGCGAAACTCAAGACCGAGAAACTTGTCCTCGACTGGCGCAAGCGTCGTACCACCCGCGCCGCCGTCCGGGTCGCGATCGAAGAGATGCTAGATTCCGGCCTGCCGGAGAAATACACCGTGGACCTCTTCGAGCAGAAGTGCGGGGCACTCTTCCAGCACTTGCTGGAGAAGTATCCACAGCGGGATGCGGGTGTGTATGCGGAGTCCGTAGCATAATCGCTGCTATCCGTCCATTGACTCTCTCCTCTCTGCGCGGAAATTCGTTACGAAAACCATCACCAAAACTTCCATGAACTTGCGCTTCCTTCTTGTCTCCTGTTCTCTCCTTTCCACATCAGTGTATGCTGCAGATCAGCCGAAACTGCCGCGCATTCCTTCCAAATCCATTACGGAAAAGAAAGAACTCCTTTTTTCTGATGATTTTGAGGGCAGTCAGCACGACGCGAAGTGGCATCGAGTCGTGGATACTTTTGTTTTTGAAGACGGTGCTCTGAAAGGGACACAGACTCGAGTCGAGGACAAACCTTCGGCGGATGGAAAGTCGGTCGTCAAGGCCCATGCGGCCGTCTACGGACTGGAGTTGCCCACGAAGAATAGTGTCGTTGAGGTAAAAATGCGTTTTGACGGATGCACGATGATGGATGTCGAGTTCGACGACCGCAAATACACCGGCTCTCATTACGGCCACCTTAGCCGCGCCCAGATCCGCCTCGACAAGGTCACGATCATGGATGAGCGCGAAGGCAGCCAAAACGAGGAAATCAAGGCAATGCGGGACGATCCCTCGAAGAAAAAAGAGGTTGCAGAGCGGATGCTTGGGAAAAGCGCTACGTTCCCTGTCAAGCTCGAAGCGGGTAAAACTTACACCGTGACAGTCGAGACCGCCGCCGACGAAATGCGGGTCTCCATCGACGGTAAAGCGGTCGCCTTTCTCCAATCACCCGGGATCGGGCACGAAACCAAATCCAAGATCGAACTCGGCGTAGCCGGTCAGAGCGGTTGGTTCGACGACATCAAGGTCTGGAACGCCTCACCGGTCAAGTGAGGGGGAAACCCGTTCGAAAAGGGAAATTCAGTAAGCGATCCGAATCGGAGTTCCGGGATCGACCCACTGGAAAAATCGCTTTGCGGCATTTCTTCCAGTAAGAGGAACGCGAATACACCCGTGGGATGCCGGATAATTCGGCACGGAGCTGGAGCCATGGATAAAAATATTGCCACTTACCTGTACGCTCCACGGCATCGGTGCGCTGTGGTAAAGGCTGGAATAGTGGTCGGGGTCCTTGTAACCTGCGGAATACCGGCCTGTAGGCGTCGCCCGGTTTCGCCCCGAGCTGATGTTGGTTTTTAAAACAACACGGTTGCCCTCGTAGGCGCGAAGGGTCTGAGTAGTCAGATTCACTTCGACACTTTTGGGTCCGGAGAAAGCTCGTTGAAGTTTCTTCCCGGTGTCTCGCGAGGGGTTGCGTTTCCCGGATTCGGTGGATTTCTCCCCCGAGAACAATCGACGCAACGGGCGATCTTGCGCCCCTCCCTGAAGGGTGGTGAGGAATGTCGCACCCGCAATGCATAGTGGTAAAAGTATGTGAACTCGCATGAGGGAATTGTATGCCCATTCTGCAGCCCGAATGCAAGCAATTGCTGAAAAATTATCCCTCCCTGCGCGTTGAGACTTTTCTCCTGCTTCGGATCAGCGAAGATCCGTTTCTTCAAAATCAGGATTGTTCCCTTGTGATCTGGGAAAACATCAGCGCTTTTCTGGCTTCGTAATAGGTGCCAAAATCTGCATTTCGTGGACGGACCAGTAGTTTACTTTTGTTTTACCGAGCTGGGTAATCCGGAGAGATTTCGCGAGGGAGGTTCTAGGGAAAATGTATTCGGTGCTTCGAGACTCCTCGTGCCCTTCGAGGATAGGTTTCTCCCAATCCGTTCCGTTTTGCGAGAGTTCGATCCGATAGGCGCGGGGATAGTCGTTCCGGGATTTCCCTTGATCAAGAATGAGACCGACGATCTCCTTCGCTTCGGGCAGGTCAATCTGGAGCCACATGCCCGGTGCCTGGGGCGCACGGGTATCCCAACGGGTTTCCAAATCTCCGTCAATCGCCTTCGGGAGTTCCTTTTCATTGTGGCTCGCGGTGAGTTTCCAGGCGCTCCGGTCGGTCAACGGCTGCGGATGAAGGGCGGAAAGTTCCTCGACTGTCCAAGGGGTATTGCGTTGCCCGATTTCTTTGCGTAATGAGGAGACGCTGTCCTTGGTGACCATTTTGCCATTGTTGCCAAAAGCGTTGCGGAGGTAGCTGCTCACATCGGCGATCCATTGATCATCGTTGCTTGCCATCGTGACCATTTGCGCTTCGTAGGTTTTTCCGTTGATCGGACCGGAGAGACCGTTGAGCATGACCCGGACGATATCATCTCCGCGAACGACGGTGTGAGATCCCGCGAGAGGCGGAGCGAGTGTGATGCCATCCCTGCCTGCGATGGGCATTCCGCCTCCATCAAATCCGTGACAGGCAAAACAGAGAGATTGGAAAATCTCTTGGCCATGCTCCAGTTGTTTCCTTTCCTCCTTGGTGTAGCTGCCGCTGATCTTCGGAGCTTCGGCAAGCAACTGAGATCCGATCTCGCGCACTCCGAGGCTGGTGGTGGTGATCACGGTGTTCTGGGCATCCCGTTTCCAATCGGGCCAGTTGAAGTGCTTTGCGGTATAGAGCGTTTGTAGAACGACGGTCGGGTCGCTGTCCGAGCGCAGTGCCTGTATCTCTGGGATCAGGCTGATTTCGCCCTTTTTGAGGAGAGATTCTGCGATGCGAACCGCGCCTGCTCGGATCTGCGAATGGGGGTCTTTCATGGCATCTCGGATCAGTTCAGGCGAGATCGCGTCGAGTCCTTCGAGGGTCCAGAGCGCGTGAAGACGGGCAAGGTGGTTCTCCTCTTTTGCTGCCATTTCGAGAAGTGAGGGAACAACGGATTTGTCATTTTTGACGATCAGCATTCTCTGCGCGGTGTCGCGCCACCATCCGTTCGGATGCGCGAGATGGACGGCGAGTTGCTCCGCCGTTTCTTTGATCATGCGGGGCTGCGGTCCGGGTTCGAAGTCTTTGTGTACCAGTCTCCAGACCCGACCGTGGGAAACAACATTTTCCATGCCGGTAGGTTTGATGGCATCCCGGAGGAAACTGCCTTCTTTGACCCAGTTCCCTTCCTGAATGATTCCGCGATAGGTATCGACGATGTAGAGACAGCCATCAGGACCGGTCGCGCTGTTGACGGGACGGAAATAGGGATCGCTACTGCGGAGAAACTCCGTCATCTCCTCTTCGTAAGGATTTTTGACCGTAGTGATTCCATCGATCACTTCGACGGTGGCGCGCCGGATGAGACGACCGACAGGTTCGGGAAGAAAGACATTTCCATAGAGTTCCTGCGGGAGTCGATCTCCGCGATAGACGGTCTGGCCGGCACATCCAGTGAAGTGGTTCAGACGTTTGTCCTCGGGTGAATGAAATCGCCTCTCCCCGCCCTGGAAATCTCCGAGGCCGACAAGGGGCCAGACCGTGTCAAAGAGTTCGCTCTTCTGCTGCTTCACATTGATCGCGGCATAGAGGATGGGGGATTGGTAATTCCAGAGGCCTTTTTCCCCGCCGGCATTGCTCCACCACATTTTCCCGTAGTCATCCTGGGAAAGACCCCACTGTCCTCCATTGGGTGCGGTCTTCTCCATCAGGGCGGGTTTCCCTTCGCCGGCCCAACGAAGCCGGTAGGCGTTGTAGGTTGTGTAGATCCAGTTGTCGAGGCCCCACACCAGACCGCTCGGCTGGTGTTCCATGTTTCCTCCGCGAAGGCCGCCGGCATACCAGACGGAACTTTCATCGCCGGTTCCATCACCGTCTTTGTCACGATGCAAGGTGATGTCGTTGGTATCCGTGATCCCGACGAGGACGCGATCATCGAGCGGCAACACCATGCGGGGGAGGAGGAGGTTGTCGAGGTAGACGCTGTGTTTGTCGAAAACGCCGTCGCCCCGGGTCGATTCATGGAGAGAGATGCGACTCTTCGGAGTCAGTTCATTGGTTCCGTCGATGTCCTGCATGTAGGTGCGCATCTCGACGAGATACATTTTTCCGTCTCCATCAAAGGCGATGGCCATGGGCTCTTGGATCGTTGGCTCGCTCAAGACGAGCTCTAGAGAATACCCATCGGGCAGTTCAATGGTCTTCCGTTCTTCTTCCGGCGAATTCGGTTGGATCGGGAAGGTGGGGGCGGAACGTGGTGCCGCAGTGAGCGAGATTGCAGTGAGCACTAGAAACGGGAGAGAAAAAACGGCAGCGGAGAACGGAGTGCTGAGTCGGCGGGGAATCATGTTTGAGGGGGGAGCGATGGTTCAGGGATGGGCTGCGAGGATAGTGGAACAGAGTGGAGCGAATTTTGTAGCGATTCATGAGAGAGGGGAAGCTTTTTTCCAAGCCCAATTTGTTTCGGATCGAGCATCCGACGCACACGTCGTCACGGGGATGTGGACGCCTCAGATCTGTCGGAATGGGCATGAAAAAAGCCGGAGGGATGACCTCCGGCTTTGGGAAAACTACGTTTCAGAATACCGCTGCTCAGGCACCGTCCCAGCTGCTGTAGACGTTCACTCGGGTGCCGTAGGTGGTGTTGTCGAAGATTACCTGAGCGGCACTAGAGGGAAGGCGAATACAACCGGCCGAGGCGGGGTATCCAGGGAGAACACCGGCATGAACCCCATAGGCACTGCCACTGAGTCTCATCCAAAACGGCATCTCGACGCCGTAGATGGTGGAGATTTTTCCCGTGCGAACCCGATCCGACATGTTGAAACTGCCGCGCGGGGTCCACTTTCCAGGCCGAGCCGTAGAAACAGGTGTCTCTACTGCGATCTTTCCGTTTACGAGCAAGTATCCCTTTTGATCGGCAACGTCGATCACGAGCCGGGTATTCTGCCTGTTACTCTCAGAGAGAATGAGCGGATTGACCCGGGCTCCGCTTTCGTGGCGCTCGATTTTCGGTTTGGCGTAGAGACCGCGCGAAATCGCGCTGCCCTTGCGATCCGCCGAAGCGGTGGTGTTCTGATCGCCCGAAGGCGTGCAGGAGCTGACAATCGCTGTCCCAATGGCAAGGGAAAGCGAAAGAGCACAAGTGAGGACTCTTCTCTTCATTGTTTGTCTGTCTGTAAGGTGTTTGTGTGTGAATTTAAACTTACAGAAAATTATAATAAATTCAAATAATTATTATAATTATATAACTGCTGATCCGTTATGATCCGGAAGGGAGAAGTCTCTCCGTATTTGTTTCTGCTTCGTAATCAACGCCTTCCAGTCCAAATCCAAAGAGTCGGAGAAATTCTTTCTTGTAACCCGAAAAGTCTGAAATCTCGGAAAGGTTCTCGGTCGTGACTATTTCCCAGGCATCGGCGACGGCTTTCTGGACTTCTGCACCCATTTCCCAGTCATCGATCCGGATCCTGCCGCGATCATCGACCTTTGCTTCTCCGCCGTTTGCGAGATGGTCGGCGAACAAGCGCTGAATTTGTTCGATGGTACCCTCGTGGAGTCCTTTTTCCTTCATGACTCGATAAAGAAGAGAAATGTAGAGCGGCACTACGGGAATTGCGGAACTCGCCTGAGTCACGAGGGCTTTGTTCACCGAGACATACGCCGTGCCGGTTCCGAAACGGGCATCCATGCGGGCAGCGGAAGTTTCCAGGTGTTCTTTGGCGCGGCCAATCGTGCCATTCGTGTAAATGGGATAGGTGAGATCCGGGCCGATGTAGGAATACGCAACCGTGGTGAATCCATCCGCGAGAACACCAGCATCACTGAGGGCATCGATCCAGAGTTCCCAGTCTTCACCCCCCATCACTTTGACGGTATTGATGATTTCGTCGTGCTCGGCGGGTTCGATGGAAACCGAGTTCACCTCACCTGTGTCCGTATTGACGTTCTTCTGAGTGTAGGATTGTCCGATCGGTTTGAGAACCGACTTGTAGATCGCTCCGTCCGTTGGGTCGGTACGCCGAGGGGAGGCGAGGCTGTAGATGATGCAATCGATTTCTCCGAGGTCGGCTCGGATGGCTTCAATGACCGAGGTTTTCAACTCCGTAGAAAAGGCGTCGCCGTTGAAACTTTTGGCATAAAGACCAGCCTTTGCTGCGGCTTTCTCAAATGCGACGCTGTTGTACCAACCTGCGCTGCCCGATTTTTGCTCGGTTCCCGGTTTTTCGAAAAAGACGCCGATCGTGGCTGCGCCCCCCCCGAATGCGGGGACGATACGAGAGGCGAGGCCGTAGCCGGTGGAGGCTCCGATCACGAGGACCTTTTTCGGTGGATTCGCGAGCGGCGGTTGCGACTTTACGTAATCAATCTGCGATTGAACGTTCGCGGCACAACCTTCCGGGTGGGCGGTCGTGCAGATGAAACCTCGGATCTTCGGAGTGACAATCATGTTTACTGGTGGGCGTTAGTTGGGTTTCAAAATCGATAGCAGGGCTGAGCAGAGAAAACAACCGGTTTAGGTGATTTCAAGAATCCTGGAAAAAAAGAAACCCGCAGCCGGAAGCACCGGCGGCGGGTTTTTGTCGCACGAAATGGCGCGGAGATTACTTCAACTCAGCGGCGTGGAAGATCGCCCAGTCGTCGAGGTTATTGAGATTCACGGCGTCCTTGACAGTGCCGTCGTCGTCACGACCGGCTGCCGCGAGGATCTCTTTGCGAGTGCCGTCGTCGTGGATGTAACCAGTGATGGCAGCGTTCAGCTTATCGACAGCATCTTGATCGAGTGATCCACCCTTTTGCTGAAGGATCCAGTTTTCGAGTTCGATGTAAGTCGGCTTCGAGTCAGTGATGAAGGCTTCGAAGTCACCCTTGGTGATGCCGATTCCGTCGAGGACCATCTGATCATATCCGCAGCCGATCGCAGGGTAGTCAGAGTGAAGTTTGCCGGCGGCTCCGAGGGAGGCTTTGAGCCAGAGGCGAGGAAGGTGAAGGACGCCGAGAGGACCGGCGGTGCCGGAACTGATAAGGGGAACAATATTGCTCATGATTCTTTTTGGTCGATTGAGTTTCCCCACGATAGGAACGCCCCGCCGTGTAGGAGTCAGAAGATTAGGAGGCGCGGGAGGGCAGTGCAATCACTTTTCGTGCCTGATCCCGTGAAGAAATAGCCAATATTTTTCGTAAGGTGACCGAAGAGGGTTGGGTCCGTGACCGCATCCTCTTTCGGAAGAGCGCGGTCTCTGTCGCTCCCCTCCTTACTCCCATGTCACTTCGGTCTTCACAGACTTTGCGAGGAAACATTCGTGATGGGCCTTTCCGTGGAGCGTTTCGAGGTCTTCGGCGGAGGGCTGCTTGTCTCCGGAAAAGACAATTTTCGGATGCATCGTGATACGGGCGAGCCAAGGTTTTCCGTCGGCACCTTTTTCAAGGTAACCGACGGGTTCATCCTGGTAGGAATCGACGATGTACCCTCCCATCGAAGCGATCGCAAGGAACGTCAGCATGTGGCAACTGGAAAGGGCGACCGTAAAGGCCTCTTCGGGATCTACACAATCCGCCTCGCCGAGATAGGCTGGGGCGGAGGAGGCCCGGAGCTTCTGACCACTGCGGGGAAAAATCCACTCGTGCGCACGAGGGTATTCTTTGTATCCGAATCCGCTTTCTCCGCGGGTCCATGAAAGGCTGCCGATATGTTCGCTCATGGAGAGACAATACAGCTCGGTCTCTCGGGGGGGCAACGATTGATTTCAGAAAGTCCCTGCCTGACAGCACCAGTATTTTTTCGCTGGCAGCGGCGGGTCAAGATGTTACGCTCAGGGATGCACAGCCCCCTATCTTTCGTGCTATCGGGAGTGATCGCTCTCGTCGCCCCCACCCCTCTCACCGCAGAGGACTCCTCGGAATCCTTCCGGGAAGAAGTCACAAAGACGCTTTCCCTCGA
>JAGPCC010000173.1 GCA_018058245.1 Verrucomicrobiales bacterium
CTCCAGTTGCAGGCTGTTGACGAAGTGGTGGTCAATGATCTGGATTTTCCCGCAGGAACCACTCCCTGGGGTACCTCCGCACAGCCTCCTACGATGCGATTGTGGCAGTCGGTCGAGGGAGCGCTGGATCTCGCCGATCTGCTCCCCCTGCTAAACGAACGCACCCGGCTGGTGCAAGTCTCACTCGTGAGCTTCTACAATGGATACCGGATCGACTGGGCGCCCATGAGAGATGCGATTCGCAATGCGGCACCCCAAGCTCTGATCTCGGTGGACGTGACCCAGGCTCTGGGGCGGGTGGTCCTCGATTGCAACGATGCGGACATTCTCATCTCGAGCACACACAAGTGGTCACTGGGAATTCACGGCGGTTGTATCATCGGCATCCCGCGCGATCGGGCCGCACGACTTACGACTCGGGCGGGAGGCTGGTATCATCTCACGAACGCATTTGAGGCCGATCGCTTCGAGCGGACCGAGACAAAACAGGGAGCGGCTAGTTTCTCGGTCGGGATGCCGAACTTTGTTTCTTTGTATGCTCTGAACGCCGGTTTGCGGTATGTCGAGGCCGTCGGGGTTGAAGCCATTTCGAGGCATGCGGACCCGCTTGTGGAGCAAACGCATCGCGGCCTCGCGGAACTGGGAATCACGACCATGGCACGACATCGCCCTGCATCACCCACGGGCATTGTGGCTTTTCGTCATGCCCGCTCGGCGGAACTGAATGCCGCGCTCGAGAGGGAGAAAATCCACGTCATGCACCATGCAGGCCGCATCCGCATCTCCCTGCACGGCTACAATACGACGGAAGATGTGTCCCGCTTTCTCACCGTTCTAAGCACGGCTTTGAAAGAGCGGTGATCCTAACCGAAGAACACTTTCTCAGCGGTCCCACGAAGGATCCAGTCGCGGTCTTCCGGAGAAAGAAAATCGAGACCGTCTCGGATGAGGGCGATGGAATCGGCGTAGTTGTGGCCTGGTCCGACTTGAAATGGACAGTCGCTCGCCCACATGAGACGCTCTGCGCCAAAGGTATCACGCAGTCGGCGGATCATCGGTCCGAGGTCGGTGTAGGGCGGCGATTTTTTCCCGAGCGCGTAGAATGCGGACGTCTTCACGTAGGTATTCGGGAATTTTGCGAGGTGGCACAAGTCTGCGAGCTGCTCTTCGTGGAGAATTCCATCCATTCCGATGCGGGCAAAATGGTCGATCACCACCCGTGTCTCGGGAAATCGTTCGCACATCTTGCCGATGGCAGGGAGAGCTTCGGGATTGATGAGCGGGCACATGGCGAGTCCCTTTTCCGCTCCGACCCGCCACATTTCCGCCATGCCAGGAGAACCGAGCCAGTCCTCCAGAGTTTCCTTGCCGGGGTAAATGCGAAATCCCCTCACGCCCCGAGATGCCAGATCGACCATGTGATCTCCCACGTCGTCCGCATCTTCATCGACGATGGCGACACCGGAAAACACACCAGGAAATCGTTTTATGACGTCCAGCATGTAGCGATTGTCGAACTGGTAGTAGCTCATCTGGATCAGGACGATACGCTGCACTCCATTGGGTTTGGTGTGAGTGAATAGTTGCTCTGGAGTAAAGCTCGGCGGATTCATATCCGCCACTGTGTAGTTGCGGTGAAGAGGGTAACGCTTCACGTCCGGCGTCCAGACATGCACATGCGCATCGATCGCGTCGCCCTCCTTTGCAAAACTCGCTTCAGGGAATCCTGCCACAAGACCTGCCGCAGTCAGGGAGGTGGCACGGAGGAAGCCCCGTCGGGATTTTGTTCCGTCAGGGTTTGAGGAAAGGGGAGTCACGGAGTTCATCAAGTTTGGGTGGTGAAAAAGGAGAGGGGCTTATTCAAAATGACAGAGAAAGGCGCGGTAAAATTCGTAGGCCTGCACCACTTGATCGATCTCGACATATTCCACCGCAGCATGGGCGCGGTCGATGCTGCCCGGTCCGAACACCATGCTCGGCAGCCCCTGCCGCGATAGCTTACTGGCGTCGCTGCCAAACGGCACCCCGCAGGGTTCCCCGTCGAGGCCCATTTGCCGAAGTAACTCGCCCGCAACTTGGACCGCTGGAGATGCGGGCGGCGTATCCAGTGCCTCATCGGTCAAAAGAGGTGCCTCCATCTTCGCAACAAAACCGGGATGACGAAGGCTCAGCTCATCGAGCAAGCGTTGATACTGTGCGAGGACGGTTTCCACTTTTTCACCAGGCAGCAAGCGACGATCAATCTCGATGACACAGCTGTCCGGGACAAAATTGACCTGCACACCCCCCTGGATCACGCCGACGTTGCAGGTCGCCGGCCCCAACAGCGGATGGGTTCTCTGCGCCAACTTGTCATGGTCTTCCTCCAGTGCGAGGACGAGTCGTGCCATGTGAGAAATGGCATTGACCCCCAAATGCGGTTTGGAACTGTGTGCCGCTTTGCCTTCGACCCGGATGCGCCATCGCAGGACTCCTTTGCTCGCTACCACGAGGCGCAGTTCCGTCGGTTCCGCGACGATGGCGGCGTGACCGGTGAGACCTTCACACAATTTCACGACACCTCGATAAGAAAACTCTTCATCCACCGCTGCCGCGAGCCACACTTCACAGGGCGGGGTGAACCCTTCCTCCTTCAGGGAAGCCAATGCATACATCATGCCCGCAAGACCGGCCTTGGTGTCACACGATCCACGTCCATAGAGGCGTCCGCCCTCGATAACCGGCTCGAAAGGGGGAATCGTCATCCCCACCACTGAGACCGTGTCCGTGTGTGCCTCCAGCACGATACGACGGCTGGGATCACGGCCGGGGAGCCGCGCGATCCGGTTCGGACGCCCTGGGAACACCTCTTGCTCCCAAGTCTCGATCCCACGCATTTCAAAAAACGATCCGATATAAGCCGCCATCGCCGACTCGGAGACTCCACCTTCGTAGGCCGGATTGATGCTATTAATTCGGACCAGGTCCGCGAGAGTGTCAATGACGGGATGATTTTTCATCTCATTACGAATCGGCAGGATTTGCGGAAAGGCGATCGGGCCACTCTAGCGGGACGACGCGCCCGACGAGGAAAATATACGCAGCCACTCCCAAGACGAGCACGGCCGAGGAGAACACAAACGCGAGGGTGAAAGAACCCGTTTGTGTGACAAGCCACCCCGTCAGAGCGGGCGAAACTACTCCGCCGAGATTGCCGATACAGTTCTGGACGCCCGTCCATTTACCAGCGGCACTCGGACCTGCGAGGGTCTGGGTCACCGCCCAGACGTTCGAGGTGTAGAACCCCAGCGCAGCACAAGCCGCCGTGAGAAATGCAACACAGAGCTTTGCGTCGTTCACCATCACTGCCGGGATCATGAATGCAGCGCACAGGAGAAATCCCGCGACGATGAAAGTCTTGCGAACGCGGGTGGGAGTTGCTCCGGAACGAATCCAGCGATCCGAAAACCAGCCGCCCGCCAGAGACGTGACTGCCATCGCCCAGAACGGCAAAGAACCGAAGATCGCCATGGCCTCCTTGGTAAAACCTCTTTCCGCCTCCAGATACGCTGGTAGCCAGGAAACCAGGAAATACCAGACATATCCCAGACAAAACATGCCCAGCGAGGTTCCCCAAACTTCCCTTCGCACCATCAATTGCCGCCATTCAACGCCGACAGTGCGAGGCTCCTCGATTGTATTTGCGATGCCGGACTTCCACATCCCGGACTTTCGCTTCTCGGACGGCACCAACCACAACCACGGAATCAGCCAGAAAAGACTTCCCAATCCCACTACGAGGAAGAGGGACCGCCATCCATAATGGGCTACCATGAGCCCGCCGAGGAGCGTGCTCAATGCGGGACCGATCTTCGACCCGGCGTCGATCAGGGCATTCGCAAAACCCCGCCTCTCCTCGGGATAATTCGCCGCGAGAATCCGAGACGTAGCCGGGTAGGCCACACTTTCCCCCATGCCCAGAGTCAGACGCAGCAGGAAAAACACCGTCAAACCCGAGGCAAAACCCATCGCCGCCGTCGAGAGAGACCACACGAGAAAACCGATCGCAAACACCCACTTTACATCATAACGATCCACCAACCACCCCGCCACGAGCTGAAACAAGGCGTAGCTCCAAAAGAATGCAGAAAAGAGGAGACCCATCTGCGTATTGTCCAGTTGGAACTCCGCAGAGATGTTCGAAGCCGAAACCGAGAGCGTGCCGCGATCAATATAATTGATGCCCACCGCGATGACGAGCAGGACCAGGATAGTAATGTTCTTGGATCGGCCCACGATGAATTGAGGATAGACGATAGGGGTAGCAGGAACCGCCGCAAATTCTTTTTCGGACGGGTACGGGGACTAGGGAATCTCCTGATCGGTCTTAAATCGCTGGAGCTGTCAATAGAAACAACCGACCGTCTCCATACGAACTTCAGGGGAAAATCAACCCTGTTGGGTCGCGGAGTCAACCCTTCGACAAGGCGATGAATCGAGCCGTCCGCTGCCTGGACTCCCCTTCCATAGTGATCGGGGAAGTGAATATGACAGCCGACTCTTCAGCGCTTTGCTTACGTTGAATCCTAGGGAAATCCCGTTCAATCCCCCTCAGGGAAGGCGCACGATTTCGTAGTGACGGACCCGAGGTTGGGCTGCGGCCCGGATTTTCTCTTCGTAACTGCGCCCCAGTTCGACTAGTTCGTCAATCTGCATTTTTTTCGCGGCGAGCTGTGCTTCAAATGGGTCGGGCTTGCCCGTCGCCACGGCTTCGCGAGCTTTTGCGCGGATTCCTTTGACCCCAGCCCAGAGATCCCGAAGCGGACGGATCGCGAGATCGTTTCTATCCCGGTTCAATTCTGCGACCTGCAAGGCCTGTTGGTATTGCGGAGTCTTTGCATTGCTCTGCAACTCCACCTTACTCCCAAGCATCAAATCGGTATAGGTCCCGACCAACTCCCCGTCGATTTTGAGTTCAAACTTTCCGGGGGCGAGTCCGGCAACCTTGATGCGCTCGTTGCTCAACTTATGCCCCGCAACGGTCATTTGAAAGCCGAGCGGAGCGCCCGGTTCCGCGTCCCATTTTGCGTCGCTCTTCCAAGGTTCCGTCGGCACGACCCAGGGGAGGGAACGGGCAAGATGAGTAAAGGTGACACGGTCCCTTCCCTCCGAAACGACCAGTTCTGAAACCTCGGCACCACCCCGCCAACCCTTGCCACCGGGAACAATGGAAATGCTGCTGACATTTTTCCGGTCTGGATTCACCTGCGAAAGCAGTTCAAAAGCCATCAGAAAGTGGCCCGCCGGCGCCGGATGGATCGCATCGGGAACGAGCGTGAAATCGGGCTCTTTTCTCCGCTGTGCAAAAGTGTGCTGATTCATCGGAGCCCATTGATCGACAAAGGAGAGCCCTCGCTCCCCGGCGCGTTCACGAAGCCACCCACCGTAGTAAGCGAGGAGGGCATTGTATTGGGGAGAAAAACTCCGTGTTCGAAAACGATAGTCGGGATTCTCCATCTGCAGAGCCAATTGATGGTGATCGAACATCGTCGGCGACATCACGATTGGATTTGCGCCGGTCTTTCCGATCTGATCCAACAATATTGTCATGTCTCGCGAGTAGATCTCAAAGGTCGAAGCGTCAAAATCCTCGTAGGCACCATCATTCATTCCCAGAAGGACAGTGACCACCTTCGGGTGAAACTCCGCGACGTCCTCGTCAAAGCGATCGAGTGCGTTGATGGCGCGATCCCCACTGACACCGGAGTTGTGAAAATGGATTTTCCGGTCGGGATATCTCGTGAAGAAAAAGTCTTCTACGTATTGAGTGTAGAGGCACTGGTGGGTGATCGAATCTCCAAGAAATAATAGCGTATCGCCATCCTGGAGGTCGAAAGGGGCAGCATCGACTGCCTTTTTCTGCTGAGCAATCAGAGGGACTGCACCGGCGAAAAGGAAAATCGAAAGCAACAGTATTGGGATCCGTTTTGTCATCACCGTAGCATGATGCTTCAGACGGTACCGTTCAAGACCGCAGACACGGAAGGTAAGCAAAATAGCAGCACGAATCAGGGAGGTTGAAGCCGCACCGGACCCCACGAAGACGATCAATCCTTCGTCGCCGACCCTCCTGAGTTACCGAGATCGGCATACTCAGGGGGAAGCGCCTGGCGGAATCGGCTCTTGTCGATGGCTTTCATGTAGGCCTCGAGGGCCGACACTTGACCCGAAAGCATCTTCTGCCAGATCGCGTCATCCATGAACTGCATCCCGTATTCCTTTCCGCCGGTGATGATATCGTAGAGTTTTTGGGTCGATCCTTCCCGAATCACCGAACTGACCGCAGGAGTAGAGACGAGGATTTCATTGACCGCGATCCGGCCTTCTTGATCATCCCGTTTCAGGAGGAGCTGAGCGACGACACCTCGGAGGGAGCCGGAAAGCATGGTCCGAACCTGAGATTGTTGATCCGAAGGAAATACGTCAACGAGACGGTCTACGGTCTTCCGAGCGTTGTTCGTGTGAAGTGTTCCAAAGACCAAAAGGCCGGTTTCTGCTGCGGTGAGTGCGAGCGAGATCGTTTCCAGATCTCTCATTTCTCCCACAAGAACGATGTCCGCATCCTCACGGAGCGAGGCACGTAGTCCGTCCGCGAAAGACGGGCAGTGAATCGGGACCTCCCGTTGCGTAATGGTGCTCTTTTTGTTGTTGTGCACGAACTCGATCGGCTCTTCCACCGTGATGATGTGGCGTGCGTAGGTGCGGTTGATGTAGTCAATGATCGCAGCCAAAGTCGTCGATTTTCCCGATCCGGTCGGTCCGGTCACAAGAACAAGCCCACTGCGCAAATCGCCAAAACTCTCGATGGTTTTGGGGACACCGAGATCGTCGATTGTCTTGATTTTGGTCGGAATGAGACGGAAAACGGCACCGAGTCCGTTGTTCTGTTTAAAGTAGTTGCAACGAAATCGCGATTGCACATCCATCTCGTAGGCGAAGTCGAGGTCACCTTTTTCGAGATATCGCTCGTAGGCAGCCTCGTCGCAGATCTCCCTCAACATGAAGTCGAGAGTGCTGTGCTCGAGGATTCCTTCGGAAATCGGGCTGATCGCACCATGCGCTCGCATTTTTGGCGGCTGGCCCTCGCTGAGGTGGAGATCGGAACCGCCCGAGGTGACGAGGTGCTGAAAATATTGATCAATGACTGCCATGATGAAAAGAGGTTGGAGGAAGATAGTTTCGAAAGACTGGGTTAACCAAGAATGCTCTTGAGATTGCTGCGATCAATGGCCCGCCCAAGTGCTTCTTCTTTGGTGATCAGACCGTCGTGATACAGCCGTGCGAGAGCATCATCCATCATGATCATACCTACATTTTTCCCTGTCTGCATGACACCTGGAAGCATGAACGTCTTTCCGTCCCGAATGATCGCTGAGACCGCCGGAGTATTTACGAGGAGCTCCAGCGCGAGTTCCCGCCCGGTCCCGTCCTTGTTCGGAACAAGTTGCTGCGAGACCACTCCTCGAAGCGATTCACCGACCATGATCCGGATCTGCTCCCGTTGCTCGGTCGGGAAAACATCGAGGATACGGTCAAGGGTACGGGCGGCACTGCCGGTGTGCAGGGTCGCAAGGACAAGGTGTCCCGTCTCCGCTGCCGTGATCGCGAGAGAAATCGTTTCCAGATCTCGCATCTCACCCACCATGATGATGTCCGGATCTTCTCGAAGGGCCGCTCGGAGTGCTTGCGAGAAACTCTCCGTATGAGTGTGGATCTCCCGCTGGTTCACGTGGCATCCCTGTGACTCGATCACATACTCGATGGGGTCTTCCAGCGTGATGATATGATCATTCCGATTCTTGTTAATGTAATCGATGAGCGCCGCGAGAGTGGTCGATTTTCCGGATCCCACTGCCCCAGTGACGAGCACGAGACCATTGTGGTACTCCAGAAGAGGTTTGATCGCCTCGGGCAGTTCGAGTTCCTCCATCGTTCTCAGTTCGGTGCTGATCACCCGGAAAACCATTTCCCATCCCAGGCGGGACTTCACCACTGAGGCCCGGAATCGCCCGATCGAGGGAGCGTAAGCAAAGTCGACGTCGCCTTTCTCGGCCAATCGTCGCATTTCTGGTTCGGGAAGATAATCGGTCGCGAGGCGCTCTGTGTCCTCGGCGGTGAGCAGTTCCGAATTTTCCCAAATCGGCTGGAGCAAACCAAAGCGCCGCCATTTCGGAGGAGCATTCGGAGCGAGGTGAACGTCAGAGACGTTGTACTCCTGAGCGAGCCTCAGGTATTCATCGACGTGACCTAGGACTTGGACGAGATCGGACATAGGGATCGGGAGAGAAAAGTTACAATGGATTCAATTGAAAAGCCTCACTGCGAGGCGAACTCATCAAGCGCGGAATGGACCGCGTTTCAGGGAGTATCGAGAGTATTCTGATAGGAGAGGCTCCAAGCAAGCTAAAAAGAAAAGAACTGTGTCAGGAATTTTGAAACTCGAGACACTGAATCCGGAGGACTGTACCCGTTTGACGTATCCGCCTGGTGTAGGATTTCTCTTGCGGAGAGAGGCGTCATCTGACAACTCTGTCGGGTGAAATACGCAGGTGGACTTCTCATTTTTCTTCTGGTCTTTGTCGCGGTGGGAATCGCGATGCACGTGGGCCTCTACAACAAAGCAGGCATTTTTGTCTGGTCTATGGCGGAGGATCCGATGAGCGGAAGAACCGAATTACGGAGGACAACTCTGCAAGTAATTGAGGCTGAGGTGGCGCCTGCCGCTGCAGTCGAGTCTGGAAAGGCGGAGGAAACTCCGGAAACGACACCGACCGATGCACCTGCGGCGGTCCCAGTCGAGCCAGCACCGCCCTCCGATGAGATCACCCTTTTTAACGGGAAAGACCTCGGGGCTTGGAAAAAAACACAGTTCGGTGGCGAAGGAGACACCTTCGTGAATGAGTCGGGGAATCTCGAATTCGGTTTCGGTGCAGTCATCACCGGGGTGAACTGGGGTGAAAAAGTGCCCGCCGTAACGAACTATGAAATCTCGCTCGAAGCCATGAAACTCGACGGCAACGATTTTTTCATCGCGCTTACGTTTCCGGTAAAAGAGAGCCACGCCACCTTTGTCGTGGGTGGCTGGGGTGGGGGTCTCGTTGGGATTTCTTGCGTGGACGATCTCAATGCCTCCGAAAATGAGACGATGAATATTGAGGGGTTTGAGAAGGATGTTTGGTACAAAATCCGCGTTCGGGTGACTGATAACAAGTTGCAGGCCTGGATCGATGCCGATCAGAAAGTCGATTTGGACCTGGAAGGGAAAAAGATCAGCCTGCTTCCCGGCGACATTGAACTCTCCGTCCCGCTGGGTATCGCTGCCTTTCAAACGCGGGCTCAATACCGAAATATCGTCTGGCGAAATCTACCGGTAGGAAAATGAAACCGGCTTCCGTGTGATTCGAGAAAAATGCCCAACTGAATGATTTTTTGATGGAAATTATAAAATTGTCAAAAATTAAAATTATAGGCCACTTAATTATCAACTTCTTGAACGAAACGCTTGACCCTTGGTCAAAATGTTGTCTGGATTATTAAAAATTGTTCTTTCGCTTTCCTGAGAAGGTTCCAATTTTTTAAGACCCTCAACATCTGCCACCTAATATTTATGAATCTTCGTGATCAGCTTAAAGAAATTCTGCCTGACATTCTTCCGCGGAATCCCGCTCAAGCGATAAAGGGAACTGAACTAATCGAAATGGTGAAGCATAAGTTGAAGCAGGATTACTCCGACGCGACGCTTCGTTACCATTTTTCGATCATGTCTTGCGATCCCTCTTCGCCCATCGCGAAAGTGGAACAGGGTCAGGGATACTACCTGAGAACGGCGACGATTCACACGATGAACAGCGCTCGGAATCTGTTTCGCTCCGGTGATGGTTCGGCCTCGGGTGGTGCGGTGATGGGCACAGCGGAAATGGATCTCGCGCTCGGACGGGCATCGAAATTCCGTGCAGTGGTGCAGCGGTATCTGGAATCGGTCCAGCAGTTTCCGTTTGTCTTTGAAGAATCCTTTTCAAACAACGCGGAAGCGAATCGTTGGCGTGTCCCGGATCTCGCCGTAGTCGATTGGCTCACGGCGGAGAGCGAAGACGACACCGTCGTGATGGACAAACGTAAACTGGAGATCCATCGCCGCATGGGGGAATCACCCCTACGCATTTCGAGTGCAAAACTTCGTCTGGAACTCAATCACGACAGTCTTCTCGAGGATCTCTTCCAGTGTCTCTCCGCATCGGAGTGGGCCAATGTCGGCGAGTTATTGGTCGCGGCTTCGATTACCGATCCCCGCATGATTGAAGAGATCAACCGCTTTGCCTCTCGCTACGGGATTGGAGTCATCAGCTTCGGCCTCGACGCCGACATCCTCGATGACATGCCGGAACCTGCCGCGATTGAAAATCTGCTCCCCCGCGAGTTCGAATCCATCGTCAGTCTGCTGCGCATTCGCCGACACACCAGTCCGACATCTGGACGTGACCACGATTGGCAACATATCACTGTAGCGGCGGCGGAAAATTCAGACTTCGCCCGTTTTGAGAGTTGGGTCTCCCGCAGTCTCATGGAAGAGCGCATCATCACAGCCCGTGAGTTCGATGACCTCGGCCGCAGCGCGGCGAAAGCGGCTCGCGAGCATGTGGC
>JAGPCC010000174.1 GCA_018058245.1 Verrucomicrobiales bacterium
GTCTGGTACTACGACTACCGCACCAACATCCACCACACTCTCAAGCGCAGCCCCCTCCGGCTCGACGACCTCCGCGAGTTCATCGATTGCTACTGTGCCTGCAGCCGCCACAAGCGCAAGCCCACCTGGGACGCCGAGAAAAGCCCCAACGGTCGCTGGCGCAAATACACCTACGAGGAACTCGCCGCCCGCGACAAGACCAGCCTCGACCTCTTCTGGCTCAAGGACGACACTCTCACCGACCTCGACAACCTCCCAGAACCCGAGGTCCTCGCAGACGAGATCATCGAGAATATGGAAGCGGGCCTCGCCAGCTTCCGCGCCGTCGCCGCAAGTCTCTCAGCCTCACGGCAGCGATGAGATCCATCACATCCACACGTCCGGGATCACGACTTCGTCAAACTCCAGTTGTCGCGGTTTCGGCCAGGGCTCTACGGTGCCTTTTCCCACAGCAATCATGAAGCTGATGACGTGGTCTTCCTGCAGGCCGATACATCTGCGCGAAGACGATTCGCTACTCGGAATCTAACAAAAACAGCAAAAATGCCCCACCCGACGTCCCTCCTTCACGACGCCTACTTTGTCACCCACTTCCGATGCCCGGAGCTTCCGGAATCCTGGCCGGATGAATTTGCGGTGATCACGGCCTATGCCACGACCGGGGAGTCCTGGACGGCAGAGGAAAACGAAGAGGCGGACCGCCACCTCAAAGAAGCACTCGAAGCAACCGCTCTATCTCCAATCCGCATTACGGGGTATTCTCCCGATACCGGCCACTCCGAACCTGGATGGGCAGTCGCTCTCCCCCTCGAAGCAGCCTGTGATCTCGGAGTGCAATTCAAACAGGACGCGATTTACTGGGTCTCGGGGAATCAGCTCTCCGTTACGCTTTGCGATGATCGCCGGGCTCTCGTCCCCGTCGACACGTTCCGAAATCGGGTTTCTGTCGAATCAAGCAAGATTCAGGAATAGACCGGATCACCTCTCAAAACGATCTGAAACGGACTCAGTGCAGCGACCGTACAGGCCGCGCCGGCATCGGGAAGGAGGACCGGCAGAATGTGCGCCGCCGGGGTCACCGGCGCAAGGCAGCGGACGGGAAGACCATTTTTGAAACCGATCTCGATTCGTTGCGGTTCGAGGTGAAATCCCTCACCGGTCGCCTTCATGCGGGCTTCTTTGGCGGTCCAGACCCAGAAAAATGCGCGACGTTTTTCCTCCTCTGGTAGATCGAGAAGACCAGAGATTTCTGAATCGCGAAAACAACGTCGGCTCAAGCCATCGACGTCCACCCGCCGATCAAAGCACTCCAGGTCAATCCCGAGCGATGGCAGGAGGGATATTGCCAGGGCAGCCCTGTCCTCGGAGTGAGAGAGGTTAAAGTGCAAAGAAGATCCCAAAAGAAACGGTTTTCCACGTTCGCCCAACTCGAAAGAGAGATCCCCCGGAGAAGTCCCAAGTCGCTCACTGAGAAGACGACGCAACATCGCCCGACCCCGCGTAAAACGATGTTGATGGATCTCAAAGCGGAATCGGTCCGCCCTCACCCTCTCGTCACCGCTAAGCCACTCCCGCGCGAGCCCAAGCGGGAGTACCGCATCGTCATCGAGACGAAACGGAATCACTTCTACTTTCTGGAGATCCGGATGGGACATCGTGAACCCTATTGTAACCCGAATCCACTAGTCGAAAAGCCATGACTTGAGAAGCGCGTCTCCTTCCGCTTCTTCTGAATCACCCGGGCAATCGAGTCGCCTGTCGAACAAGGAGAACGGGAGCGAGAACGAGCGAAATCCTGGCAAATCTCCGCTTTGCAGAATTGACCGGGACAGATCCGACAGGGCACTACCGCCACAGCTCGACCATTATTTTCATCACTCCGGCAAGAAGCACCCCCGTCGAAACCCACGAAATCGCCTTCAAAAATACGGAAGACGAAGTGGGAGCCAGACGCATCCAGGGGTAAAAAATCAATCCCAGAGCCAATCCCCCAATCAAACCACCGGCATGGGCGGCATTGTCGATAAACTGATTCCCGAGAAGTCCGAAAATCCCCACGACGAAGGTGGACTGGATCAAATTCGCTCGAAGATATCCGGGCAACTCTTCTTTAAATCGCCATGTCACGATGAGGAGAAATCCCAAACATCCCAAAATGCCCCCGGAAGCACCCACGCTGGGGATCTCGCTCCCGAAATAAATACTGGCAAGAGAGCCCGTCACGACCGTGACGAGAAACACAAAACTTAACAAAGTCTGGCTGACGAGCGCCACGATGACGCGCCCAAGACTGTAGAGAGCCATCCCATTGAACACGATATGGAGGACGCTCCCGTGCATCAATCCTGTCGTTACGAGTCGCCACCATTCCCCATTCTCCGTGACCCGCTTTTTCATCAAAGCAGCGGCCTCGATGGAGTGATCCAGCCCGGTATAGAACTGGGCAACAAACACGAGGATGAGAACCCCTAGGCTCACTTTCAAAAGGGTGGTGGATCGCGATAGAACCCATCTGCGGAAAAATTCGAAGTTCACGGATCTGCGGTTCAATTCCTCGACGGAAAAGAGATCCACACGTCGCATCCACGCCATCCCGGATTCCACCATCGGGTGCAATCCGTAGATCGTCGCACCAAGAAGAGCGATCATCAGGAACTCCCGCTGATAGTAGGCCAGCGCGATCAACGCCAGCGTAATCAGAAATGCTCTGCGAAAACGAGCTCCCGCCGCTCGACGATAGTCAGCAAGATCGATGCGCACCTGATGCGGAGAAATCAAAGACGCGGGAACGAGTTTCGGATACCACGGGAAAATGAAGTCGCTCGCACCACGGAGTCCCGGCAGGAGTCGCTGGAAGTCGCGCTCACTATCCACCACCAAAATCTGCCCGGCCTCGTATCGCTCCCCGTCAAGCTTTACTCCTTCGCCCATCTTGGCTCCATACTGATGTTTCGCTGACTCAGGGACCTCCTCCAGCAATTCCTCCTGCCCCCAAGGAAGTGCGGCTGGAATCATCTCACGGAACCACACCTGGCCGGGAGACCAAGTATGCGCAAAGCCCCCTCCCCCGGTATCACTCTTCTCTGCCTCAATTTCATCCATCTCAGCAACTCTACCCCCAAAGTTCGATCTTGCTCCGCTTCCCTCAGACAATTCTCCTGCCAAAAAGTGAAAAAGACAAAATTTACCTGTTCCCCTGAACATTTTTCTTGCACTGCATTTGATTTTGAAATAGTTTTTAACTGTTCATTCGAACCAATAGTCAAAATTCCACTACTCAAATTCACATGAATAAAACAAACACTACAATCGCCTGTGCTCTTGCCCTCACCTTCGCGACCGCTCTCGGTGCCACCGCCGTCCGAAACGGGAAATCCACCGCCCCTACCAAAACTCCCTCACCCGTGGCAGACCTCAGCCCGGCAAAAGCCACGAGCCCGGCAAAAGCCACGAGCCCGGCAAAAGCCACGAGCCCGGCAAAAGCCACGAGCCCGGCAAAAGCCACGAGCCCGGCGGCAGCACCCGTCGTGGCAGAGGCAAAATCCGCGACTTCCCCAAAACAGATTGGCAAAAGGGAAGCCAAAAAGTTGGTGAAAACTGCGCCAAAAATCGCTGCCAAAACATCCCCAACCGCTGCCAAAACATCCCCAACCGCTGCCAAAACATCCCCAACCGCTGCCAAAACATCCCCAACCGCAGCCAAAACAAGCACGACGGTAGTCAAAGCATCACCGACAGCCGCCACGCCTACAGGGCCCTCCTCAAAAGCAAACACAGACAAATCACCCCCTTCCAATCAGTCTACCGCAACAGCGGCGGCTTCTATCCAACTCACCCCATCGGAAGAAAACAAACTCCTTACCCTGCTCAACCAAGGCAGTGACAAAGAACTACTGGAGATTGACGGCATTGCCGCCACCCGAGCAAAAGCCATTGCAAAAGCAAGACCGTTCCAGAATCTTCACGAGATCATTCTGGTTCCCGGGGTTGGGAATACTACCTTTCGCAACATTTTGGCATACGGGAAAAAAATGAAGGATCCTGCTTCTCCTCCGACCAAATCGTGAGTCATCCGTTTCTATTCTTCGTTGGTCCCGCTCTGCGGGTGCATGGAGACAGGCTCCCCTCGCGGGGGCCTGTCTCTCTTTTGCCGATCCATTTCCCTCTCGACTCAAACACCATGCTCCTACTCTCGCTTACGGTGTCGGTATCTTTCGTCGTGCGGCAACGCGTCTCTCGATTCGCGTTCGGTGTCATGATTTGGGAGGCAACGCAGGCACGTGTCTCCGTCCCAAATTTCTCTTTTCGGACAAAGCAGTTTCCGCCACAATCGCTTTCATGAAATATCGCAGACTCTTCTGTTCCCTGATTCTGGGAAGCACCTGTCTCACCAGCCTCGCAGAAGCGGACGGGGCATCCGATAATCTCCCGGATCAAGTTCGACCGATTCCGCCCTTGGGAATCGAAGTGCCGGCAGATCAGGTAAAAGCACTTACAGAAACGCTTCATGCCCTCGAAGCAAAGCTTTCGGCGCTCCGCACTTCCGAGGTACATCACCAGATCATCGAGCAATACTTGCCCGATGTCGAAGTTTGCGCACGATCCGTTCGTGATGCCCTGCAATACAACGAGTTTTTCAAACCAGCAGAAATTTCCTTCGCAGGGGAACTTTTGAAGATCGGACAGGATCGCGCCGCCGCCCTCGCGGATGGAAAGACACCTTGGACCAAACAAACCGGTCCCGTGATCCGTGGTTACCGGTCCCGCATTGATGGTTCTGCTCAACCCTATGGACTCGAGATTCCCGAGGACTACGATTTTCATGCCGTTGATTCCAGGCGGCTAGATTTCTGGTTCCACGGACGCGGGGAAACCCTCAGTGAAGTCTCATTCCTACAACAACGAAGCAAAGGGCAGGGCAGCAAAATCTCACCGCCCCAGACCATTGTTCTTCATCCCTACGGCCGGTATTCAAATGCCAACAAATTCGCCGGGGAAGTCGATCTCTTTGAGGCCCTCGCTCACGCAAAACGGGATTACCGCATCGACGACGACCGCATTCTTGTGCGGGGCTTCTCGATGGGTGGTGCTGCTTGCTGGCAGTTTGCCGTGCATTTTCCAGATCTCTGGGCCGCCGCCCAGCCAGGAGCGGGATTTTCTGAGACACCCGATTTCCTGAAAACCTTTCAAGGGGAAACACTCAATCCCACTTGGTGGGAGGAGAAGCTGTGGCGCTGGTATGACGCAACAAACTGGGCTGTCAATCTCACGAACTACCCGACCATCGCATACAGCGGAGAAATTGACCGGCAAAAGCAGGCCGCCGACCAGATGGTCGCGGCGGCCGAGAAAGCGGGATTTCGTCTCCTCCACCTCATCGGTCCGAAGACCGCTCACGCCATCCATCCCGAGACGCTACAGGAGATCGAGACCCGCCTTGCGGAGATTGCCAAAACTGGTCGAACCAGAGTCCCGTCGGCCGTGCGATTCTCCACCTTCACGCTTCGCTACCATCAGTGCCATTGGGTCTCGGTGGACAAGCTCGAAGAGCATTGGGAGGAAGGCCGCATCGATGCGTCATTGGCATTACCTGGAAGAATCGTGATCGCGACAAAAGGAATCCGTGGGTTTTCCCTTCACTTCCAAGCCGGAGACTGCCCCCTGGACCCGCTCGTCACTCCGGTCGCGATCCTGAACGGGAAGGAATACGATCTGCCAAAGACATGGTCGGACCGCTCTTGGGAGGTCTACTTTCACTCCGAGGGCGACCAGTGGTCCATCTCGGACACTCCCTTCAAACCCTCTAGCCTCTCAAAGAAGACAGGGTTACAAGGCCCCATTGATGATGCCTTCCTCGATAGCTTCCTGATCGTTTCTCCTTCCGGAAAACCACAGTTTGATCTCCTCGGCGAATGGCAGCATTCCGAGGAAACCCGCGCCGTCGCGCAGTGGAGGAAGCAGTTCCGGGGTGACGCCCGTGTCAAAAAGGATACTGAAATGAAGGATTCAGACCTTGCCAGTCATCACCTCATTCTTTGGGGCGATCCATCCAGCAACTCACGCCTCCGCCAGATCCTCGACAAATTGCCAATTCGCTGGACAAAAGAGGAACTCGTCGTGGCCGGGAAAACCTATGATCCCGCGTATCACACCCTCGCGATGATCTACCCGAATCCCGAAAACCCGGACCGCTACGTCGTACTCAACAGCGGATTCACTTTCCGCGAATACGACTACCTGAACAATGCCCGCCAGACACCGAAACTCCCCGATTGGGCCGTGATCGATCTGAGAGAAGCCCCCTCAAGCCGCTTTCCTGGCAAGGTAGTCGCTGCCGGATTTTTTGACGAGCAATGGCAGTTCAAAACTCAGCCGGAAAAGTAGTCTTCTCGAATCAACCCGAAAGAACCTTGATCCATTGGCAAGTACCGCCCCGAAAAATCACTTTCCATTCTATGATTCGATATTATAATTTCCATAACGTAAACTCGAAATCATGGGCTTTATCTTTGCGACAATCATATCCACCCTTGCCGGAGCGATTGGCTGGTGGCTCGGGGAATTTTTCGGATTCACCGCGGCACTCATGCTCAGCACCATTGCAAGCGTTATGGGTTACTACTATGGGGTGAAGTGGAACCGGGAATATTTCGGTTAAGAAAAGGTTCCAGCCAGCCAGTCGATATAGAGCGTTCGAACAGGGAAGACGGGCGTCGAGTCAGGAATCCCACGGGCTTGAGCCTGGGAAGTTGGTGTGGACACAATGACGATAGCGAGTCGAGGATTTAGCCCAAATTCCCGATTTCCGTAGCCAAGCGCGAAAATTCCTACCGCTTGCCAGAATGGGCTCATTTCGAAACCGATCCACACATTTTGACGGGCGGTCTATCCCTCCTCGGGGCCTTTCCCTGTGATTTCGAGGAACATCTCCTCCAAGCTCTGATCCCCCTTACCGGAAACCTGAGCTCGAATCTCTTCGACCGTTCCTAGCGCACAGAGTCTTCCGTGATTGATGATTCCGATGCGGTCGGCCAGTTCGTGTGCGACGTTTAGCAAATGAGTCGAGAGGAAAATCGTCACGCCAGCGTCACTTCGCGCTTTGAGCTCTTCCTTTACGACTCGAGCATTCTTCGGGTCGAGCCCAACCATCGGTTCGTCGATGATGATCACTTCTGGGTCATGCAACAGGGCAGACGCGATCGCAAGTCGTTGACGGGTCCCGTGGCTCAGATTCTCAATGCGCTGCCGCCCGTAGGTGAGCAGTGAAAACTGTTCCATCAATTCCCCAGTGCGCGTCTTGGCAGCATTGGGATCGACTTGGAACAGCTCTGCGATGAAAGCCATAAACTCGATCGGAGTCAGTTTATCGTAGAATTCCGCCACGTCCGGGATGTATCCGATCCGACGTTTCGCTTCTAAGGGATCGTTCTGAATATCAAAACCACAGATCTTCGACCACCCCGAAGTCGGCGCGATCAATCCCGTGAGCAACTTGATTGTCGTCGTTTTGCCCGCCGCATTGGGGCCCAGGAACGCAAAAAATTCTCCACGTTCAATTTTGAGATTCAGCGTATCAAGGGCGACCAGGCCGCCGTAGCGCATCGAGAGATTCGAAATTTCGATCATTCAGATTTTTTAGGGGAACGGTGACGATACGCGTCGAGCGGAACTAGAATCTCAGAAATTGCCTCAAAGCCAAGGTCCGTTTCCACCTTCAACGGTTCACCCACCTCACTGAGGTAGACGCGGATTTCCAGATCATGGTCAGGACTCCGCAAACGCAACAGGAATGCCCGCATATCTCGCCCTCCGAAATTGAAGTCCCCCATCCTCCCCTCACTTGTCAGGCGAAGAGTTGCCGGATTCAATGCCTCAAGCCCCACACCAAGACCTGAAGCGCCCAACATCCCGAGCATCGGCAGGCGAGCGAGTAGCTCCTCGGGGCTTTCTGGAGAACCGGCCGCTGCACTGTCGTACATTAAAACTTCGTTTCCTGCCATTTGAACTCTAGCAACGATCTGTTTGCTACCACCCTCCATAGAGAATTGAGCGCTCAATTCGTTCCTCGGAATCCGAACCGAGAACTCACTCCCCTGCAACTGCATCTCCTCGTCAAACTCAAGAGATCCCTTCCAGAACAAGTCGATCAACATGGAAGAACTGAGAGGATCGTAACTTTCCTTCGATCCGGAAACGGAAAGAATGCGGAAGAATTCCCCGGTTTGCCCATCTTCACCGGAACCTCCGGCGATCGTGACCTGTCCCTTCCGTTCCCCGTTCTCCAAAAATGTCATGGTCGTGGAATCATTCCAAGCGAAAAAGACCGCATAAATCTCCCTCGGATCCACCTGAGACATCCGGGATTCCGGAGGAGCCCATACCACCGCACAGAGCCATCCGACACTTCCGAGCCAGAAGAGGAGAATTGCGATGTAAAAGAATCTCAGGGGCATTTCGCAAGATCCTAACACAAGGTCGAGCGCACACTCAACCTCGTTTCCACATTTGAGAGCAGGCGAATTCGAGCAGATGAGTGCGAGCACCTTTCCACACCGCACTTGCAAAAAGATGGCCCTTTCCCCCAGGCGGGTTTTGTGCAAATAGATGGCCCTGTCCCCCAGGCGGGTTTTGATCGGGAAACTCTGCTACGTTCCACTTGTCTCTCCCGAGCCAGTCGGGGACCATCAGCATCAGACTCACCGATGCGGCTGACTCTGCGATTCCCCTTGATTGAAATCGGGCCGAAACAAATCATCCTCCGCGATGTCGCCATGGTCAAAACAGTCACCATTTGTATCATGGGCGCATGTTCCCCGTGAATCGCCGCCAGTTTCTACTCTCCAGTGCCGCCCTTTTGAGCAGGCCGTCCTTCGCAGAGGAGACAGGCGGTCTGATATCGTCCCTCACGACAGAAACGCTCTGGCGCAATCGGGATGGCAAAGGCACCACCTGGTTTCACCCCCGCGCCTGCCTCGTCCCGGAAGAGAACGGGAAATCATTCCTCCTTATGACGATTCAGGAGATCGGCAGTTCCGACTACTTCGGCCCCGTGCAGTGGGTGCGATCAGACGACAGGGGGAAGACCTGGACCGACTTTGCCCCGATCGAAGCCCTCGGGCGTCGCCCCATGCCGGGACACGAAGGTCTGGAAAAAGGCGTTTGTGACGTGGTCCCGGAGTATCATCCTCCGAGCAATACGACCCTCGCGATGGGGCATGTCGTCTTCTACCGTGGCCCGCAATTTTCCCGAAAGGATCAACTCCCCCGCTATCCCATTTACGCCGTTCGCAAAGCCAATGGCACCTGGTCGGAACAGAAAAAGCTGGAGTGGGACGATCCACGAGGCAGCTTCATCTATACCAATGGCTGCGGTCAACGTGTCGTCCTCCCCGATGGCGATATTCTCCTCGCCCTCACCTGTGGCTCCGATGAAAAGAACCGCGAAGTCGTCGGGGTACGCTGCGCCTTTGACGGGGATACCCTCTCGATCAAAGATGTCGGGCCTGCGATCTCGCATCCGGTAGGTCGAGGGTTGCTCGAACCATCCATTACCTCATTTGGTGGGCGCATCTTCCTCACCCTCCGGGCCGAAGACGACCATGGATATGTCTGCGTGAGCGACGATGGACTTCACTACAGCGAAAAAAAGGCGTGGGCCTTTGATGACGGCGAGGCCCTGGCGATGTCCACGACCCAGCAACACTGGATGACTCACTCGGATGGCCTCTACCTCGTCTACACCCGCAAAGACCCCGACAATCGAAACGTGATCCGCTGGCGGGCCCCGCTGTGGACCGCTCGTGTTGATCCCGATACTCTCTGCCTCCTTCGCGAGAGCGAGCGCATCGTCGTTCCCCTGATCGGGGACGGTATCAACGGACCCGACGATGTCGCCCTAATGGGCAATTTTCACGTTACCAATGTCACTCCCCAGGAAAGCTGGGTCACCGTGGGTGAGTGGATGCCAAAACGAGAAGCACGGGGCGACACCCGACTCGCCCGTATCATCTGGGCCAAGCCCAATCAACTCGTCCGCTGATCAGCCATTCTCGCCCTCCAACCCCAGGTCTTAGGCACAAAGGGAGTCGTGGGGAAGAAAAAGGGATTTCCTATCAATGACACCAAGCCCCTCTCCGGTGCCAGCGCAACATCCGACTACCCATCGGGAGTCAACATCTGCCGCCAGCGCAAAGCAGGCAACATCACCCAACCCTCCATGCTTTCCCGCGGCGGCACCAACTTCAATGTACCCACCGTGACAGACAATACCTTCGTGCGAAAATAGCCCCATCACCCAAGCACGGTCCCCAATGAAACTCACTCACCGACTCCTCACCGCCCTGCTGCTGGTCCCACTGGCTGCGCTCCATGCCACTGACCTTGCGCTGTCAACGAATGGCTGTACTGGCTACCGGATCGTAAAGCCGGCGAATCCTTCAGTGGTGGATGATTACGCGCTGGCCAAGCTATCGGGATACCTCAAACAGATAACGGGTGTTGAATTCCCGATGGTGAGTGCAGACGAGGCTGCAGATGATAGTCCTTGTCTCTATGTCGGCGTCAATGCGGCGGTGAACGAAAAGCTGGGGGGGGATCCGCTGGCGGCGTTAGAGGACCAAGAGCATGTTTCTCAAAGCAAGGGCTGCGATATTTTTCTTTATTGCAAAGGCGTTCATGGC
>JAGPCC010000011.1 GCA_018058245.1 Verrucomicrobiales bacterium
TGTACTTTGGTCATCGGTTGTGCCGGATAGGGTTCGAAATCGGCGGGCACGCCGGGGAAATTCTCCTCGCGGAAGCGATCCCACGTCCGTCGTGTTTCTTCGGAGAGAACTCCGTTCATCGCCTCCATGCATTCGCTGCAGATCATCGCGCTGTCGACCATGGCTTCGTGATGGCAGACCCCGACGAGACCGAATTCATCGTTCCTTGCCTCGGACCGAGTGCGCGGGCAGAGCGCACATTCTTCAAATCCGGTGATTCCCTCACGATGATGTTTCGCTTGGAACTCCGCCATGTTCTGCTTGGACTCGTCCGATGCCTCATCGAGCATGCCCATCAGACAGGGCATACAAAGGGCATATTCGATCAGTACTTCCCCACGTTTGAAGTTTTTGGAGATCCGGAATCCTTCTTCGAAATGGGCGAGGGACTCTCCGCATCGGGTGCAGGAAACAAAGGGCCTGTCTTCGTAGAACGAATGGAGGATTTCGGGAATGGGTACCCGGCTTTTTCGGTGGGGCTCCTTCCCTTCGCCTTCCTGTTCTGTCTCTGACTCGCTCATGCCGACCCGACTAGTATGCTGAATTAGGAAGGTTTCGTCCAGCCTTCATTCCAGAGAATATACGTGCCGCTCTTGCCTGGAAGGACGAGATCGACATTGCCGTCACCATCGAGATCCTGAGCGCGGATCTGGAGACCGATTCCAGGGCCCTCACCTGTGGGGGTGTTGCTGATGATTTGCTTGCTCCAAGAGAGGGTTTCTTTGTCCCAGTCATAGTATTGCACGGTGATCGGATCGCTCGCGCCGGGATCTTTTCCAGAATGAGCAAAATATCGTTTCCCGGTGATGAGTTCCGGCTTGCCGTCCCCGTCGATATCCTGCCAGACGAGACAATGGGCCTGCGAAAATTTGTCGTCGATGAGGTGAGATCGCCAAGTCGTGGCACCATTCGGCTGAGCTTCCTGTTGTTCGTACCAGTAGAGTCCGTAGTTGTGCCCGCTCCCCCAGACGAGATCGTTGCGACCATCTTCGTTGAGGTCGATGACAAGAACGGGACAGCTCCCATGGGGGAGTTCAAAGTCATCGTGGTAGGTCCAGAGACCGGTGTAAGGACCGGCGGCGGGGCATTCGTACCAACCCTGGCCGAAGACGATGTCCTGCTTTCCGTCGCCGTTGATATCGCCGAACCCCATTCCGTGCCCATTGCCCGTTTCGGAGACGACGTGTTTTTCGGGAGTGACCTTGCCATCCGCTCCGCGAACGAGGCGATAGATATGGACGGGACTGGTTTTGTCCCACGAGTCAATGATCCATTCCGGCGTTCCATCTCCGTCGAAATCGTGAAAAAACGCGGCTTCGTTTTTGTTTACTCCGGTATCTCCAAGATCGTGGGCCTTCCAGCCACCTTCCCCATAGTTCCCCGCTCCGGGATTTTCATACCAATTCAGGTTTGGCAGGGTGAATGCAATCGAGAGAATGTCGAGATCTCCATCTCCGTCCATGTCGTGGAGATGTTCTGAGCTGTTCTGCACATAGTCGGTCCCGAAGGGCATCAGTTTCCGAACCGGTTGGGGTTTGAATTCAGGGGCGGCGTACCAGAATTCCCCAGCGGTGACATCGAGTTTACCGTCGCCGTTGATATCACCGACGGCGCATCCTTCGTTGTTGTCTTTGTGAAGTTGCTGCACCCTCCATTTCAGCGTCGCGGGCATCGGTTTTTTGCCCTTTTGCTGGGCGGCGAGGGTCGCGGCAAAGGCGGCGAGCACGAACAAGGGTAGGACAGGGCTGATTTTCATGAAGGGGAATGTTAGAAATTTTTGACTTCGATCATGACGGTCTTGGTGGCGTCATCGAGCAATTCGATGGAGACGTTTTCGAGACCGAAACTTTTGAGTCCGACGAGGGTGAGTTTTTGGCGTCCGGGTTTCGTAACGGAGAGTTCCAATTCCACGGAATCTCCTGTTTCCGGTAGAGGGATTTCCTTGTCGCCTTGGAAAAAGTCGAGATCATTGAGCTTCCCGGTGAGTCGGAGCCGGATCGTTCCGGCTACAGGAACGTCTAGAAACGTGCGTGCGACTCCGAGACGGTTTTTTCCGCGACCGACGACTTCGGGCATTTCCGAAATCGGCAGGGCACCGGCGACGGTTGCGTAGAGTGGTGCCCATTGGTAGTCAACGTCCGCGCTGACAAAGATCGCAGAACCGTAAAATCCAATCGAGTCGCGAGTCGAATCGTGTGGCATCATCATTTGCCACTGCCGGACGAAACGATTCGAAGGAGTTTTCAAAGCTCCTTCTTTTCCGAGTTCGGAGAGGAACCGGACGAGATTCACGAATTCATCTTCGCGAAGGGATGCGGTGAGTCCCGGAGGCATCAGGGAAACGGGGCTGATGGAGTTGCTGGCAATCTCGGATTTTGCGAGGCGATTTTCGTGTCCGACCGCATCGCGGATGACTAATTCATTGGCATCTTCACGGGCGATGGCTCCGGCAAAGGAGTCGCCGTTTTTCATCGTAACCAGCGTAGTGTGATACCCCTCCTTAATTTTTTTACTCGGTTCGAGGAGTGACTCTACAAGATAATCTACCGGGGCACTCGATCCGATGCTGATGAGATTCGGCCCGATGAGTCCACCCGATTCCCCGATGGCGTGGCAGACATTGCATTGGAGTGCGGCGCGTCGGTAAATTCTCTCCCCAGCCTTGGGATCGCCGACGATGGCGACCTGTTTCATCATGTCCTCCATCTCTTGTGGCGTCAGCGCCAGTTTCATCGCTTTCAAATCGCCGGCCGATTGAAGCGCGGTCACGAGGCCTTCCGGTTTCGTAGCGGCACTACTCGCCTTTTGTACTCCCGCGAGAGCAATCTCCTGTGGCAGAGTCACTCCTTTCAGTGCTGCGGAGAGGGCACCAGGGCCTTGTTTGTTCGCGAGGAAGGCATCGTAGATCCCATGGAGGTCTTTTCCCTGGGGAGCTTCGGTGAGAACTGCGACCGCGAGCTTGGCTCCCTCCTTGGGATTCATGCGGGTTCGCCCGATCACGGCGAGAGAACGGATTAGAAAACTTGCGGCGGGATCGACTGCCAGTCCGTCGAGCAGGGTCGCGGTGACAGGTCCGCCGAGGGAGATGAGCCCGTCGAGGGCGGCACGTCCCTTTGCTTCGTTCGTGGCTGAGGCGAGAAAGGCCGATTTCAGCGCTTCCCGAGCGGATTCCAATTTCCAGAGGCCTGCGAGTTTCGCTGCGCTTGAGAAAATCGAGAGATTCTCCGATGTGAGGAATCGAGTGAGACGTGCGCTGTCTCCCGATGGCTGCAGTTTTCGAAGTGCCCCCGCGCTGGCGAGGGCATCCAGAATCGTGATCTGTTGCGAAGGCGTCGCGTTTTCCCGGAGGGCAAAGGCAAAAAGGGCGTCGAGATCGTCGGCCGACCCTACTTTGGAGATCCAGTCGGCGACTCCGGCTACTTCGGTGTCGCCCGAGAGTTCACCCGATTTCAGGGAACTGAGGATTTGCGGAATTGCCACTGCTTCGTTCAGGGCGCGGACCGCAAACAGAAGCTGGCGGGTATTCGCAAACGGATTCCCGGTCTCGGCGGCAGCCGTCCAGCGTGGGGCATGTTCCCGACAGATCGACCAGATTGCAAAATCGAGGAACTGATCCACCTCGATATTTTCCAGTGCTCGGAGCGCGATTTTCACTGTGTCGGGCGACAAGAGTTGCGCGAGGACACAAACGGCCCAGAGGCGAACTTGCGGATGGGGATCGGAGACCGCTTTCTCCGCGAGAGTGAGGGCCTCCGGGTTTTCGGCAGCGGAATAGTAGATCGCCCGGAGAGCACCGGCGCGGATCTTGGGATTGGGGGACGAGAGCAGTGCGGCAGCTCCCGCCGCGTCGAATTGATTGACCGCTTGTGTCGCCCATACTTTGCGGAGCGAAACGAGATCTGGATCGACGCCTGCGGGGGCGCTTGCCCCCTGGATCGCCGCCAGAACGGCTTCCGGTTTCCGGTTTCGGAGCTCCACCATCGCGGCAGTTCGTGTCCATCCCTCTACCGCATTGGTGTGCTGGATGAGATCGGCTTCGCTTGCATTTTTCAAATCCGGAGCTTTTACGAGATCGCGGCCTTCGAAGGTGATGCGCCAGATCCGCCCATGACTGTGATCCCGGCGGGGATCACGGAAATCGACTTCGCCGTGTTGAATGATGGGATTGTACCAGTCTGCCACGTAGATTGCGCCATCCGGTCCCATTTTGACATCGATCGGACGAAAGGCCCGGTGGGTCGAGGAGACGAGATCATCGACCTGAGTGGAAGTATAGGCGCTGCCTTTGTCGGTCAGTTGAAAAAGGTTGATGCGGTTCCCCCGGAAATCGGGCGCAGCCAGTGTGCCGCGAAGGGAGTCCGGGATGTGCCGTCCGGTCAGCACCTCAAGGCTGCAATGTTTTGGTTGCCCCGGATTCAGTCCCGGAAGGATTCGTGAAGCCCCTGGCGAGGTCGCAAAAACGCTTCGAGGGAAGACAAAATTGATGCCCTCGCTTCCGGCCCCGTCCGTCATGAAGCTTTGACCCCACTCGTCAAAGGCGTGGCCCCAGGGATTGACGAGGCCCTTCATGAAAACTTCGGCTCGCCGTGTCTCGGGGCGGTAATGCCACATGCCGCCACCAAGGAGACGCCGTATTCCGTAGGGAGTCTCCAGATGGGTATGGATGTAGATGGACTGATTCATCCAGATCATTCCTTCGGGACCCCAGCGGAAGGTGTGGAGGAGATGGTGGGTATCCTCGGTTCCAAATCCAGACAGGATCACCTTTCGCTCATCCGCGACATTGTCGCCGTTGGTATCTCGCAGAAATAGCACTTCGGTGGAATTGGCTACATACACTCCGCCATCGCCGGGCAGAACCGCCGTCGGGATGTGCAGATTCGTGGCAAAATCCGTGTGTTTGTCTGCCACTCCATCTCCATCGGTATCTTCGAGGATGACGAGCTTGTCTTCTTCGTTTTGCCCCGGCTGGATGTGAGGATAAAGTGGGCTGCTGACCACCCAGAGACGCCCCTGTTGATCCCAGTTCATGTTCGTGGGACTCGTCACGGCAGGTTCGCTCGCAAAAAGATTGATCTTTGCACCCTCGATGAGCCGGAAGGCCTTCAACTGCGCCTCGACTCCGGGATCGGGGATGTCGCGAAGACCGTTTTGCGCCTCCAATGTACTGGCAGTGGCAAACAGGAGAATCGGGAGAATCCGGGAAAAGGGAGGGAATTGCATCGGGAAAAAAGAGTGCGGGAAAAAATCAGTTCTTCGGGAGACCGGCAAAGACGCGAGTTCTAGCCCCTTCGATTTTCTTCTCCTCTGCAGCGATTAGAGGGTCGAACATGGGGATCTCTTTGGCATTTTGCCCCTGCTCGTGTTTGCGGAAGAGAAAGAGATACGTTTCATTGGCAGGACGCCAGCGGTGAAAGAAGAGACGGTTTTTTTCGATGATTGCAGCGCGCAACTCCGCGAGAGCGGGATTTTGGGAATCGATCAAGCGACTTTCTGGATAGCCGAGTCCTTTTACGATTTCGCGGGCGATGACACCGAGTCCGGCTTCGCTGTATTGGACACCGTTGTCAGTGAGAGCGGGATTCGCAACGGTGCCCTTGAAGTCGTCGCCACCGAGAGCGGCAAAAAGGTCCACAAACCGAATCCCGTTCTTTGCGGCGAGCTCGCGGATACCGTCCCGAAACGAAGCAAGATTCTGATTGTTTTGCACCTGATCAGGGAGGGGCGCACCGAGGTTTTCGAGTGGGGGCGGGGACACTAACACGATCTCACGGAGCGAGTCGCCGGAATCGGCGCGGACGCGATCGATGAGACCTTGGTATCCCTCGAGGAAGAGCCGTCGGCTGGAATCCAATCCGGCAGCGGAGGCCGCTGCGTGAGGGGCATCGTTCGTCCAACCGGAATCAACCGACATCGCAGCCTCGGTTCCGTAAGAGAGAATCGCCACCGTCGGCCGAAGTTCTGACAAGTTTTTCGAAAGGCGTTCTCTGCCTTCCTCCGGTGTACCGAAATAGGATCGGGCATCGCCAAAGACGGTGTCGCCACTCCATGCGAGATTGCGCAGAGTGATTCCGGTGACGGACGGACCGGCCGCGATCTGAAGGTCGGTCTCGATCTGGCCATAGAGTCGGGCTCTCTCCAAGAGGGTGTTGCCGATGAGGACGATTCGGTCCCCCGATTTCAAGAGCGGCGTCGTCTCTTGCGCAAAAAGAGACGTTGAGAAAAAAAGCAGTCCAGTAAGAAGACGTTTCATCGGAAGGGGAAAGAGCATTGGCTACAAACAGGGAACACGACACTGCCCCCTTGGGCTAGTCCCCATATACGGTAGGTCTGTGTCACTACGAGAGACCCTTGTACTGTATCGGAAACTCGGATTCCAGAAAAATGCGAGATTTTTTGCGCCTTCGTTGGTCGCCTACTTCATCGGGATCGTATCGGTCGCTGCGCCAGGGGCAGGCTCGATTCCGAGTAGTTTGCAGACCGTCGCATGGAAGGGGAGTTGACCCAGTTCGCCGAGTGGTCCGGTCACAGGTGAGTTGGGGTATCCCGAGAGAAACATCTGACCCGACATTCGAACGGACTCTTCCACCGGATAACCGAAACCACCGAAAAATCCCGGTCCCTCAGCGGGGTCAAAGACTGGTTCTGCCGCCTTCTGCTCCGCGAAGGCATATCCTGTTTTCAGCACGAGGACGCGGTCGCCGGTGCGCTCGGCATTACCGTAGGCCCACTCGGCGGGCAGGGCATCCTTCTTCAGCGTCCGGAAATAGATGCGCTTGCTCAGTTCGCTATCAAACTTGTCGGTGAAGATTTTTTTCTCGCCGTCGCTCGCCGGAAGGTCTTTGAAATACAAGTTCGCGACAGCGTCGTGGGCGACAATGTCTGCATGGGCCATCATTTCCGGGCCGAGAAGATGGGCAATATTCACGTTTTTATCGAGTTCGGCGAGGCCGTGGTCCGTGGTGATAAAGATCACAAGATTGGCGTTCTTCGGAGCGAGGGTGGTCCACTCGGACTTGATGGTTTCAAAAAATTTGTTGAGCGAACTGTCCGTTGCCGCCACTGCGGCGAAAGTCTCGGCAGCCCGAGGTCCGTGGAGGAGCCCTTGTCTTTCGATGTCATCGAGCCGCAGCATCACGAGTCGGAGTTTGTTGTCGGCACTGCCTCCCGCAGGTGTGGAGGCGGCTGCCGCTCCCTCTGCGGGTGCTGGCGCTGCGGCTGGCGCTGCATCGGCTGCTCCCTCTGCCGCAGGTGCTGGGGTAGATCCTCCGGAGCTGGTCCGCCACTGCTCGAGCGCCGTAGTGAGCCGTGCCTCGTCAGTGGCTTCGGGATCGTAACTCGTGAGGAAAAATGCGGCCTTGTTGTCGCCGGTTTGATTTTGCGAAAGAGGCCAGTCGTGGACGAGGGTCTTGATGCCCTGTCGGGTCGCGGTAGTCCAGATCGGCTCGGCGAGGAGAAGGGCGGGGTCGGTCGGTTTGTCGATGATCTCACCCGAGGGGAGACGGATTTTGTCGGCAATGATGCCGTGTTTGTCTGGAGTGACCCCCGTTGCCATGGTGGTATGCGAGGGATAGGTGAGACAGGGGAAGCTCGGTCTCATTTTGTTCGTGGCTCCACCGTCGGTGGTGAGTTTGTCGAAGAAGGGTGTCTCGCTCTTTTCAAGGTAGTCTCCGCGGAAACCGGGGATGCTGATCCAGACGACGACTGCCGGGCCGTCCCCGGAGTTTTGCACGACGGGGGCCGGTTCGTCGGTCTTATCCTCTTTCATGACGATCTCGGTCGAGGAATTTGCCCTCCGATATTCCTCCAGAACGCTCTCGGTCGATTTGTCACCTTGGAAAGCGACTCGTGAGAATTGGAGGTCTTCGCTGCCGCTCCAGAGAAAGAGCATCATGAGCGCGAATAGAAGAATCGCGACAAGCGAAATGAGAGAACTGGCGAGGGACCGGAACATAGCTTCTTTTTTGTATGCGATTATCGTCGAGGATGCAAGTTGAAGGGCAACGTTTTTACGCCCGCAATAACGCGGCAAAGGCTCCGTCGTAGCCATCACGCCAAGGCAGAGAGGAGACGAGGGACTCGATCTGGAGACCTGACGCCTCCACTACGGCCTCATTTTCCGCGCGGTCGATCGAGCAGGTGCTATAAACCAGACGCCCGCCGGGTTTCAGCAGTCTTGCGACAGATTTCAAGATGGCGGATTGATTTGCTGCCTGCCGTTCGATGTCGCGCTCCTGAATCCGCCAGCGCACATCTACGCGCCGCCTCATCACTCCCGAGTTCGAGCACGGGACGTCGAGGAGGATCGCATCGAAAGTGGGGAAGGTATGTCCGCCGTGATCGGGTGCGTTCCACTCCGCTTGCTGGACCTCGACATTTTCGACGGCGAGACGGTGGAAGTTTTCCCGCATTTGCTCGAGGCGGGGGACGGAATTGTCCGTGGCGACAAGTTGCCCCTGATTTTCCATCATCGCAGCGAGGATCGCTGTCTTACCACCGGGAGCGGCGCAGGCATCGAGGACGGTCTCGCCGGGTTTCGGGTCGAGAAGTTGGCACGCGTGGAGCGTGCCGGGATCCTGCACATAGAGGAGACCTTCCCGGATCCACTCGGGATCGGGCGCTCCGCTGACGCGGAAAAATCCGGGGTATTCCGGGCCGATCAAGTAGGGTTCGGTCTCCGCCCGTACCCTGTTCAATGCCTCCTGGTCGCGGGCGAGTGGATTGATCCGTGCATAGACCGGAGCGGGTTGATTGTTCCACTCACAGAGCGCTTCGACGGTGGGAGTATCGTATTGCTTTAGCCAACGTTTGATGAGGAAATCCGGGTGGGAAAAACGGTCTTCGAGCGGCCAATTTTCGATCTCGACGAGGAGAGCCGCTTTTTGCCGTTGGGCATTGCGAAGGATTGCATTGACGAGGGATCGCTCGTGTTTGCGGGCGAGATCGACGGTCTCGTTGACGGCAGCGTGCTCGGCGATCTGGGTTTTAAAGAGCTGATAAAGCCCGAGTCGCAGGAGGTTTTGCGTGAGCGGTTTGATGCTGCCTCGCCGGAAGCGGTCGACTAGCTCATCGAGCAGGTAGAGATTCCGAATCGTGCCGTAAAGCAATTCCTGCGCGAGACCGCGATCCGGAGGGGAAAGCCGGAATTCGCGAGACAGTTCTTCGAGGATATCGGAGGCAAAACGGGAGGTGTCCTCCCAGGTGGTGAGGGCTTCGAGGGCGCAGCGGCGGGCGGACATGGGGGGGAGGAGAGCTTTTTAGCTTTTTAGCGGTTTAGCGGTTTAGCGGTTTAGCGGTTTAGCGGTTTAGCGGTTTAGCTTTTTGCGGAGGGTTTTGGCGGGGGTGCCATCGAGTACTAGGGTGTTGGCGAGGCTGTTTCCAAAGTTGGTGAAATCGTGAAAAGTCCAGACAACTTCTTTTTGGCGAGTGACTTCGATGATTTGGGGATTGTCTGGCCCGGCGTGACAATTGCCAAAACGAAGGTTGCCGTTCTTTAGCTCCTCGATCGTGGTGACCCAGGCGAGAGTGATCCCAGGGAGGTCATTTTGTTCCAATTTCCAGACGATTTCTTTACTGGGGGTGACTTCGAGGATGCTGTGTCCATTGCCGGTGGTGATGAGGTAGTTGCCATTGGCGGCGATGATCGCGGAAAAACAGCGTCCACCGAAGGCCTCGGGACCGTGGCCGTTCGCAGGACTTTTCCCAAAAAGTGGAATGGGGAATTCCCATACCACTTTGCCGTCGGCATCATACTCTTTCACGATCTGGTCTGCCTCGTGCGCGACGAGAAAGTGCCCGTTCGCAAGACGATGTACTTGCCGGGTGTCGGAGTGCGGATTTGGCGCCGAGACCTCGAGCGGTAGCTCTTTCACGATGGATTTTGCCGGAGTCACTTCGAGGATGCGGCCTGCACCGGACTCGACGATTAGGGTGTTGCCATTCTCTAAGCGCTCGAAGGAGTGGATTTCGACTTTGCCATCTTCCGCTCTACGGTTCTCTGTCTTTGCGTCGTATTCCCACACGGTCTTCCCGTCGAGATCGATCTCGACGACACGTGGCCAGCCGTCCTGGGTCAGGAAGTTCCCATTGGGAAGAAGAAAAAGACCGTGTACGGCACCGAGAGGATGATGGAAGAGAACTTTATTGTCCGCCGCCGGATCGACGATGACGAGACCTTTCCCGGCCTCTGCACCGATGACAAGACGCTCCGCTGGCGCTGCCTGTAGTGGGGAAAGGAGGAACGGGAGCAGGAAAAGTAGAGGGACTGGTCTCATGGAGTGTTGTGGGAAAGGGACGCAGAAAGGGGCCAAACCGGCCGAAGTGATTCGGACCGGATCCAGCCGCGGAGATCGCCGGGGATCTCGATGTAGGTCCAGCTGTCGGCGGCGCGGAGAATTCGGACTTCGGACCCAGGCGGGAGTTCGATGACGGATTTTGCGTCGGGGACTGGTGCGGTGAGAGCCTTCGCCTCGGGATCGGTGATTGTCGCGAAAACTTCCACTGCGATCCGTGTGTCTCGGTAGATTCCCACTCGGGAAAAGACCACGGCGGCCATGGTCGCGAGGATCGCGAGGGTGATGAGGCTCGAGCGATTCGGTCGCAAGCGCTTTACGAGCATTCCCAACGCGAGCGCAAGCAGGGCGATCCAGATCGCTAGGGAGACGGCCCACGGAGCGAAGGTCGCGGGGAGGGCTCCGATAAAGCGCTCCAGACGAGTCCCGGAAAATTCGAGGAACGCGAGTTTGGATCGCAGAAAAGCGAGATTCTGCTGCACCTCCGGCATCGCGGGTTCCACGACGAGAGCGCGGCGCATCCAGAGGATTGCTTCCCCGAACTTGTCGAGCCGGTATTTGGCGGTGCCGAGATTGTAGAAGAGTTCGGCGGAGATATTTCCCTCTGCGGCGAGTTTCTCATAAGCGGAGGCCGCGTCGGCATATTTCCCGGCTTCGAAATCGGCATTTGCCGCCTCGAAGGCAGCATCTGGGGGAGGTGCCGCCCCGATCAGTGGGCTGACCGAAAGGAAGAGTGCGCAGAAAAGAACTTGAATGGGGAAGGGGACGTTCATTTCAGTGGCGCGGAAGTTTGTTGAGCATCGCCTCAAATTTACTGACTTCAGCAGCCGGAACGGGAACATCGTTTTCCGCCATGCCGCTATAAAGAATCGTCGCGCATACTTCAGAGACCTGTGCGATGACATGGGTTACCTTCTCTGGAGCGTCAGGATGCTCCTTTTTCCAAAGGTCGAGGGCTTCGAGAACAGCGTGGAAAAATTCTTTTCGTGGGCTGCCGACCTGCGGGAGATTCTTGACGGCACGAGCGAAGGTGAGGTTTTGTGCCCGCCCGGCACGGTATTCGGCAAATCGATTCCACCAGCGAACTAGTCCGAAACCAAGGATCGTGCAGAATGCGATCGAGAAAAGCACCTGAATGATGTAAAAAAATGTACCTGGAGCAGATCCTCCGGCATTGGCTACCCACCTCGATGGCCCGGTTCGGATGTGCAGGATGTCGTTGAACTCCGCAGTGGGAGGTTTTGCCGCTGGCAATTTTCCCGGAAAGCTGTCTTCTCCTGAAAATTGGATTGCAGTGCCTGCGTTTCTGGGGCGGTCATCGGTGAGCGTGATTGGGATCGGCTCGCTGCGTAGAGTGACGTATTTGTCCTTTTGCGGATCGAAATAGGTGAGCAGGAACGGGGGAATCACCGCAGTCTTTGTCTCGGGGATGACCACTTGGGAGAATTTGGCTTTCCCCGGATTGATGCCGTCCGAGTCGGAGGCGTCATCGAGTTCTTTGTTCGCCGGATAGGACTTCCAGATTCCCGTTTGCGGGATCTCAAATACCGGTGCGCTCATCGTGCGAAGATTACCGATGCCGGTGATTTCAAATTCCATCGAGATCGGGTCACCGACGCCTACGCTGGTGGTGGACGCTTTGGTTGCCATCTCAAATGCGCCGACGCCCCCAGTGAAGCTGACCGGTGCACTGTCGGGGAGAGGTTTTACCTCCACATTGATCGAGTTTGTCGTCAGTTCCTGTGTGGTCTGACTCCTGAAAAAGGCGGACAATCCGAATCCAGAATCAGTGTCCATGACTCGCAACCCGATCTGGGCAGGCCCGAGTAGATGGCTGCCAGGCTTGAGCGCAAAAAGGGTGGAGGGCAGGCTCGCGGAAGTGTAGAAGGAATTTCCCACCTCCGCCCCATCCGTTCGAATATCGCGGAACGACTCAAAGACAAAACTTTCGTTTTCGATCTTTGCATTGTTGACCCCAGCGATTGAATTCCGTCCTCTCACATAAGCGGTCAATGAAAAGGGGACGATCTCGTTCACGTAGAAGGATTCTTTGCTAAGCTCCAGTTTTCCGAATAATGGTTTTGTCGCATCGAGATCGGAATCCTTCTGGCTTTTTTCATAGATGGTCACTTCCACCTCGCGAGTGGGATAAGCGACTCCCTTCACGAGCACATCGAACGAGGGAATCTTGAAGGTTCCGGGAGTGTTCCCTCGAAAGCGGTAGTAGTAATTATTTTCAATCTTGCTGACTCCGTTCACCACGGTAATCGAGGACTGCGAACCAGAAAAGGAAATCTCCAATCCGGGAGCGTCGAGAGTCTGAGGGAGGGTCGCTTCTCCGTTCGTGACTTTCACGATGAACTGACTAATCTCCCCGAGAAGGACACGATTGCTCAGCAAGTTGACGGTGACGGGAGCGCTCGCCGGGACCTGCTGCGCGATGAGCGGGCATATCCCGGTCGCAAAAAGAGCACAGAGAAAGGAAAGTCGGAGTGACATAAGGGAAATTACCAGTTTTTGAACTTTTCGCCCTTGGCGGATTTGAGAATAGGGCGCACTTCGGTCTCGTCCGCGAGGGCATCTAGAAGCTGTCGTGCTTCTGTCGGAGAATATCCAGTTTCCGGGTTTTGTTTCATTTCCGCCGGACTCGGCTGTCCTGCTCCGATTTGATTCTGCGGCTGCTCTTGGTTCGGGTTGGCCTCTAGCTCGCCATTCTTTGGTGCGTCGGGTTGCTCTGGCGGCTGTCCTTGGGAGGGCTGCTGCTGGTCCTTCTTCTGATCTCCCTTGCCCTCTTTCGGCTGGTCGGATGGTTGCTGATCGCCCTTCTCTTTTCCTTTTTCCTTGTCTTCTTGACCTTCCCCCGGTTTTGGTTCGGGCGGTGGTTGTTCGCCTTCTGGTTTGTCACTTTTCTCGCCGGGATCTTTCTCCTTCTGGTCTTTGGAATCCCCCTTCTGATCATCCTTGGGTTGATCCTGGTCGTTCTTGTCCTGGTCTTTCTGATCGTCCTTTGGTTGATCCTGATCCTTCTTGTCCTGATCCTTCTTGTCCTGATCCTTCTGCTCGTCCTTTTTCTCGTCCTTTTTCTCGTCCTTTTTCTCGTCTTCTTTCTTCTCTTCTTCGTCTTTCTTCTTGTCTTCTTTCTTCTTGTCTTCTTTTTCGTCCTTCTTTTTCTGTTCTTCTTTTTGTTTTTCCTGCTCTTCCTTTTGTTTTTTCAGTTCGTCGAGACGCTTCTGAACCAGTTCTCGATTGTGCAAGGCACGGGCGTTTTCCGGATCTAGGGCGAGTGTCGAGTTGTAGTGTTCGATTGCATTTTCCCACTCACGAATCGTATTATCTACCACTTCTCCGGTCGCGGAGAGGGATTGCACCTGATCGGGGTCCGCTTTTTTGGCCGACCCAGTCAGACGGGTTTCCCCTTGTTTGAAAAGGGTGTTGCCGAGATTGTAATGCGCCTGGCTCTGCACCAGTTCCGATCCGTCGGCGAGGGCTTGCCCGTAGGCCTCCGAAGCGCGTTCAAAGTTTCCGAGACTGTAGGCGGCTGCCCCGATGCCCATCTGCAACCTTGCACGGTCCTTTTGGGTCATTCTCTCTGCGAGGTTTCCTTCGTAAAGTTCCAAGGCGGACTGGTAGTTTTTCTCTTGATAGGCTTTGTAGCCGTGTGTGAGTTGATCCTTTGCGGAAACCCCGGCGGGAGCAAGGAACAAAACGACAAGTCCTGCCGTGAGACGCCGCACTGAGTCGGGATTTAAGGGACGTTTCGGACGTGGCTTCAGCCAGAAGAGGGGGATTACATAACCCAGGAGGAGGCATAGCAAAGCAATGCTGAGCGGCCACATGAAGCGCTCAACGGGACGGAGTCGGGTTTCACTTTCTTCTCGCGAAGTTGCAATGCCTCGACGGATCTGTTCCACTACGTGGGTGAGCGAAGCCTGACCTCCGAGATGGATGTAGGCTCCCCCTCCCGACGCGAGTGCCTGCATGGCTTTGGGGTCGAGACGAGTGCGAACGACCTGACCAGCTTCGTCTTTCACGAACACTCCCGGGATAGGATCGCCGTTGGCATCGGACTCGGGAATGATCGATCCCTCGGCCGTCCCGACGCCAACAGTCAAGATCGCCATTCCCATTTTTGCAGCATTGGCGCGGACTTTTTCGATTTCATCACTGCCTTCGAGGGCTTCGCCATCGGAGAAGAGGACCAGCGCGCTCTGCGGTAACTCCGCTTCTTTGAAGGTCTCCATCGCAAGTTCTGCCGCTGCGGAAAGATTTGTGCCTCCTCGGGGAATGATTTCGGTATCGAGCTGATCGATTGCTTCGAGGACGGCCTCATGATCGACTGTCAGTGGTGCCTGGACAAACGCGCGACCGGCGAAAGCGATGAGACCGACACGGTCATCGGGCAGGGAGAGAATGATGTCCTTGGCGGCGAGTTTTGCCCGCGTGAGCCGGTTCGGTGGCAGATCGTCAGACATCATGCTGCGGGAAGTGTCGATCGCGAGGATGAGATTGCGAGCGTCGGTCTCGGTTTCTACCTCGTCAAAGCCTAGTTGCGGTCGGGCAAGAGCGGTGAGGATGGCAACAAAGGAAAGGGTTTGGAAACTAAAAACAATCCAGCGCTGGGTCCGACTGTTTCCGCTGATCAATCGAGCGGCGAGACGAGGGGATACGAGACCGGGGAGCTGCCTCGCTGTTTTCCGGTGCGCCCAGAATCGGAGTGCGACGAGGGGCAGCAGGAGAATCAAGCCCTGAAACCACTCTGGGTTCTGGAAGGTGAGGCCGTTCATGGGTATCGTTTCCAGAAAGTCTCGTTTCCGATGAGAGTCAATATCCCGAATCCAAGACCCGCAATCGCAAACCAGTGAAAGAGTTCGGCACTCTCGACCCGTGTTTGTTTCTTGATTTCGGTTTTTTCCATTTTGTCAATTTGCTCGAAGATCCGTTCGAGGCCGGAGGTGTCTTGCGCACGAAAGTACTCGCCGTCTGCGATACGGGCAATCTCCTTCAGCGTTCCTTCATCAAACTCTTGCGAGAGATTCTGAACTCCCGCAGGGGTCTGGACGGTATAATTGCCGTAGGTGCCCACGGCAACGGTGTAGACCCGGATGTTGAGTGTCTTGGCGAGTCGGGCGGCCTCGATCGGAGAAAGGTTTCCCGCGTTGTTTACTCCGTCTGTGAGCAGCACGATGACCTTGCTTTTGGATGTCCGTTTGTCGAGTCGTTTCGCCGCCGCTGCGATGGCAGATCCGATCGCAGTCCCGTCTTCGACCATGCCGATCTGAACTCGCCCGAGGCCCTGCGGCCCCTCCAACCAAGCTTTTGAGAGGGTGAGGGGACTCGCGAGATAAGGACGGCCTGCAAAGGCGAGAATCCCGATCCGGTCTGAAGTCCTGCCTTTGATGAAATCCCGAGTTACCTTTTTAGCGGCCTGGAGTCGATTGGCACGACTTCCTTCGATTCGAAAATCCTCGATCTGCATCGAACGAGAGACATCAATCGCGAGGATCAATTCTACGCCGCTCTCGGAAATCTGTTCGGTGCGATTGATCCATTGTGGCCGCGTCAGGGCTAGAATAACGCAAAACATGGATAGAAAAATCGAGGCGAGTCTGAATCCTCCCGCCCGTCCTCGTGCGATCGGACCGAGGCGGTTCAAAATATGCAGCGACGAAAATACGACCGCTCCTTGATTCCCTGAGCGGCTCTTCAGGAGCGCGAGCAAGGGAAGCAAGAGGAGGAGACCGATCACCCAGGGATAGGCTAGTTGAAAAGTCGTTTCGGCAAAGACAATCATAGGATTACGGAGGGTAAGACACCGTAAGATGTTCTTTGCTCAAGCTTCCTACCATTCGATGACTGCACTGGCCCAGGTCAGTCCGGCACCAAAGGCGACAAGTAAGATACGGTCGCCGGGTTTGATTCGCCCCTGGCGATTTGCTTCATCCAGTGCGATCGCGACGGCTGCAGCAGAAGTGTTACCGTACTTATCGAGGTTGATAAAAACGTCTTCGCGGCTGAAATCGAGCCGCTCCACGATGGCGTCGATAATCCGAAGATTGGCCTGATGAGGAATGAGGAGATTGATATCCTGGATCGTAAGTCCCGCCGCTGCTATGGCATTGTTACTCGCTCGGCGCATCGCATTGACGGCATGTTTGAAAACCTCGCGACCTTGCATCGCGAGAGTCGCTGATTTTTCTGGAACGACTCCGGGAATCACCGGGCAGGCGGATCCACCGCCGGGAATATTGAGCAATTCCGCTTGGGCTCCGTCGGTCCCGAGGCAGGACGAAAGAATCCTTCCCCCACCATTGGAGGAGGGAACCAATACTGCTGCACCTGCTCCGTCACCAAAAAGCACACACGTATTTCGATCGTTCCAGTCGACAAAGGCGCTTAGTTTTTCCGCTCCGATGATAAGCGCATTTTTGAAAGCTCCGGCCCCGACAGCGTGGCGGGCAATTTCGAGAGCATAGAGGAATCCCGAACAGGCCGCTGAGACATCAAACGCGACCGCTTTGAGAGAACCGATCTGCTGCTGCACGTAGCAAGCGGTAGCCGGGGTCAGCGTATCGGGAGTAATTGTCGCGACCACGATGAGCTCGATGTCCAAGGCGTCTATCCCAGCCTGTTCGAGAGCGCGGCGTGCCGCTTCACTGGCAATGTGGCTCGTGAATTCATCCTCACGGGCAATCCGGCGCTCTCGGATTCCCGTCCTCGAAGTGATCCACTCATCCGACGTATCCACGGTCCGTTCGAGATCATGATTTGTCATGATCCGTTCCGGCAGATAGCTCCCCGTTCCGGCAATACGGACGGGAAGCGGGAAGGTCTGGGAGGGGGAACCGGATTCAGTCATTTTGTCGGTGAAATGTGCAACTTGAACCGTCTTCGCACCCGACTCAACGAAAAAGGTCGGAATATCGGCTCATCTCCTCTTCAATGTGAGGATTGACATGATGTTTGATCGACTCGGCGGCTACGCGGATGGCATTACTGATGGCTCTTGCCGAACTGGAACCGTGGCCGATGATGCAGACTCCATTGACGCCGAGAAGGGGGCTGCCCCCGTAGGTTTCGTAGCTCCCTCGCTCCTTGGTCGCCTTGAAGGCATCCTTGGCGATGAGCGCCCCAAGCTGACGAATCGGTGTGGCTTTGATGTCCTGTTTCAGCCATTTGAACATTACTTTTGCAGTCGCTTCGCAGGATTTTAGGACGACATTCCCGACAAATCCATCGCAGACAACGACATCGAGAGGTGTTTCGAAAAGGTCGTGTCCCTCGATGTTCCCTCGAAAGTTGAGATCCGTGGACTTCAATAGTTCGAAGACTTCCCTCGTGAAATCGGTTCCCTTTGAGTCCTCTTCTCCGACGGACATCAATCCGACGACGGGATTCTTCTTCCCCTGCACGTGGCGAGCATAGACGCTGCCCATGATCGCATAACCGAGGAGATGAGAAGCTTTTGCATCGACGTTCGCGCCCGCATCCATAATGTTGCATGGTCCATGCTCATTGGGGAGCGCGGAGGCGATACCAGATCGTTCGACACCGGGAATATTTCGCAATTTGATCGTCGAGGCAGCAACGACGGCTCCGGTATTCCCGGCACTTACGATCGCATCACAATCACCTCTCTTCACGAGATCCACCGCGACACTAATGGAAGAATTTTTCTTCTGTCGGACGGACTTCACCGCAGAATCGTGCATCGTAACGATCTCGGAAGCATGCACGATCTCGATTTTGCCGTGGGCGTAGGACAGATTCTGGAGTTGCTCCTTGATGATAGATTCGTCACCTACCAAAAAGAGCTTCTTGAGATCGCCGCCAAACGCCTTGAGAGCCTCAACGGCCCCCATCATGATCGCTTCGGGAGCCTTGTCGCCTCCCATGACATCCAGAGCAATTCTCATGGTCAGATATAAGATGCTACGTAGGAACGCGCCACAAAAACATGCAACCCGAAAAAAAGAAAGTCACCCCTAGGGAGTGACTTCTGCGAGTGGAATTTTTCGGAAACTTTTTCCCGAATCAAAGTTCGTCAACGGTGATCACTTGACGGCCTTTGTAATATCCACAACTCGGACAGGCGATGTGCGAGGGGGCTGCGCTTCCACATTCGGAGCACACATTGAGCTTCCTCGCGCGCCAGCGTTGGCCGGAGCGACGGAGGCGCTTTTTCATTTTAGAAGTTTTACGTTTCGGGACTGCCATAGCGAGCTGAGAGTTTTGAGGAGTGCGCACTTAACCGGAAAACGCGGCGATGTCAACGAAGGAATCCTGCTGAAAGTCGAGAAAAGTTACATTGTTTGCGAGTAGTGCCTCGAAATGAAGTGACGAGGTGGGGATGCAGCCCTCTGCCTGGGCCATAAAAACGAGGTGCAGGCGAGGATTTCTTGCCGTTTGCCTATCACCGTAGTCCCTGGTTTCTCGTACCAAGCGGAAATGGGCTCACGAACTGGAAAGGGAAAACCAGGGAGGAAGGAACGACGAGAGGATGTTCGGTGTTCCGCTTCCTTTTGATCAAAGCGGTGGCGAGAAGAAAAATTTCCAGATTTATCCGTTTTGTTGCTTGACCGAGACCGTTTGTTTTTCCTACCATTACCTTTTGCCGAAGTGTTCAGATCCCTTCGGCCTCCTCTCCATCCATTTATGAAACACAACCTCCCACCAATTGTTTTCCGTCGAGGAATGACTCTGATCGAACTTCTCGTCGTAATTGCAATTTTGGCGATACTCATTGCACTCCTAGTGCCCGGTTTAAACAAGGCAAAGGAAGTGGCGGAGGCGGTGAAAAACACCTCGAATTTAAAGCAGATCGCGATGGCGACGATCAACTGGGCGGCTGACAACGGCAGTCGTCTGCCATCCCCTCAGTATCCGGGGGGGATGTCACCGCCTTCGGGCGTATCTCCGGAGGACTATTTCCCGGTGAATTACAACTTAGGCACCTCTGGACTCTGGCTTGATGGAGTGGTTTTTGCCGAGATTTATTTGAAGGAAAATAAGGATGGGGAGAAAACTAGTTACCAAGTGGATGAAGACGGGGAACATTTGAAGGGAACCATTTTTGAATCCACACAATCGGTGAAAAAAGATCCGATGGAGAAAAACTGGCACAAACATAGTTATGCGATGAACGCGAATCTCGCCTACGACCGGATCTATGATCAGGTGGAGTCTCCCGATCCATATTTGACCGAAAAAACTCTCTCAAACCTTCTTTTTGCTCCCAATGCGATGCTGTACATCGAGTGCACCGAGCCAAATGTTGTGATGTTTGAAGATCGGCAGGCGATCATTGATACGATCGAGAGCCGATGGGACGGTAGCAAGGCAATCGTTGCTTATCTGGATGGTCACGCGGATCGCCTCCCGGAAAGGGAGATTCCCGATATGGACATTGAGAGCGACATCAGATCGAGTCGCTTTTGGCGAGGTGTTGATGCGAAGCGATAGTCCATTCGGCGCTGATCTATTTTGATTTCGCAAGTTCGCGGGCGGCGCTCACCACGAACGTGCATGCCTCCGTGCAAATGGCAGGGATTTGTCCGCTCATATCCTTGAGGCGGCTCACGGGAGCGCTATCGTTGATTGGCCAGGCGATTTTCCGAAGGCAACCCGGGGAGCAGATTTCCCGCATAATTTGGTTTGCCGTGGGGTCCGAGATCTTGCCGGTGAAACGATACATGCCCGACTGACGATCGAGAGTTTTCCGAAGCGACGTAGGGTTGTGCTCACCGCGCCGGTACCGTATCCAAGTCGCGAAAAGAGCTGGATAGATCGCGTCGATCCGTCGTAGAAATTCAGACGCCTCCCCGCAATGCGAAATCCATCCAGAGCGAAGGGTGGGGGCAGTTTTGAGGGGGCGATACATTCCGCATGCGTCATACTTCGCGATCTCTCGTAGATCAGCCGGGGAATCGAATAGGGTGAGCGATTCGGAGGGAGTATCATTATCCTCAGCGTGACGAACCTCAAACCGACCGTCTGGAGATCTCGTGAGTTGGATTTCCCCGAATCGAAGGATGGTGCCCCGTGGGAGAAGGGTTTTAAGTTCTTGAGCGAGTGTCATTTTTGGTGATTGTCATCAAACAAGTGGACCTGATCCAGAATCACCTCTGCGAGTGAGGGATCGGTACCGATGGCGGAGCTGTAGTAAAGAGTCCGCTCGCCGATCCGATAGGGATTCTGTCGGAATACGTCGCGTTGACTTGCCGCCGAGGTCGGTTCCGATTCGATCCCGAGAAGAACTGGAATGTCTTGGTAGCTGTGGAGCGCATCTGCAATAAAAAAGGGGACAACGACCACTACAGGCGAATCGGCGAGGGTTTGCCAGTCGGAAATAAAGGGTGCCTCCTCCATGTAGGCGTCGAGGACATTGGCAAACGGAACCCCGCTCTCCCGGATCGCGACGACTTGAGCCTGAATCGCTTCGGTGGACTTTTGATTCAAATTGGTTCCGTGTCCGACAATGATCAGAGTGATGTCCTCCATCTTCACGGAATCATCGATGATCTCCTGTGCCCGTTTGATGAGGAGACCGGTCATCGCTGGATGAATTCCCACAGGATCGCAGTAGTGGATCACCTTTCCATCCCGAACGGTAGTGGGGCCGTCTAGTTCCAGTTCGCGCGGGAGAACTTGGCGTGTGAAATACCCTTCGCTGATGAAATTAGGAACCACGTAGACCTCTTCCTCTTCGATCGTCGGCCAGACTTGCCGAAAACTGGGTTCCTCTTTCCAGAAAGCACAGTGGACGCTCCCAAACTGTCCACTCCGCAAGATCGTTTCGGCGTGATCCCAGCACGGTTGCGAGGAATCGGGATTCTCCGTGGATCCGTGTCCTAGAATGAGGAGGGCGGCGTTTGGTCGTGGATCGGGCATATCAGGTGATACGGAAGCGGTGAATCGGCGGATGCGCCAAGAATAATTCCGGTTTTGGCAGCGAAAACAAACCGGATGCGATGGAATTTCTAGAGTTTCACAGCAAATTCGCATTCTTTGCATAAAGTCATTGCTTAATAGTCAGGCATTGTTGATAATATTAGAAACAACAGAACAACTGGAGCGGCCCTCTTCGTTCCCTTCATGAAATCTTTGATTCTTGCTCTAGTGCTTCTTTTTTTGTTGGGTTCCCACGCCGCATTGCCGGATGATGCCCTGCTTCCCACCAAGGAGGAGAGCGGTTTCGCGGCACTAGATGGCTATCTCTCGGCAAATGCTCAGCCTGCCAAGGGGGAAGTTCTGGGAATTACGGGATTTTTCGGTCCGTCGAGCCCAGGGCACTGGCTCATTCTCTGCCGGATGGGGAAAAGTGGCGGAACTCTTTGGGAGTCAGCCTGGAAAGATGGTGTAATTCTTCATCAGCGGATTCTTCCTGTCCTTCCGGGGCAGGATGTTCCCGATCTTCCTGTGCTCCGAGAGTCTCTACGGATCGATTCGGGAGCGGTTTTTCTCGCGGCGACGCAGCTAGCGACGGAACGTAAGGTTGCTTTTGAGTATGTTCGCTACCAACTACGTGTTCGGGATGCTGGGAGAGAACCGGTTTGGATGGTGAGCCTTCTCAGTCGTTCCCAAGTACAGGTGGGATTGCTCTATTTCTCCGCTGCGAGTGGTACTCTTCTGCGTGAATCTTGGTCCCAAGGAGGTAAGGGGCGTTCCTAGTCCGTTCAGGACAGCGGATTCCAGCTGACGGCTTGGATGTGAGGCCCCTCCTTGAGCTCTCCCGAGTCGGAAATGGGGGCGATGTCTCTCTTGTCCTTGAATATTACCGCTGAAACGAGCCTCTTCGGCAACTTCTGGAAAAGTCCGATTAATTTGGAAATCTTAATAATTTGGCTTGCCTTACAGCCGTTCGGAATAATATAGTAAAACCCGTCATTCTTTTAGAATTATGAAAATTTTGATCGTAATCGGGCGACGGTCCGAATTTTGATAAAATCAATACAGTAAACGCTACGAGACGAAACATGATTATCCCAATCAAGCCTTGGCTGGATCTCGCGAATGGTGCGGGACATTGCTCGCTGAGTGGATCCCGGGGATTCTCTGGGGAGGGGCTTATCCTCTCTTCATGCAGTGAGATGGAGGAAATGATGTTCCCCGCACGCGGAGGCAGTCTCAACGGAATTACAGAGTTTACCAATCAGCGCATGGAATTCTATCACGAACCCATTTTAGCTCACGAAGTCCTCGCTGCGATGGCACCGGTCGCCGGTAAGCAGATTTTTGATGGGACTCTCGGTGGTGGTGGGCATTCCGAGTTGTTGCTCAAGCATGGAGCGCACGTCATTGGCTGCGATCAAGATCAGGATGCTCTAGAATATGCGCAGGCCCGCTTGGCGGGTTTCGAGGACGCCTTTCTTCCGGTGCGGGGTAATTTTAAAGACATTGATTTGATCCTGGACGGCTTGGGTATTGGTGGGGTGGACGGAATTCTCCTCGATCTCGGAGTGTCTTCGAGACAATTGGATAATCCAGAGCGGGGGTTTTCGTTCCGTGAGGATGGGCCTCTCGATATGCGGATGGATACGCGTTCCGGGCTCTCTGCCGCAGAGTTGGTGAATGAATGGTCCGAGGAAGAGTTGATTCGAATTTTCAGAGAATACGGGGAAGAGAGTCGCGCCGCTCGGGTCGCGAGAGAGATTGTGAAGTCGAGATTGGTGAAGCGGATTGAAACGACTTTTGAACTCAGTGAGGTGGTCGGACGGGCGATTCCGAAGACCTCCGCGAAGAATCCCGCGACAAAAGTATTTCAGGCGATTCGCATCGCCGTGAATGGAGAATTGTCTGCCTTGGAGACCATTCTCGAAAAGTCCGTTTCTGCGCTGGAGCTTGGTGGAGTTCTTGTTGTCATAACCTTTCACTCTCTGGAGGATCGCATCGTGAAGCGCTTCATGCATCGTCGCAGCAGCCCTTTCATTGATCGACCCGAGTGGCCAGAGCCACGACCGAATCCTGAATATAGTTTTCATCTGCCCAGTCGACGTTCGATTGCGCCGGATGAAGGGGAGACGCGGCGGAACTCCCGGTCACGTAGTGCCCGTTTGCGTGTCGCAGTGAAAGCGTAAATTATGGAAAAAAATAATCGATACAAAAACAAGATCGGGCGACTTCTCGTGATTCGTCTCTTTCTCGCTGGTGGATTGCTTCTTTCTGCTGGGGCTGGTTTCGTCCTGATTCGGAATGCGCATGTGATCTCGGGAAACGAGGTGGTTGCAATAGAGAATGAGATTCTTCAACTCAATCAAGAAATTGAACTTTGGGAATTGCGCATCGCTGCGGTGCGGGACCGACAGGAGCTCTCCCGCCGCCTTCGGTGGGTGCAGAGTGATCTGACAGATATCGATCTAGCGCGGGTGATTGAGATTCCTGTGAGTGACCGGGTTTCGGTCCCTGTGGCGAGTGCATACTAAAATTTCAAGCTGTGGATAGGGGATTAAAGACTAGGTTGGTGTTGGGGTGCATCCTAATGGTTATGCTGCTCTCTGCCTTGAGTGTTCGGCTCTTTTATGTCGAAGTATTCAAGAGTGCCGCTCTGAGCAAGGAGGCACGGGCGCGGTATGAGTACAAGGAAGTCTTGCCGGCGGCACGCGGACGCATCTATGACCGGGCTGGTGAACTCCTCGCACGGAATCAGACCGTTTTTACACTGGCGGTGGACTGCAATCAGATGCAGGACCACATGCTGGCAAGTATTGGGTTAGGGGTGAAGGAGGGGGTCTCTCCCCAGACGATCCGAAAGAGATACCTTCCTGAGGAAATTCTGAGTAACTACCGGGAGTACGTCGCGGAATCGCTTGCGGAAACGCTGCGTGAACCAAAAAGTGAAATTTCCAGGGTGTTGCGGGAGAAAAAAGGAGGTGAGGTCCTTCTCCGCAAGGAAATCGAAGATGATTTTGCGGGGGAAATCGCAGCCATGTTGGAGCGTAAGAGCCTTGGTGCTCTCTATCTCCGTCGCAGCGAGCGGAGATACTACCCGAGTCCTCTTTCCTTGACTCAGGTGATCGGGTATACCGATGAAACCGGGGCAGGTGTAGGCGGGATTGAAAAAATATTTGACGAGGAAATGACCGGGCAACCCGGATATCGCTTTTGTGAGCGTGACCGCCGTCGCCAGGAGATCCATGCATACCGCGGGCAACAAGTCGCCCCGGTTTCGGGAAAAGATGTCTATTTGACGATTGATATGGGTGTACAGGCCATCGTGGAACGTGAGCTCGATACGATCATTGATCGATACCGCCCGGAAAAGGCTACCGTGATCTTTATGTCGCCAAAGACAGGGGAGATCATTGCCATGGCAAGCCGTCCACATTTTGATCTGAGTAATCGGAAGGGGATTCGAGGAATGGAGCCCCTGCGTAGGAATCCCGCCGTGACGGATCTGTATCAACCGGGTTCGACCTTCAAGATCGTTGGCTACGGTGGTGCGTTCGACCGAGGGATCGCCAATCCTTCCATGGAAGTGGATTGTCATATGGGGAGTTACAATCTCGATGGCTTTCCTTTGAAAGATCATCACCCCTACGGCAAGTTGACCGCACGGATGGCGTTTGCAAAGTCATCGAACATTGGTGCTTACCTCGTCACTCGGCCATTGAATCGAGATCTTTTCCACCACTACGTTGAGGAGTTTGGTTTCGGGGAGAAGACAGGGATCGAGTTGCTTTCTGAAAATTCCGGGCGTGTCATCCCAGTTAAGGATTGGTCTCAAACTTCGTTTTCCAGTCAAGTGATGGGCTATGAGGTCGCCGTCACTCCTATCCAGATGGCAACTGCCTACGGTGTCATCGCAAATGGAGGCTTTCGGCGCGACCCTACGATCCTCAAGGGGGTGAAGACGGATCAGCGAAATGCAACTCTCGTGAAAGGCCCCGAAAAACCCGGGCGTAGAGTGCTGAGTGTAAAAGCGGCTCACCAAGTGATGCAGTGCATGCTCGAGACGATGACAGAACATGGAACTGGATCAAAAGGAAATGTACCTGGATACACTGTTGCGGGGAAGACCGGAACCACGAGGAAACACATTGAAAATGTTGGCTACGTAAGCGGAAAATATATCGCGTCCTTTGCGGGATTCCTTCCCGCAGATAACCCTGAGTTGCTCGGGTTAATTGTGATTGATGATCCGCGTGCGGACGGGGCGGCAGTCTACGGTGGTTCCGTTGCGGCACCGATCTTTGCATCGATCGTAAAGGATGCAGTGAAAATTTTGGGGATTGAACCGGATCGACCGGACGAGGTGGAAAAAGGCGCGGCTACGTTTGCCGCAGCCGCAAAGGATGAGGTGCCTGTTAGGTAATACGATGAAACTTTCTGATGTTATTGATCATATCTATGTGAAGTCTGTAGCGGGTCCGCTGGAGACCGAGGTTTCCGGGGTTCACTACGACTCTCGCAAAGTCACACCCGGAGGACTCTTCTGCGCGATCAAGGGCGGGGGACTCGATGGTCATGAATTCCTTGATGCGGCCATCGCCAACGGTGCGGTTGCCATTTTCTCGGAACTCCCGAATCCAGCGGCATTCCCGGTGACTTGGGTTCAGGTAGGCGACGTGCGTGCCGCGATGGCGATAGCCGCCGGGAATATTGAGGGATCGCCGAGTCAGGAATTTCCGGTAATTGGGATTACAGGGACGAACGGTAAAACCACGACCGCGTATCTCGCTCACCACATTCTGACATCCATTCTGCATCGTGCAGGTATGATTGGAACGATCCAATACAGCACGGGCGATGCGGTCATGGATGCTCCCCACACAACGCCGGAATCGCCGGATCTCCAGCATCTGTTCCGTCAGATGCGTGACTCGGACTGCCGTGCTGCGGTAATGGAAGTCTCGTCCCATGGACTCACACAACGCCGCGTTGCTGGGGTGCATTTTGATGTTGGGATTTTCACGAACCTAACCCAGGATCATCTCGATTTTCACAGATCCATGGATGAATACTATGCCGCGAAGAGAATGCTCTTTGAGCAGATTGATTCGACGGCGGGGAAGAAGGGTGTCGCGATCATCAATGTGGACGACCCTTATGGAGATCGCCTTTATAAGTCCCGCTTCGACAATCTCAAGAAATTGAGTTACGGCCGTTCCGCGAATGCTGATTTTCAGGCAGGAGAAATTCGTTCCGACTTCAACGGTACGCAATTCCGATTAACCTTTAAAGAGCGGCAATTCCTTGTCAGAATTCCACTAATTGGAGCCTTCAATGTCTACAATGCTGTGGCCGCGATTGCTGCGAGCTATTCGATTGGACTCAACCTTCGTGAGGTGATTTCCAAGATGGGCGACGCTCCTCAGGTTCCAGGTCGCCTGGAAGCGGTCGGAGGTCGCCAGATCAATTATCGCGTTTTTGTCGATTACGCCCATACGCCAGACGCTCTGAGTAATGTCCTTGCTACTCTTCGCGCTCTCGAACCGTCGCGGATTATCACCGTTTTCGGTTGCGGTGGGAACCGTGACGTCACGAAGCGCATCCCCATGGCGAACGCGGCGGAGCAGGGGAGTGACCTTTGTATACTGACTTCGGACAATCCACGTACGGAGGATCCCTCCCAAATCCTTCGAGATGCTCGGGAGGGTTTTCTCCGTTCCTCCCATGAGGTGATCCAAGATCGTCGTGTTGCGATCAAGCGGGCGATCAATCTCGCAGGGGAGCGTGACATTGTCCTCATTGCCGGAAAGGGGCATGAAACCTATCAGGAAATCAATGGGGTCCGTCACGAATTCGATGATAGGAAGATCGCGGCGGGATTCATTGCAGAAAGATCGGAAGGAGGTGGACGGTGAGGGAACTCACGCTCGCGCAGATCGCTGACTGGTGCGACGGTGCACTCCTCCAGGGAGTTCCGTCTGCTACCGTGAATGCAATCTCGACGGATTCCCGGAAGGGCGGGCCAGACGACCTCTTTGTTGCATTAAAAGGGGATCGGTTTGACGCCCATCACTTCCTCGGTGACGTCGTCCAACGAGGAGTAGGGGCGATTCTGGTGAGCTCTTTGCCGGTCGAATCGGAGCGATATGCTGGCGGCATTATTCGAGTGAAGGACACTCTCCGTGCCCTTCAATGTTTCGCCCGACAGCATCGGAAATCTTCGACTGACTTACGAGTGATTGGGATCACAGGGAGCAACGGCAAGACTTCCACCAAAGACTTCCTCAGCGCCGTCCTCGCGAAGGGAGGATCGGTCAATTGTACTGCCGGGAATCTTAATAATCACATCGGTCTTCCGATGACGATTCTTGCGGGAGACGAGCGGGACCGCTTTGGGGTCTGGGAGATGGGGATGAATCATGCCGGTGAAATTGAGGTTCTGGCCGAGATTGCAAATCCCGATGCGGCAGTGATCACGAATATCGGGACAGCCCATATTGAATACATGGGAACTCGCGAGGCGATCGCGGCGGAGAAGTCTGCGCTCGCGACGGCTCTGCCAAAAGGCGGATATTGCGTGATGCCGGTCACCGATGAGTTCTATGAGTCGGTGAAGGAGCAAGTCTCCGCAGAAATGATTCCAGTTGGGATCGGTCAGGGCGAAGTCCGGGCCGAGAGTCTGACTGCCGACAGCGACGGTCGGATGCGCTTTTCACTCTGTTCGGCCTATGGCGCCACAGTCTCTGTCGCTCTGCCAGTGCGGGGGGAACACATGGTGATGAACGCACTTCTCGCAGCCGCCGTAGGGTTTCGCGAAGGTATTCTAGCGGAGGAGATCGCAGCGGCTCTTTCCAATTGTGTCCTTACCCATGGACGGCTCGAAGAGAAATTAATTCGAGGCATTTCGGTTCTTGATGACACCTATAATGCAAATCCCGACTCCATGGCCGCTGCCCTTGCAACCCTGCAAGCATCGCAGACGACAGGTCGCCGAGTCGCCGTGTTAGGATTCATGGGGGAACTCGGGGAACATGCCGAAGCGGAGCATTTGCGATTGGGAGCGCTTGTGAGCTCTCGCCAGATCGACGCACTTGTGACCGTGGGAGAAAAAGCCGCTAAAATCAATCACCGCGCCGCTGGTCTTGCCGTAAACGAACACTTTCCGACCCACCAGGAAGCTGCTGATTTCCTCCAGAACTATCTTGTCGAGGGTGATCTCGTCCTCGTCAAGGGAAGCCGGTCTGCCGCGATGGAGCAGGTCATCGCTGGAATTAACTGAACGAACTAATGCTCTACTACCTTCATCTACTCAAAGACTCGGCCGATTTTCTGGAAGTTCTGAATGTGTTCCAGTACCAGACCACACGGGCTGCCGGGGCGTGTTTGACGGCATTCTTGATATCGGTTGCCCTAGGTAATCGTGTGATCTTGAAGCTGACCTCGCTCAAAATCGGGCAGCCGATCCGAACGAAGGAAGAAGTCCATCGCCTCGCTGAATTGCACGGGATAAAGACAGGCACTCCGACGATGGGCGGCATCCTGATCGTAGGAGCCGTACTGTGCGCCGTGCTCCTCTGGGCTCAGCCTACCAATCCGTTTATTCAGGTACTGATCTTTGTGACTATCACGATGGGACTACTCGGGTTTTCCGATGACTATCAAAAGGTGAAAAAGAAGAACTCCGCCGGACTAAGCGGACGATGGAAACTCGCAGTACAGTTCGCTGTCGCAATTGTCGCAGTGGGATATCTGTATCTGCTCCCAGAAACGTCCGAGTTCATACGGAAACTCTACTTACCTTCGGTGAAGTTTCCTATCATCGAAGACATGGGGCTGTTTGCTCTCATTCTTCTTCCGATTGTCATCGTGGGAGCATCGAATGCGGTGAATCTTACCGACGGGCTTGATGGACTCGCCTCCGGTTGCACAGTTACGACGGCGCTTGCCTATGGGATCTTCACGTACATCGCCGGGCACAAAGTGATTGCTGAGGATTATCTCTTTGTGCCGTATCATCAGTATGCAGGAGAAGTCTCGATTTTCTGCGCTGCTTTGGTTGGGGCCGCGCTAGGTTTTCTCTGGTTCAATTGTCACCCTGCTCGAGTCTTCATGGGGGATACGGGATCGCTTTCGATTGGTGGAATGCTCGGAATGGTTGCGATCTGCTGCAAGCAGGAGCTCCTCCTTGTCATTGTCGGATTTGTCTTTGTAATGGAAGCTGCGTCAGTGATTCTCCAAGTCGCTAGTTTCAAACTGACAGGTAAACGAATCTTCAAGATGTCGCCCATCCATCATCACTTCGAGCTTCTCGGATGGGAGGAAAGCAAAGTGATCAACCGATTTTGGATCATCTCGATCATTGCCGCAATGGTAGGATTGATGACCTTAAAACTCCGTTAAAATGAACCTGAACGGACAACGTGTCGCCATACTTGGGGCAGGGGGAAGCGGGCTTGCTGCCGCCGCTCTCGCGTTGTCGCGTGGTGCTGTGGTCGAGGCGTTCGATAGCGGTGATACGGTAAAACTCGGCCCGGCGGTTGCTAAATTTGCGAGCCTGGGAGTGACTCTGACCTGTGGTGATGCCGCACTGTGTCCTTCAGGTCGATATGCCCTCGCGGTGATCAGTCCGGGAATCGATACGGCCTGGCCTATTGCTACGGCCTTTGCAAATGCTTCCGATGCGCTGATTGGTGAGATCGAGTTTGCTTACCGGCTGAGCGACACTCCGGTGATTGCTATTACCGGGACAAATGGGAAGACGACAACGACTTCTCTGATTGCAACGATGCTGAACGGATGCGGCGTTTCGGCAGTCGCTGCCGGAAACATCGGATTGGCCTACAGTGAAGTAGTATTGTCAGGAAAGAGGTATGACTGGATTGTCCTAGAGCTCAGTTCGTTTCAACTCGAAACCATTTCCGAGTTTGCCGCAGAAATCTCCATTTGGATGAATTTTGCGCCGGACCATATGGATCGTTATCAGTCGATAGCCGACTATCTTTCCGCAAAGAAACGACTTTTTGAAAACCTTGCTCCGGGATCTCTTGTGATACACAAGTTGGAATGTGAATTCGAGCTTCCGGTCGAAGTGGTGACCTTCAGTTCGTTTCGGGAGGGGGCCGATTTTGGTTACTCGAACGGATTCATCGTCCACCCCGAGTCGGGACGCACATTTGACTTTCTTTCCGGTACCCTTCAGGGAAAGCACAATGCAGAGAACGTGATGGTCGCACTCGCGGTTGCCGATCGGATCGGTCTCCCTTGGGAGAAAGTCACCGGGATCATTCATTCGTTTGTGGCACCTCCACACCGATGCGAGAAAGTCGCAGTGTTCGGTGGCGTGACTTATCTCAACGATTCCAAATCTACGAATCTCCATTCGCTGGAGAGCGCCCTGATCGGGCAGGATGAGCCGGTCATATTGATCGTGGGCGGTAAGAATAAGGGGCTCGATTTTCGAGAGCTGCGGGAGATTGCCGGTCGCATGGTGCGGGAGGCTGTCTGCATCGGGGAGATCGCGGGAGCGATCGCTGAGGATTGGGAGGGTTTCGTAATTTGCCATACCGCCAATGACCTCCGAGACGCGGTATTGATCGCCCACCAGATCGCCCATGACGGGGAGGTCGTCCTCTTCTCCCCGGGCACCTCTAGCTTCGACATGTTCACCGGCTACGAGGAACGCGGGAAGGTTTTCCGTGAACTCGTGAACGCGATTCCTGTCGCCTGACTTCACAACAATATTCCGACTTCAACAACAACCAACGACTACGATGAGCAACAAAAGAAGAAATAGAAAGACGGCAAAAAGCAGCCGACAAGGATTCATGGGGAAAGCCCGTGCCCAAATGCGTCTCGCCGCAAATGTCACGGAAGAACAGGATTGGTACCTTGATACTCCCGATGTGAGACTTACCCGGATTTTTACAGTAGTCTTGCTGCTCCATGTCATCGCAGTAGGAGGGATCATTGCCTTTAAGATGGTCGATAAGGCATCGGAGACAACGGACGTAAGAGTCACCGCAGCACGCCATACTCTCGAGCTAGCGGTTCAGGACTCCAAGGAACTAGCGGCCGAAATGAAAGAAGCGACGAGTGCTTCGGATATTCCTGCTCGCCATGCTCCGGCGGCTCCTCTCCTTCCCGATCCGGCGAAAGGGAAACAGTACAAAGTGCAAACCGGAGACACTCTACCGGAGATTGCGCAAGCTCTCGGAGTCTCTCCTGAAGCGCTTCGGGCAAAGAATGCGATTCGTTCGGACAATGAACTCTATCCTGGTCGCTGGTTGACAGTGCCTGGTGAAGGCGACTCCGCAGCGACACCCACACCGGTAACAAAGACCCCACAGGCATCTCAGGTTGCACAGGTAAGACCGGCCACTGCGGCTCCCGTTGCAAAAACCGGCGCGACCTACAAAGTAAAGCCTGGAGATACCGCTTGGGCGATTTCCCGGAAGCTGAATATTCCATTCAACGAGTTAATGCGTCTGAACGGAGTAAAGAATGCCGAGGCTCTGCAGATCGGACAAGAACTTCGGATTCCTGGGGGGAACTAAGCGATCATTTCTACTCGATCTACCTCTCTTAGTAATCTCTTCATCAGATGCACCGGAAAAGCGTGATTCTTCTCCTCTCCTCGGTTTCCTTCCTCGTGATCGTGGGGTTTGTGATGCTGATTAGCACTTGTATTTTCAGTGCCCATGCCTCTGCCGTAGATGGGTACCGGGAGGCGAGGCATCAAGGGTTTTCCTTATTGCTGGGAGTAGCGGTATGTTGGGCCGCCGCTTCCGTCGACTACCGGTTTTGGAAACGTCATGCTTGGATGATTCTCTGGACGATATGCTTCCTTCTTCTACTCTGTTTTGTTCCGGGGATCGGGCGAGAGATCAACGGCGAGCAGCGTTGGTTGCGCTTGGGAATGCTACAAATTCAGCCGTCAGAATTCGGAAAGATCGCGATTATATTCTTTCTTGGTTACTGGTTTTCCCGGCATCCTGATTGCGGAAAGCACCTCTTGAAAGGATTTGTGTTCCCTTTGGGGATTGTCGCAATCCCACTATTCTTGATCCTTTTTGAGGTCGATATCGGCACCACGGCAGTGATGACTGGGACTACCTTACTGGTTCTTTTCATTGCTGGGGTAGATTGGAAATTTCTATCGAGTCTCGTCCTCACGGGTGTGATTGGGTTCATTGGCATGTTAAGCTATGCACCGAATCGAATGGAACGCATCATGGCATTCCTTGATCCCGAAAAGTTCCGCCTCGATGCGGGTCTACAACAGTGGGTTTCACTCATTGCCATCGGATCGGGAGGTGTCACTGGTCGAGGCATTGGGGAGGGGCGGCTAAAAATGCTTTATATGCCATTTGCTCATACCGACTTTATTTTTCCAATGGTCGGAGAAGAGATGGGGCTTCTTTGCACCGTCCTTGTCGTTCTGGCGTTCATCTCAATCGCGGTCGCTGGATTCATCATTGGGTTTCATGCTCCCGATCGTTTTGGAACACTCCTTTCCATCGGTCTGACAGGGTTCATCTCCTTCCAAGCGTTCATGAATATTGGGGTTGCTACCTCGATCCTTCCCAATACTGGGTTGACCCTGCCCTTCGTGAGTTATGGTGGGTCTTCCCTTGTCATCGGCTTCTTTGCGATTGGAATCGTCGTGAATATTTTTCGGCAGGGGACACGGGAAGAAGGCGATACAAGAGATTGGGTCGCGCGACGACGCATCACACCACGGGTCTAGAAATCCGAGCAAAGAGGGTTGTGTTCCCGAGGGAACAGGGTTAGATCCCGGTAAACGATGGCAAAAGGGAGAGAGATCCATGACGCGCGGATGGCGGAACTGAGCCGATTTGGCAAAGATCTCGCCCGTCGGGCGAAATCGAAGTGCGAACTGTGCGAAGGGGCCGGGGAAAAATTGAGCATCTTTGAGGTGCCGCCTGTGCCCACTCAGCCTGACAGTGATCGCTGCCTCCTCCTTTGTCAGAGGTGCTCGACCGCCGCGAACGATGTTCGTCAGAAGATGACCGGGGAGCAGTGGCGCTTCCTCTCGGAAGCCTCCTGGAGTGAGATACCGATGGTCCAAGTGATGGCGGTTCGTATGTTGAAACGACTCGCTTCTCATCAAGACTGGGCACGCGAAGCGCTGGAGGGTCTTTTCCTTGATGAGGAGATGGAGACTCTCGTAACAGAGTCCGCGTGAACGGATATTCGTTTCGAATGAAAGTCTCGCTTTTGATTTGTGCGTTCGGTTCGTTTCTGCCGTTATGCTTCGCCGGGGACACTCTCGATTATGCCAAGGACGTTCTCCCGATCATGAAGGAACATTGTTGGAAGTGCCACAGCAAGGAGCATGAGGTGAAGGGAAGCCTCGCCTTGGACGATCTGGATGGGGTCCGCGAGGACCAAATCGGAAAGTACAACATCATCCGTCCTGGAGATCCTGGAGAGAGCGGGTTTGTGGAGCGACTGAAGCTCGACTCTGGTCATACGGATTTTATGCCGAGAAAGGGTACTCCGCTTTCGACAAACGAGATCGAGACAATTGAAAAATGGGTGCTGAGTGGAGCGATCATCGATGCATCCAAGATGACTGCTGGAGAGCAAGAATGGCTCGTGGCAAACGAGGGCGCTCCAACACCGGCTTCTGAGGAATTTCATCAGTGGACGAATTCCCAAGGCAAGACAATTGAGGCAAAATTTGTTTCGATTAGCGGGAAGAACCTCAAGATCCGAAAGAAGGACGACTCCATCTACGTGATTGATCTGGAGAAACTTTCGGCCGAAAGCATTGCCCTCGCAGAATCACTCGGAAAGAAATAGGTCGATTTTTGAAGCCGCCGCATCCTGAATCTGGTCCAGCGCGGAATTTCGGAAAACGAAAACGCCCCTTCCGGGGAAGCGGAAGAGGCGTCTATTGAAACGAAAACAAGTTTCAGGAAATTCGGACAGAAGGACTATTAAAGGGAACTCCGACTGCTTTGGTGTTCCATACTATCACCTCTGGGAGCATTTCGGCAAGCGTAAATTTTAAAGATTTTCCGGTTTTGTGGAATATTTTTCAGATTTTTGGTGTGTGTTGCTAAAAATTTCACTGAATTTCAAGAAAGTTTATTAATTGTGGAAATTCTGGCGAGATTGCCGAATGAAATCAATCTTAGGAATGATGGGCCTCTAATTTCCCGTCGTGGAGAAGTGGGAGAGGTCTTGCTGATTGTCACCACATCTTATTTTTTCGTAATTATAATAATTATAGCGTAAACTATAAAATCGTGCAATAATACGGGATCGTAAGATGTCGCTGTCCGATTACATTGTCTCCCATTTGCTATTTCATCCGGTCAAGCCGCCTGAACTGAGTGATTTTTCGTGGCGGGCGATGCAGGCGGAAGACCGGCGGCTCACGCTGCGAAACATTCGTTTCATCGGGATCATGTCTGCAATCATGGTACCGTCGTTTTCGATTCTTGATTTTTTTGTCTATCCGGACCACCTCTTTCTCTTTGCTGCTTTGCGATGGACGTGTACCGCTTTGATTCTTTTATTGCTGGTCGCGATTAGATCGAAGTTTGGGAACAAATATTTTCGCCTCTTTACGGTGGCTCTAGCACTGATCCCGTCCTTTTTCATTGCTGCGACGATTTTTGTGTCGAGGGAACCGGAAACCGGGTACTACGCGGGACTCTCGCTCAGCATCGTGGCGATCGGATTTGTCTTTCGATGGAATTTTCGTGAGGCCCTTTTTGCCAGCGCTTCGGCGATCTTTTTGTACCTCGTGGCCTGTGCTCCGGCTCTTGCTAGTGGAATCGATCTCAGAACCGTAGGGGGTCTTTTTACAAATTTGATTTTCCTTGGCGGTCAGAGTTGTGTCGTGATCTTCGGTTGTCGTACCAATACGAAGCTGCGAGTCGAGGATTTCAAGGGGCGCCAGAATCTTCGGGAGAAGAAGATTGCGCTGCGTTCCCAGGCAAATGAACTGAAAGATACGATTTCGGAATTGAGCGAAACCGAAAGCCAGTTGATTCAGTCTGAGAAGATGTCCTCTCTCGGGCAACTCAGCGCCTCAGTAATTCACGAGATCGGGAACCCTTTAAACTATGCAAATCAGGCTCTCTTTCTTTTGCGCCGCTGTTTGAAGAAGGACGCCGGGACGGGGGACACTCTGCACGAAGCAGTCTCGGATCTTCAGGAGAGCATCGATCGGATGAAGGAAATTGTGAAGGATTTGAGAGAGTTTTCCTACAAGAGCAATGAAGTCGGAATCGAATTTCCCGTAATTTCATCGATTCATATGGCGGTTCGTATGTTGGGAAAAGAGATCAGCGAAACGGCGACCCAAATTGACTTGAGGATCGACGAGTCGGTTGTCGTTGAAGGGGTGAAGAACCAACTCGCTCAGGTTTTCATCAATCTGATTCAGAATGCGATCCAGGCGATGAAACCCACGGTGAGGGACCGGAATCACTTGATTGTGATCGAAGCAAAGTCTTTCGAGTCGCATCATCTCATCGGAGTGCGAGACAACGGACCAGGTATTTCGGAAGCGAATTTACGAAAGATTTTTAATCCGTTTTTCACCACCAAAGTGGTAGGAGAGGGGACGGGGCTAGGGCTCAGCATTTCGTACCGTATCATCGAGTCCCATGGCGGAACAGTCAGTGTCCATTCCGATGGATCATCCTACACCGAGTTTCAGATTCAACTTCCCAGACCGCGAGACATTTTGGTTCACTCTGTCGAAGAAATGCACCATTCTTCCACTTCAATCCCTGTCCGTTATGAGCAAACATTTCACTGAGTTCGGAATCCTCTATATTGATGATGAAGTAAAATCGCTGAAATATTTTGAGGCAATTTTCGAAACGATTGCTCCGATTTATACAGCGAGAAATGCCGAGGAGGGATTTGAGATTTTTGTCCAAAATCATCATCGCATCGGTCTAGTTCTTAGTGACAAGAAGATGCCGAACGAGTCGGGACTCGATTTGCTCGCTCGAATTCGGGAGTATGATCCGGCACCGCTTCGATTTCTGGTGACTGCATATTCGAATCTAGATGTAGCGGTGGATTCGCTCAATGAGGGGCTTCTCTACTCGTACCTCACAAAACCGTGGGATCCAGAGACTCTCGAGCGCCGACTTGTGAAAGCGATGGAACATTTCACGCTTGCTCAAGAGCGAGATCGGCTCCTTCGGGAAAAGGCGGAAGCTCTGAATCACCTCATCATGGCGGATAAAGCTGCCAGCATCGGAATCCTTTCCGCTGGCCTGAATCACCATTTACGGAATTCGCTTACGGTAATGAGAACGTTTCACGACCTGATCCCGTACCAACTGGAGGAGGAACTGGAGGGAGAGCCAAAGGACCAGGACTTCTGGGACGGCCACTATCGTGA
>JAGPCC010000175.1:0-3422 GCA_018058245.1 Verrucomicrobiales bacterium
CCCCGAAACCACCCCGGGCACATACCACTGCGTCAATGTCAGGGTCGATGAGCGCGTCGCTGAGTTCCACGAGACGTCGATCGTGGACACCGGCGAGGTACCCATATTTGGAAAAAATATCGGCCCGGTAAATGACCTCATACCGCTGCGAGAGCCAGGCGATTCCGTCTCGGAACGTCTCTTCCTGGAACGGGCCGGCTGGCGCGACGACGGCGAGGCGCGATCCTCGGGTGACTGGGCGGGGTAGGGGAAATCTCATTTCGTGGAAACGAAAAACGGGAACAGTCACAACCGGACTGTTCCCGCAAAGTAACAGGGTCGAGTCGGTGACTTAACCCTCTTCGGTCGGGATGATCATGCCATAGTCGCCGTCTTCCCGGCGGTAGATGATGGCGAGACGATCCGTTTTATCATCGTGGAATACGAGGAAGGGTTTTTCGTTCATCTCCATGTCCATGATCGCCTCGTCGGAGAAGAGGTGTTTGATCTTGTACTTTTCTTTGTGAATGATGACGGGTTCGTGCTCTGCCTCGGGCTCATCTGGGATCTCGGAGGGGAAGACTGTCTCCGCGACAAAACGATTTTCTTTCTGATTCTTCTTCGGTCGATACGACTTGAGCATGCGGGTCTTGTGCTTCCGCATGCGGCGCGCGATTTTGGAAATCGTCTCATCGATCGACGCATACATGTCCTGCGTAGTTGTCGCCGCTTCGATTACGATGTGATTCGCGCAAAAGAGGATGATCTCTGCGATGTGTCTTGAATGCTCCACGTTGAGAAGGACTCTCGCCTCGATGATCTTCGGGTAGTCGAGGTGTAAGCCGGCCACTTTCTTCTCAGCGTATTCGCGCATGGAGTCCGTGACGGAGACGTGGCGACCAGTGACAGTGATGGGCAGATTTACGTTGGTGACTTGCATAACTTGTGTTGTTTTGTTTTCTCGTCAGGGTTGTTACTGACTTCTCTAAAATGGTACCAGATGTGCCCCCATTTTGACAAGCTCACAATGTTCCTCTTTTCGGGAACTTTGGACTGTCGAAAAGGGCTTGACCTCATGAGGTGAAAGGGGAGATTTTGGTGATGGGTTACAAGGGGCTACATCGTAAATCGGTCGCCGAGATACAATTCTCGACTGACGGGATCGTTGATGAGGAAGTCGCGTGACCCCTCGCGGAGGACTTTTCCCTCATAGATGAGGTAGGCTCGATCGACGAGTTCGAGGGTCTGTCGGGCATTGTGATCTGTGATCAAGATCGCGAGGCCGGTTTTTCGCAAGTCTTCGACGATGTTCTGGATTTCATTCACGGCGATCGGATCGACGCCGGAAAACGGTTCGTCGAGCATGAGCAGTCGCGGGGTGGTCACGAGGGAGCGGGCGATCGTGAGCCGCCGCTTCTCTCCGCCGGAGCAGGTGAGGGCGATGTTTTTGCGAATGTGAGTGATGCTGAAACGTTCCAGCAGCTCGTTGCATCGGGAAATCTGTTCTTTGCGGGGAATGGAAAGCGTCTCCATCACTGCCATAATGTTTTCTTCGACGGTCATTTTCCGGAAGATGGATTCTTCTTGCGGGAGATATCCCATCCCGAGGCGGGCTCGCTGGTACATCGGCATGGTGGTGACGTCGTTGCCGTTGAATCGTACCTGGCCATCATTTGGCGGGACAAGTCCGACGATCATGTAAAAACTCGTTGTCTTTCCGGCACCGTTGGGACCGAGTAACCCGACGATTTCTCCGGGGCGGACGTTGATATCGACGCCGTTCACGACGGTGCGGCCATCGTAGATTTTGACGAGTCCGTGTGTGTCGAGCAGGAAATCGGTATCCAGTGCGGGTCTCGATGAGGTGTCACTCACGAACGAGATCTCGGAGTTTTTTGCTGCCTCGCGGAAGGATTTTTCGGGTGTTGCGGGAGCAGGGGCAGGGAGCGTCTCTGCACGAATTTGCTGTTCGGGGAGTCTCGCCACAGGCTTTGCCGCAGGCTTTGCCGCAGGCTTCGCCGTCGACGCTGGGAGGGGAGGGCGGCTTTCTGGGGTTGCCGGCTCTGGTAGCGGTTTGGGAGTTTGCGATCTTGAGGGGGCTGGTTGCTGCGTCAAGCGGGGGTTGAAATGCAGGTCCGAAAAGTCGGGCAAATCGTTGGCATCGAAGCCCAGGAATTCTTCGTCTTCGATGATCGGTTCTGGAGGGGGCGGTGTCACCCTAGGTTGTGCGGCAATTCTTGGTGGTGCGGGATCGGTTTCCAGAGGGTGTGGCAAGACATCGGCGGGGGGGCGCAGTTTCACCGGGCGTCGTGCCTCGAGCGGCACCGAACTTTGTGCGGTTGAGCCAACGCTTTGCTGGGGTTTCGGTGCCTCGGGCTGTGGCCGGGACTCGACCGGGTCGTTGAGGTATCCAGGTTTTCGTTTTACGGGATCTGCTCCGAACATTTCGGCCAGTTCGTCCCTCTCTTTAGAATAACTCATATGCAAATAGGGGCCGTCCCTGGGGAATTACACCGCTTATCGAAGTCCTTTGAAGCTATCTCCCAGTCCGCCTCCGAAATCGGGACCGCCTTTGGTTTTTCCGGGTGCCCCTTCTTTCTGTTCAATCGGGATGACGATGGTGCTGCGATTGGTCGAACCAAGGATCTCGTAGAGCCCGTTTTTCCGCATGATGATCTGGGCGTCTTCCGAGTTCGTTTTCACAAATTTATCTCCATCTTGAATGTAGGGCGGACCTCCCGAGAGGACAAATTCTCCCTTGATCGCGTCGTAATCGGCCACGCGCGAGAGAGCGATCTGTGTCTTGGGTTTTCCCTTTTCATCGTAGGCAAACCGAGTGATCTCGACCATTCCTCCCGAAGCGACGGCGCGCTTGAAATTCGAAGTCGATTCGCTTTTTGCTCCTCCTTCCATGCCTGCCCCTGCGGCCATTGTGATTTCCAGTTTGTCGCACTTGATCTCGAAGTCGGGGTGATCAATGAATACGTTTCCGGTGAAAAGGAGGATGTCCTTCCCGTCGTCCATGACGCACTTTTCCGAAAGGATCTCCATGGTCTTTTTGTCGGCGGAGGGGAATGCCTTCCCGTTTCCGGCCGTCCGGGTTCGAGCGAGAGGTTGCGGAGCTGGAATCTCGTCTGGAGTGAGGCCGGGGGAATTCGGGATCTGCGGGGTTGTCGGGGCGACTCCGGCGATAGACTCGACTGCGGAATTCCCGATCACGGTGTCTGGAACGGGTTTGGCGATAAAGCCCGGAGCGGGGGATCCCGGAGCAGCAGATCCCGGATCGGCAGATCCCGGAGCGGCAGATCCTACGCTATTTTCTGTTGTGTTGACGGCCTCAATCGGCATCGCTACCGGCGTCGGGGCACCTCCGGAAACACCAGGGGCGGGGCGGGTTGCGGGGACTTCCGCAGCGACGGGCGGTTTTTCTACCGCGACCATCT
>JAGPCC010000175.1:3522-10552 GCA_018058245.1 Verrucomicrobiales bacterium
TTTTCTGTTGTGTTGACGGCCTCAATCGGCATCGCTACCGGCGTCGGGGCACCTCCGGAAACACCAGGGGCGGGGCGGGTTGCGGGGACTTCCGCAGCGACGGGCGGTTTTTCTACCGCGACCATCTCGGGTTTGTCCAATACTTCGGTAATGCTCTCGCGAGCTTTCTCAACGAGACCTTCGCTTTCGGCTTTTTCTGCGACTTGTTTTACCGTCGCGGTCACTTTTTCGGTGTCGATCTTGTCCTTATTTTCGTTGAACACGCGAGTCGCTTCCCGCAAGAGGTCATCGGGATTTTTCTGCAAATCTTTGATTGCCGCAGCAGGATCCTCTTTGATGGGTCGCATGATGTTGCGGAGGCGAGGGTCGGAGAGAATCGATCCTGCTTTGTCCTTTGCGTCATCGAGCGCAGCGTTCTGGGCAACGAGAAGTGAGCAAGGGAGGAAGGCAGGGAGCAGTATGGTAAAAGCGACCCGGTAGACGGAAGCAGGGAAATGGATTCTCATAGGGGGCGAGGGCGGGAAGGGGAATCGAAGGGCATCGTCTGGCTCATTTGCCGGTTCCGGGAAGTCCGATTCCCGAGGCGAGGCCTCCGACATCGGGGACGACGAGTCGAACTTTCCCTTTCATGGTGGCGATGCGGGAGGCTGACTGATAGATGAGTTTTTGTCCGGTCATGGAGAAACGGGGTTGCTCGATGCGGGAGGGGGTCTTACTGGCAAGTTCCCCCAGGGTGAGATCGTAGGACGCTTCTGCCATCGAGATCGTGGTCTCTGGTTTGCCCTTGGCGTTGTAAACCTGTACGGTGAGATTGACGAGGTCGAGGTAGGTCTCATCCACGCGAACTACGGAGTCAGCACGCATCACAGATTTTAGGACATCGTCCGTGTAGGAGGGGATCATGACCCCGTGAAACATCCGTCCGATCGGGAAATTTTCGGTGAGCCCGCTGGGAAGAGCTGTCGCGACGACCGTTTCAACGATGGTTATTTGATCCGTCTCTGTTTTCTTTGTTACGTCGCTCATTCCGGGGACCGGGAGCGCGGGAAGCGAACTCTCGGTTTCATCGTCTGTCGCACGATCCTGCGACCGCAGCATCGTCGGATGCAGCAGGGGAGATAGACTCAGGAGCACGACCATTGCCGGGCAGAGGGGGCGGGGAAAAGTCATGCACTGGGTCGCCGGACGAGAGAGTAGAGATCGCGCAAGGTCGAGAGAACTGAGCCCAATTGATGGAGGGGAACCTGATTCGGGCCATCACTGAGCGCTTTGGCCGGGTCGGGGTGGGTTTCCATGAAGACCCCGTCACAACCAGCGGCCATCGCCGCTCTTGCCAGCACCGGGGCGAGGCGACCGTCGCCGCCGCTCGACGTGCCTTCGCCACCAGGGCGCTGCACCGAGTGGGTTGCATCGAAGACCACTCGCAGGCCGTCTTCCTGCATCCAGGGGATTGATCTCATGTCAGCGACTAAGTTGTTGTATCCGAAGCTGGTTCCTCGCTCGGTGAAAAAGTAGTTCTCGCAGCCGAAGGTTTTCAGCTTGTCGGCTATATTGCTAACGTCCCAAGGGGCGAGAAATTGGCCTTTTTTCACATTTACGACTCGACCCGACTTTGCCGCTGCCTCGATGAGGTCGGTCTGGCGACAAAGAAACGCGGGGATCTGTAGCACATCGATAAACTCCGCCGCGATCTGAACCTCCTCGGCCGTGTGTACATCGGTCGTGACAGGAACTCCTAATTCCGCCCCTACTTCGGAAAGCAGGCGACAGCCTTCCAGGCACCCGGTTCCGCGGAACGAGGTGATGGAACTCCGGTTTGCCTTGTCGTAGCTCGCTTTGAAAACGAAATCAACGTCCACGGTCGTGGCGATCTCCTTGATCGCGGGGCCGATCTCTCGGAGAAAGGCCTCTGACTCGATGACGCAGGGACCGAGGAGGAAGAGTGGACGGTCACCGCCGAGACGGTAAGGGCCGATGGTGACGAGATTCGGGGATTGGGCCATGAAGTCACCAGTCTAGCGCGAGGTTGGCAGAGAGGCAAGCGCTTGGGGTCGTTGTGGTGATTATCAAGTTGGCCGAAAGAATTTAGATCCGGGGCCGATTCAAGTGGTGTAGATCTTGATGCTGCTCGTGAAATTCAAGGAATTTCCTGTTCAAAATCCAAAATCTACCGAGAAATGCGGATCGACTCTCTCGATGTAGGGACTCATTTGGAAAAATGGGATGATTTGTAAATTGTCTGGACCTGTGAGCCTCTCACGATACACTGTGAAGCCTTCGAAATGCGAATCTCGAAGGCCCTTTTTGATGGAAGAACTCCCAGAAAACGTACCTCTGATCAATCACTGCCCCGAGTGCGAAAAAGCGTTCGACGTCGGAGGGATTGCGCCCTTTTCGAAAATCGAATGTCCGAGCTGCGGAGCCCCGGTGCGGGTGCGCACCACGATGGGACAATACGAGATCGTCGGGTTGCTCGGCGAAGGCGGGATGAGCCAGGTCTTCCGAGCAATTGATCGGAACCTGGGGCGCGAGGTCGCTTTAAAAATTCTTCATCAATCTCTCAGCAGTGACAGCGCCCTCACCGCGATGTTTGAGCGCGAAGCGAAGTTGACCGCCTCCATCGTTCATCCAAACGTGGTCAAGGTTTACACTGTAGGGCAGGATCATGGGTATCTGTTCATCGCGATGGAGGTGCTCAATGCAACTAGCCTGGAGCAGTTGATCGCAAACAAAGGGGCGCTCTCCGAGCCAGAAGTCCTAGCGATAGCGCTAGATGTCGCAAACGGACTCAAAGCGGCCTATGACGAAGATCTCATCCATCGGGATATCAAACCGGGCAATATGCTCGTGACCGACGATGGGCTGACAAAGCTCGTAGATTTTGGGCTTGCTGTCCAGCAGGGCGGCGAAGATGAGTCCGAGGATCTCTGGGCGACTCCCTTTTATGTGCCCCCAGAGAAACTCGACGGGGCGCCCGATACCTACCATGGGGACATCTACAGTCTCGGTGCGACCCTGTTCCATGCCCTCGCCGGGAAACCGCCGTTTGAAGCCAATACCTCCTCGATGGAGGAATTGAAGGCGATCAAACAAAACGTCGTCGATCTGAAAGGTGTTGCTCCGGGACTTTCCAAAAACACTGTCAAGTTGGTGGAGAAAATGATGGCCTACGTTCCCGCAGAACGTCACCAGACCTACGACGAAGTCATCGCCCAGATCGAGGATGTCCGAAAACGGCAGTTTGGTGTGGTCCCGGTAGGGAAACGCCGCCGTCGAGGAAAAAAGAAACGGGTTTTCGCCGCAGTGGGTGCCTTTTTGTTCATTTCAGTCATCCTCTCCCTTTTGCTCTACGTGAACCGCGACAGGACGGCTGAAGAAGGGGAGTTGGGCATCGCGGGTGGTGAGAGAGTCATCAGTGATGGGGAAACCACGATCACTGCTCAGTTTCTCGCCGCACGGGAGCAACTTGTTTCGGGGGATTATCGATCCTCGGGAAAAACCTTTCAGGAACTCGCAAAAAATGATTCTGTTCCTGCCTCCACCCGGATTTGGAGTCACTACTTTTTGGGGCTCATCCAATTATTTTCCGGGGAAGAGGCACTATCACGAGAATCGTTTGCCCGCGTAAGAGACCTCACCCCGGAGCCAGACGAATCGAACGGTGCATCGATCGCTAGTCTCAAAAAAATCGCAGTAGGACTCGATGGAACTCTCCCTTTGCTGGAGGACGAGATCCTCTATACTCCCGATTCGATCGAGATCCTCACCTTGCTTTCCGCTGGCTTAAAAAACTGGCAATTGGGCCAGTTTTCCTCCGGGATGTTTCATTGGAAATCCTTTTCCGATAGTGATGCTCCTTCGGACTTCCCCTGGATCGCTAGATTGAAGGAGCGGCTCGAACCATTCCGCACCGATTTTGCACTCCTTGAAACACTGCCAAAACCGTCGGCCGCAGATTCCGCCGAGGATCTTGAGAAGGAGTCGGTGGTTTTGACTCAGGCAATTGAAAAACTGAAAACACGAGGAGCTGCCGTTCATCTCGTCAGAAGCCGAGTAAAGCGGATTGACGAGATCCGGGATCTTGCGGTTATCTCGACGAAACCTCTCCCCATCGGTCAAACCGCTCCCGTCCCTGCAACGACCGTTGCTGCCGGTGATCCACTTGTCTCCGCACCCGCTCCACCGCCTGTCCTCGCACCCACACCAGATTCCGGGAATCTAGTCGCACAGGCGGAGATCAGTAAGCTTGCGGAATTTGCCGCCACCTTGAAGCCCTTTACCGAGACCCTTCTGTTCTCGGGGGCCGTCGTGAAACTGGAGTTGGAAACGTTTACGACCCCTGAGGCTTCCGCAATCCGGGACGACCTCGTCTATGCCTACCAACAAGCTGGGACTTTTGCCCAAGCGTTTGCGGAAATTCTCACCGCCAATCCTTACGAAGGGCCGGTGAGACGTCGTGTCGGGGCTACTCTCGAAGCGAGGATCCCCTCAGCGGATGCCACTGCCCTCGTCCTAGATCTCGGGTTCGGTCCCAATGAAGTCGAAATCGAAGTCTTTGCCCTAGACTGGCTGGTTGAGACCGCAGTGGCCAAGGCACCTCCTTTAACAATCGAGTCCGCCGCTCTCTGGAAAAAAATTATCTCGTTCGCATTCGTCACAGGGAACATCGATCTCGTGCAGGCAAAAGCAGCCGAACTCGCCGCAATGGATGCAGTGTTTGCCCAGCGGATGGAGAGGCTCAGCCGATTGCGGTGAGAGGGCGGGGGGATTGAGGGATTATTTCACGGCAACGCGGGAATCCTGAATCCGGCATTATTTTGTTCGACGTCGCCTTTTTCGCTGACTATGATCGTATTTACCCCTTTGCTTATGAAAATTGGTTCGTTTTTCCTTCTTCTCCTTGTCGCCTGCGGTTTGAGTGTATTCACGAGTTGCACGACGACTCAGGACGACGCTGCTCCCGAAGGCATTTCCTCTGATACTACCGGCATGAGTCGTGATTCGATTTATAAGTGGCAGGATCGCACGCTGCGGGAACTTGCCTACTAAGTCAGTACAGATTCTGGGATCGTTCCCATCAGGCGGATTTTCGTGCTTTTCTATAAAAACTAGACTTTTAAGGGCACTTAAGCGAAACTCTCCGTGAGCGTTCGCTATGTCACCCCAGTTCATCTTTCAGTATTTTCTTCCTGCGATCGCATTTGCGATGGGCGCTTGCATTGGTTCTTTTCTCAATGTGGTGATTTACCGCATTCCGAACGGTTTGAGCGTAAACGAGCCGAGGCGCTCGTTCTGCCCAAAGTGTAAAACGCAGATTCCGATTCATCTCAATATTCCGCTGTTCACTTGGCTGATGCTGCGAGGGAAGTGCAAGTGGTGCCATTCGCCGATCGCATTCCGCTACTTTATGGTGGAGCTGCTCACCGCGATCTGTTTCCTCACCCTGTGGCAGTTGGGGATCGAAAAATACGGTCTTCCCGGAGTGGTTGCTCTCTGGGTGATCGCGTCGTTGCTGATTTCTGCGACCTTTATCGACATCGACCACTTTATTATTCCCGACTCGATCACGATCGGGGGCACTGTGGCGGGCCTACTTTTCAGTCTCCTTGCCCCGAGCCTGCATGGACATGGCCTGATCTGGTGGCAGGGCGGAGTGGAGGGCTTGATCGGAGCGGCGGTCGGATTCGGCACACTCTGGATGATCGTGTTGCTCGGGAAAATGGTGTTTGGAAAGATCAAACATGTCTTTGACGAACCGACGGCATTTGAGATTTCGCAACCTGGCGGGGAGGAGGCACCGATCATCATTCGTCTCGGCGAACATGAATATGAATGGGGAGATGTCTTTTTCCGAAAGTGGGACCGCCTCGAGCTCGACACCGTGGAACTCTATTTTGATGGGGTGAAGCAGGCTTTTAAAGAGAAATTCCGCGTACTCGGAGATGCGCTTGAACTCGATGGCGAACGAGTCGAAATCGATACCGTAAAAAAAGTGAGCGGGCTGATCCGCTCTGCGGTAGTGCCTCGCGAGGCGATGGGATTCGGTGACGTGAAGTTCATGGCGATGATAGGGGCATTTCTCGGGTGGGAAGCGGCTCTCTTCACGATCTTCGCCGCATGCATCATCGGTGCGGTGATCGGTCTCATTCAGAAGTTGATCCTCGGGGAAAAATGGGGGCGTCCACTTCCCTTTGGGCCCTATTTGGCACTGGCCGCGTTTCTTTGGATTTTCACCGGGCCAGCAATCTGGAATTGGTATTTTAGTCTGATGCATCTGCCCGCGATTGCGCTTTAGTGACGGATGCAAGTCAACGGGAAACCCTGTCGGACAGTGTCGATGGGCGTAGAGGGCGAATCTTTTGAGATCATCGATCAGCAGAAGTTGCCCTTTGCGTTCGAAATGGTGACGGTGCGGACGACGGACGAAACCTGCTACGCGATACGGGAAATGCAGGTGCGCGGAGCCGGCTGCATCGGTGCAGTCGCGGCGCATGGAATGTTCCTCGCGGCGCTTGAGTGCTTCCGCGACGGTCTCGAAGGGGAGGCCTTTGACGTGGCCCTTGCGGGGAAAGGGACTCTTTTGTGCGCGACGCGTCCGACGGCGGTCAATCTCGTCTGGGCGGTCATGCGGCAGTTGCAGTGGATCTCGACGGGCCACTCTGCGATCGAGAAAGTCGCCCTCGCTCGGAGCGGGGCGCAGGCGATTGCAGAGGAAGATGTCGAGTCCTGTCGTCGGATCGGCGAGCACGGTCTGCCTCTGATCGAGGAAATTTTTCAGAAAAAGGGAGGGATTTCCGCAGTGAATGTATTGACTCATTGCAACGCCGGTTGGCTGGCTTTTGTGGATCATGGTTCGGCTACGGCACCCATCTATGCCGCCCACGATGCGGGGATTCCGGTTCACGTCTGGGTCGATGAGACACGACCGCGGAATCAAGGGGCGCGATTGACGGCCTGGGAGTTAGGGCAGCACGGTGTGCCTCATACGGTCATCGTGGACAATGCCGGGGGGCATCTCATGCAACATGGC
>JAGPCC010000176.1 GCA_018058245.1 Verrucomicrobiales bacterium
TGATGGTGACCCTGGAGGAAACGTCGATGGAACAGGAAGTCATTGTTGAAGAGGGCAAGGGCACTGAGGTGACAGTGATTCTGGGAGCCGGCATTCTTGTAGCCACGGCACGTCTTTCCGAGAATAGCCCGCTGATCGAAAAAGGTCTCGATTGGCGTCTCATGTCACCCGTGGACAGTGAAGGCGATCGTCGCCAGGTGACTTTTAGCTATGAAAGCAAAACTCATTTGGTGGCCCCGGCGGGGAAATACCTGCTGACGGCAAAACACGGTGACAGCTTCGCTCAACAGGAAGTCGAACTCGTAGCGGGCAAAACGGTGGAGGTCGTACTGACTTTCGGTGCGGGCATTCTCATGCCTGTGGCGATAATGAACGAAGGGGGCGATCCGGTATCGGGCAGTCTGGATTGGCGCCTTCTCTCAATGCCCGATGCAGAGGGAAAGCGGGCCCAGGTGACGCACAGTTATGATAAAGAGCCGGTCCTAAAGGTGGCTTCCGGTGAATATTTGCTTCAATTGACACGAGGATCTGCAGTCACTGAGGAGGACGTGGTCATTGCGGCAGGTGAACCTACGAGGGTTACCGTTAACTTGAACGCGGGCACTTGGACGGCGGAAGGATTCATGGCTGAGGATTCCCCTGAAGCCGCCACCTCATCGCTTTTGTGGGAGATCTTTTCTCAACCGGACAGCGAAGGAAAAAGAAAGAAAATCACCCATAGTTACGACGCCAAGCCGAAGGTGTTTCTTTCTTCCGGGAAATATCTGGTGAGACTGGAGCGAGGTTCCGCATCGGTTGAAATGGACACCGAAATCTCACCAGGAAAATTGCGTGAGGATAAGATGATCCTCAATGCTGGAACGGTGGTCCTGAAAACTCCTGCAAACGCCAAAAAAATATCCTGGAGTGTATACCGCATCCAGGCCGATGGCGAAAAAGGAGCCAAGGTTGCCCACGGATACAAACCCGAACTGCGTGTCCATCTGAATGCGGGTTCCTATCTGGCGTCAGTAGAGCTGACGACTGACGGACGCAACGAAGTGTCCAAACCGTTCGAAGTCACTGCCGGGAAGCTTTCCGAGATTGAGATCGGCGGAGAATAAATTCCCCTGATTCGCTCGATCCCGGCAATCATTGAGAGACTGTCCCGGCTCTCACGCTCTCGTTTTCTCTGATAGGCCAGCGGTTTACGGGATCGGAATTCCTTCGGGATCCATGAGTTGCGCCTGCACAAAGAGGAGACGGTTCTTTCCGTCGGGATTCTTTTCGGCAATGACGACAATCTGGCCGTCTTTGATCGATGTGCTCACGGTGGCAGAGAAGGATGTGTCTGCCGCAACGATTGCTTCCCCGATCGGCGGGATAAACAGGTCGAGTGCGATCGTTGTGTTGCCGGGTTGAATCGCGGCAACAAAACCGCAACGGCTCGCTTTCAACTGGGATAGGCCGGGTTGTCCGGATCGCACCATCACGGAGGGGAAGGAAGCAAGGTCTACTTCTCGAATCTGGGCGAGGTGGCGGATCATTACCTGAAACTGGGGATCGGTGAGCACGGCAGTTTGTTCAATGCGCCTTCCCTGTAGTATCTCCCCGACCCATCTCGGCGGACGAGTGAGTTCGCTGCGGAAACTGTCGAAATCGTCATACCCGCGGCCCTGACTTTCCCGCTTGCTATCGGGGAACCGCAGGAGATCGAGATTTATATCCATGATCTCGGGAGGCGTGCCTGGAGTGGTGACGGTAATGGTAGCCGGAAGTGCGCTGAGGTCTCCGATGTAGGTGACTTCGCGAACGGTGACGTAGATTTGGCGTCTGATATGCGAGCCGATGGCATCGAGATAGGCCTCGACCAACTCGATCTGATCCTTTGTGTTCCGGACCATAAGGCTGGAGGACTCCGCTTCGTAGAGAGCCGTGGCCCCCTCGGAAAAAGTGACTCCGACATTCTCCAGAATCGCTTTGGCGGTGCGGCGTTCCGTTGGGTTGGAGTTTTTGTTCGAAGGTCTACGGGAAAACCCTACCGGCTTTGTCCCTGATTCTGCAAACCAAGCGGGCACGGTATAGATATTGGTGATCATTTTCGTCTCGGCCCGCAAGACGGCCCCTGCGCTGAGACAGAATACAATGAGGCAGAGATGTTTCATGCCCGGAGAATGCCAGTTTGTCTGGTTCCCGGTCAAGCACTTCTTGCGGCGGCTCGGGGGGGAATTCCCGGGGGACCGGTTCTGGGACTATTCGTACGTTCTGGCATATTTTGATCTGGACCTGCGTGGCCTGGTATAGCTCGGTCACGATCCTCGTCGCGGTGCGCGGCTGGCGCGACATCGTGAACATGCTGAAGCGATTGGGCGAGGAGGAGAGGGAGGATGAGTAAGCGATGCGGGAACTTCTGCGGGACAGCTGATCAATCTCCGGTTTGTCTTGTTGGATATGTCGGTGAACGTTTCTTGCTTCTGATTACGGTGCGACGACGATCCGTTCTCGGCACGTCGATAGACTCGTGGAGAACAAACCTCTTCCGACCCAGACCCTTTGACAGAAAATCCAAAAAAATGAAAAAGCAATTTCCCGGCAATGGTGTCTTCGTCGCGGTTTTCCCGGCGGCGATGATTGTGTCTTCCGCTCTTTTTTCGGCGGAAGGGGAGACGATGTCTCTCGTGCCTCCTCACGTCCCGCGAACCGGGGCGAATCAAGTCGCAAATCCGGGAGTGGCTTCTGTACGCGAGTGGACGCTCGTCCGCGACGCTGTCTTTGATGAAACGGTGACGAGGACCGCGGACGGCTCGGGGTCGTTCCGGCTCGTGTCGCCGCTCCCTGAATCGAGCCGGGTCGATTCCAAACTGATTCCGGTCGAGGGCGGAAAATCGTATACCTTCGGTTTCTATGTTCAATCACAGAATGGCCCGACGTATATCGGCGCTCAGATCAGCTTGCACGACGAAAAAGGAACCTATCTCCGGAATCTGATTTCCGCGCACGGCGGTGCCGACGAAGACGGGGTTTGGAATGAATTCGCTCTCCCTTTCACGGTGCCGGAGGGGATCGCTTCCATCGGTCTTCAGATTTACAAAACGGAAAATACCCAACCGGGCGGGGTGGTGTGGGCAGATGACTTTTACCTGGGGGAAGGAATGGGTCTCGAACAACCACCTTCACCGAAGAAGCCATTTGGAGGAGCGCACGTCCGCGTCGATGCGCTCGGGAATTTCGAGGTCAATGAGGCTGGCCAATGGAAGCCGTTTTTTCCTCTGTGCATGTTTTCGGACAACACCCGCGACTGGTCGGTCTATTCGAAACAGGGCTGGAACACCATCATGTGGACGGGGGCCGCCCATCAGGTAAAACAGGCGAAGGACGCGGTGAGCGATTTTAATCCGAACGGAATGAAGGCCGGTTTTTCGATTTCTCAGTACACGTTTCCCTCCGGCTGGGCCTACAACAATCTGGGGGATTTGAAGCGAAAGTTGGGCGAAGTCTTCCAGGAGGGTCTGGGAGACAATCTGCTGTTATACTATTGGGATAACGAAAACAATCACGATCAATGGCAGGTTCCGCTGGATGTGATCAACACGATCAAGAAACTCGATGTCGATACGGAGGGGAATCGTCTTCATCCCATTTACGCATTGCAGGGAACCTATAATCTGGCCCGCGTCCAAGCAGCAAAAGGGATCGTCGACGTATCGGGCACTTATTTCGGCGGGAGCGTGTCCGACACGGGTGGAGCAGGCCAGGGGGACTCGGGTGCTTTTTTTATGCTCGACCATCTCGAAGGGCAAACGAGTCCGCCTTCGTTTGCGCAATTCAATGGAGTGGACGGAGCCGGTGAGATGAGGCTGCGGCTCTATCATTCGATCATCCTCGGTGCCCGGGCAATGGGGTACTGGGTGGATGCGTTCAATCCTGGGCAACGAAAGGAGTTTCCCAAAGTCGGCCCGGTGGATGAAAAGCCATGGTGGCCGGATTTCCCCAATCTGCGGCGGGAGGTAGATCGATTGCTACCGCTGATACGCGAGCCTCACTGGACGAAGTGGACCGCGACGACAAGTGATTCGACGAACGTTCATGTGGGGACTCGTACCTTTGAAGGACTCGGTTATGTGATCCTGGTAAACCAAACGACCACACCGCAGAAAGTAACGCTCACTCTGAATGGACTTCCGTATTCGGCAGGCGAAGTGCGCGATTACTTCGACGATTCGGTTCTCACGTCTCTCGAAGGCGATTCGTTTACTGTCGAGCTTCTCGGAATCGGAATTGATAGCGGAGCCAAAGTGTTGCAAATCGGGAAGGCTCCGTAAAAATACAGTCCGGCGATTTTGCGGTTCCCGGGGACATGCGGTTCCCGGGGACATGCGGTTCCCGGGGACAGGACATGCGGTTCCCGGGGACAGGTTCCCCGGGGACAGGTTCTCTATCGGCCCTTTTCGGAAAATTCCGGCAGGGGTGCTTTTGATGCGACTTCACGAATGAGTCTACGGGTCGGCTTGAGTGGAGTGGAGGAGTTGAAAAAGGAGATTTCTGGCAGAAGCTTAAAGAATGAAGTTTTGTATTCTCTTGTTCGTTTCTGCTGTCTTCGGTAGCCATGCCTTTTCTCAAGAGGTTCCGGTTTCTTTCGTGAAAGACATCAAACCAATCCTGCAGGAGCGATGTTCGCATTGCCACAATCGCAAGACGCTGAAAGACAAGGTGAGTTTTGAGAGCGCCAAACTTGCCTTCGTTGCAAATGAAGCGGGCCAATTTTACATTTCCCCCGGAAAGCCTGACGAAAGTCTCATGGTGATCGCCTTGGAATCTCCTGAGATGCACGAAAAAGCGATGCCGATGGTAGGGCCAAAACCGACGAAAGAGGACGTGGCCATCATAAGGCGTTGGATCGCGGAAGGCGCTGATTGGCCGAAAGGAGAGGAAGGTCGAATTACACCGACTTTTTATGCGGAAGAATAATATTTGGGCGAAGAAAAGACCCGGCATCACAAGAGTGCGGCCGGGATCTCGCATCTGGATTTCTGAATTTCCGGGGACGGGGAAAATGGTTGCTCCGGAAAACGGCCGGTCGATTCGCAAAACAACATCTCCCATCCGGAGGGCGACGAGCCGGGGGTGGGCGGCGCATTCTCTGGCTTTCATCGGGCGGTAATTTGATTGAATCCCGGAGGGGGGATTCTACTCTTTGTTTTTCCACGATCCCTTTATGAAACTCCGTCTCTGCCTTCTCCTTTTTGTCTTCCTGCCTTTCGGATTGCTTTCTGCGGAAGGCCCCGGGCATCGAATGATGATCGGATATGGAGAAGGTCTCCTGGAGGTGAATGAGGGAAATGACATCGTCTGGCACTATCAGGATCCAGAAATCGAGTTGGTTCACGATGTCTGGAAGCTGGCGAACGGGAATGTTTTGTTTTCTCATCGTTATGGGGTGCGCGAAGTGAATTTCGAAAAAGAAACGGTGTGGGATTTTGCGGTGCCACACGAAGCAGGGAAGGAAGAGATCAATGCCTGTCAGCCTCTGGAGGATGGCAAGGTGATGATCCTCGACTGTGGCAAGCAAAAGATTCTCGAGGTGAATCGGAATCATGAGGTGACTTTGTCGATTGATCTACCGGATGGCGGCTCGAACTCTCATGCCCGGTATATGCAGGCGCGCAAAACGCCTCAAGGCACGTATTTGATCTCTTACCGGGAGAAGGCGAAAATTCTGGAGCTAAACTCGAGTGGGGAGATCGTGTGGCAATACCAACTGGAAAAAACGGACCGTCCTTTCACAGCGATCCGTTTGGAGAATGGCAACACGCTGGTTCCCTGTATCACTTCGAATCGGATGATCGAAATTTCTCCGGCGGGCGAGATTGTCTGGGAGTTGAATCACAACGATGAGGTGGGTTTTCCGATCTGGTATCCGGTCGGGGCTCATGTGCTTCAGAACGGGAATGTGGTGGTGGTCAACTCGGACTATCATCATCGGGAGGGAACGAAGAATGAGGTGCAGGTTTTTGAGATCACCCGCGAGAAGAAGGTGATCTGGACCTTACAGAAATCGGATCTGGAGAGAGGGGGCAAGGTGCCGGTGGTGGAAGCGGGGACAAAGATGCCTTCCCATCATCTGCTGGGCATTCAAGTGCTGGGGGAATCGTTCCTGCGGAAATAGGGAGAGAAGGGGAAGGCGTACCTCTTCCCACAAAGGCGGTTCCGGATGCAGGCGAGGGAAAACGGTCGCTTGCCTGCGTGGGAGGGGCTGCGGAAAGAAGGGTTGACGTCAAAGCGGTCTCTCTGGTATTCTTTTGGGGAACTGTTCCGGCGGTGAAATCGTGGAAATGACGATTGACTGCAAGTTCCCCGCTCGGTTTTCCGTGAAGCGGCTATACCAACATGACCCCGTCTTCTCGCGAGGCGGTTTTACCAAGATGATTCTCGTGCTTTCTCCGATTCCCTTTCGATTTCCCATTCGTTTTTGCCTTTTTTACCTTGTTTTTTTTGCAGTAGTTCCGTTCGCCCCTCTCGCGGCGGCGGAGATCGAGATGATCCCTCTCGTCGCTCGGAGTGGTGCGACGCCGGACGCGCCTCTTTTCACTCGACTCACTCCGGAGGAGAGTGGGATCGCGTTCGTGGTTCCGGTGGACATTACGCACCCGATGCGGCGTGCGTATTACTCAAGTATGGCCTGTGGCGGTGTGGCGATCGGGGATGTTGACCTCGATGGACGATCCGATATTTTCGCGACGAGCGGGGTGGGGGACAATGGTCTTTTCCTGCAAACGGGACCGCTGAAGTTCGAAAATGTTACGGAGAGTCTGGGGCTGAAAGGGGATGATCGCTGGGGGGTGCATGTGGTGCTCGTGGATATCGAGAATGACGGGGATCTTGACATTTATATCTGCAACTTTGACAGTCCAAATCAGCTCTACATCAATTTGTTGTTCGATCACGGGGTCCGGAGTGCGACGCTGAAGTTTGAAGAACGGGCCGCCGCGTATGGGCTGGATCGGGCGGATGGCTCGGTCGTCGCGGCGTTTGCGGACTATGACTGTGACGGTCTTCTCGATATGTATCTGCTGACGCATCAGATCTATCGGGCGTCGGGCCGACCGGTAGAAACGATCAAATTGCTGGAGGAAAACGGCAAGATCATGGTGGAGGAAAAATGGCGTCGCTGGTACCAGGTCGAGGAAGGGAAGCGGGGGGAGAACGGAGAATATCTTTATACGGAGGCACCGAGGACTGACATTCTCTATCGCAATCAGGGCGACGGAACTTTTGTCGAGACGAGTGCGGAGGCCGGGATCACTGCCGAACCGAACTGGGGGAATTCGGCGACCTGGTGGGATTACAACAACGATGGTTGGCCGGATCTGTATGTGGGCAACGATTTCAAGAGTCCGGATCTTCTCTACCGGAACAACGGCGACGGAACGTTCACGGAGGTATCGCAAGGACTGCTGCGGCATACGACTTGGAACTCGATGGGCGCGGCCCAGGCGGACTTTACCAATCGTGGTCTTTTCGATTTTATCCTCGCGGACATGCTGCCTCGCAATCACTACATGCAGAAGGCGTCTTTCGGTTCGATGGCGCAGAGGAAGAGGGAGTTGAGCAATGTGAAGGGGGTGAACCAGATCATGCGGAATACTCTGCATATCAATACGGGGACAGATCACTTTGCGGAAGGGGCGTGGATGGCGGGACTCGCGCACACGGACTGGACCTGGGCGATTCGGGCAGCGGATTTTGATTGCGACGGCTGGACCGACCTCTTTTTTGCGAATGGAGTTCCGGGACAGTTCAACCATTCGGATCTGCCGCCGCTCAATCACCAGGATCTGGTGGGGAAAAATCATTTCGATCATTTCATGAATACACCGAGGCGGCGGGAGCAAAATTTTGCCTTTCGCAATCGGGGTGAATATCAGTTCGAGGATGTCTCGAAGGCCTGGGGCCTGGATCACGTCGGGATGTCGTATGGTGCGTCGTTCGGCGATCTCGATGGCGACGGATTTCTTGATCTTCTCGTGAGCAATCTGGATGATCCTTTGAGTGTCTACCACAACACCGGTACGACGGGAAACCGCGCCGTGGTAGAGCTGCACGGGACCTCCAGCAATCGGCGGGGACTTGGGGCGCTCGTGACTGCCGAGACGCCCGACGGAGTGACGCGGAGTCGTCAGTTTTTCCCGATTGGGGGCTACCTGGATGCGGATGAACCCATCGTTCACCTCGGGCTGGGAGGGAATGAGAAGATCAGCAAGCTGCGTGTCGTGTGGCCGGGGGGATTGGAGCAGGAATTTTCGGATCTTCCGGTCAATCAGCGTTTTGCGATCACGGAACCGGCCGACACTGGGAAAAAGCGGACACCGATCAAGTCCATGGCTCCCGAGTCGCCTCGCTACCGACGGTCGGATGCGCTGGATTCTTTCCCTCACGAGGAAGACAACTACGACGATTTTGCGCGGCAACCTCTCCTGACGTTTAAGCTTTCGCAACTCGGGCCCGGACAGGCCTGGGGAGATATCGATGGCGATGGGGTGGACGATCTTTTTCTGGGGGGTGCCGCTGGTCAGGGCGGTCGTCTTTTTCTGAATCGAACTCCGGAAAAATCGTCGAAAATCATCCTGACTCCTCTGCTCTGTGATGCTCTGGAAAGGGATGCTGCGTGCGAGGACATGGGAGCGCTCTTTTTTGATGCCAATGACGATGGCCACCTCGATCTCTATGTCGCAAGCGGAGGAGTGGAGTGCGATCCCGGAGAGGATGTCCTGCGCGATCGACTCTATCTGAACGATGGCAAAGGGGACTTCACGGCGGCTCCCGAGGGTAGCTTGCCGGACTTGCGGGAAAGCTCGGGGGTGGTGGCGGCAGCGGACATGGATCGGGACGGCAGCTTGGAGATTTTCATCGGGAGCCGCTCGATCCCTGGCGACTATCCGACCGCCCCGAAGAGCATCCTGTTGAAACGAGAGGGCGACCACTACGTCTCCGCCGCAAAGGACTGCGCCCCAGAATTGGAAAATGGAGGCCTCGTCACCGGTGCGGTCTGGACAGATGTAAACAACGATACCTGGCCTGATCTGCTGGTGACGAATGACTGGGGACCGGTGCGACTGTATCTGAATGAAAAGGGAAAACTGGTGAAAGCGACCAAGGCAGCCGGGCTAAAAGGGGATGGACTCGAAATGCTGGGTTGGTGGACAGGGATCGATGCCGGGGATGTCAATGGGGACGGTATGATGGACTTCGTGGCTTCCAATCTGGGGCTGAATACGCAGTATCAGCCTTCGTTGCTTTTTCCAGAACTTTTGTTCTATAGCGATTTCGACCACTCCGGCATTTCCAATATTGTGGAAGCGCATTTTGTCATGGAGGGGGGCGATAAAAAGATCTATCCCCGTGCCACCTTTCACGATGCTTCGTTTGCGATGCCGTCGATTGCGGATCGTCTCCAGACGTATCACAACTACGCCAGCGCTGAGCTGACGGGGATCTATCCCTTTAAAGCAATTCAGAGCGCCTTACTGCTCCAGGCGAATTGCGCCGAGAGTTCTCTCTTTCTCAATGACGGGGAAGGCGGTTTTGTCAGGACTCCGTTGCCGAGGACTGCGCAACTCTCGCCCGGTTTTGGAATTGTTCTGAGGGATGTGAATCTGGACGGGCGGCTCGACTGCTATCTTGTGCAAAACCACTTCAGCGCGACGGAGGAGCTGGGCGAGATGGCCTCTGGATTGAGTATCCTCCTTCTCAATACGGGCGACCCGGAGAATCCTTTTCGGGTGGAAGAGGGGAGAGAAAGTGGTCTCGAGATCCCCGGCGATGCCAAGAGTCTCGGTGCCTGTGACGTGAATCGCGATGGTCTGACCGACTATCTCATCGGGGTCAACAATGCTGTGCCGGAGCTCTATCTCCATACGGGACGCCGGAACGCCAAAGGCAACGAACCTCTCCGGGTCCGACTCCTCGGCCCAAAGGGGAACCGACAGGCGCTCGGCGCCCGTGTCGAAGTAAACGCGGAGGGAATGCCTCGACAGGATCGGGAAGTGAACGGCGGTGGGAGTTATCTTACGCAGTCAGATCGAACTCTACTTTTTGCGCGGCCGACAGGGCTTGCGGTCGAGTTGCTGATTCGGTGGCCGGATGGAACAGAAGAGAAGCGTTCCGTGGAAGCCAGTGAAAAGAGTGTCACCCTTTCTGAAGACTGAGTTTTCACACCTAAGACAGGATGCACGTTTCACAATCCCTCCCGATTTTTGCCTGGCTTCTAGTAGCGACTACGGTTTCTGCCAGCGACAAGGTCGAGGTCACACCGGATGTTCTCCGGGAATTGCTAGCTGCGCATTCGGTGACGCCGCTGGAACCCGCCCCGCCGAGAGATGAGGCGAAAGTAAAACTGGGCCAGGCTCTCTTTTTCGATCCGATTCTGGGCGGGAATGAGGACGTCTCGTGCGCGACTTGTCATCATCCCGCGACGGCGACGGCAGATCCTCGGTCCCGTGCCGGGGGAATGCCCCCTTACGTCGCAGGAGATGGCCGCCTCCCGCAGGG
>JAGPCC010000412.1 GCA_018058245.1 Verrucomicrobiales bacterium
TTATTCTCTTTTATTCCGAATCGCGAGCGGTGCGATGTTTGGTCCCGATCAGAAGGTCGCGCTGAACTTGATCGAAATCGAACCCGGGATGAAAGCTCTTGAGGGCGTTGTAATGGAACTCGATGATTGTGCGTTTCCGCTGCTCACGGATATTCGCGCCACTTCCAGCCTGGATGAGGGATTTTCGGATGTGAATTGGGCGCTCCTCGTAGGCAGCGTTCCCCGGAAACAGGGGATGGAGCGGAAGGATCTGCTCAGTATCAACGGAAAAATCTTCACGGGGCAGGGGAAAGCGATCGCCGCAAACGGTGCTTCAGATGTCCGGACTCTGGTAGTGGGGAATCCCTGCAACACCAATTGTCTTATTGCAATGAACAGCGGTTCCGAGATTCCCGCCGAGCGTTGGTTTGCCATGACTCGTCTCGATGAAAACCGAGCCAAGTCGCAATTGGCGGCCAAAGCCGGGGTTCATGTCAGCGAAGTTACCAACACCACCATTTGGGGGAACCACTCCGCGACGCAATATCCTGATTTTTCCAATGCTCGGATCGGGGGGGCTCTCGCAACCGACGTGATCAAAGACGAGGCCTGGCTGCAGGGCGCTTTTATTGAGACAGTGCAAAAACGTGGTGCTGCCATCATTGAGGCGCGGGGGTCTTCCTCGGCGGCCTCCGCCGCAAATGCGGTCGTTGATACGGTGCGGTCCCTCACCACTCCCACCGCGACAGGCGATTGGCATAGCGTTTGTGTTTGTTCCGATGGATCCTATGGCATCGACAAGGGACTGATCGTCTCGTTCCCGATTCGCACCGATGGCGAACGTTGGGAAATCGTTCAGGATGTGCCGGTGAGTGACTTTAGTCGCGGAAAAATCGAAGCGAGCGTGCAAGAACTGCGGGAAGAACGAGACGCAGTTTCTGACCTCTTGCCATCGACCTGATTTGTGTCCTGCTCCTTGTGTATGGGACCCCTGTGAGGTTGATCATCATACCCTGTTGACTGATCGCCTCAATACGGTTAAGTCATCTCTTTCTTAGTCGAAACGTTAGACCAGATCCCTGATTACCCTGGAAGAGATCCTATAATTTACTGTTACTCAAGATCTTACGCTATCAAGAAAATGCCTGAAACTTCGGCCTTGTCCGAGTTTCAGGCGTAATCTTTTTCCCTTTTACGATTCTATTTTACCATGTCCGAACAGAAATCTGCGTCTCACGAACCACTCGCTATCGTAGGAATTGGGTGCCGCCTTCCTGGTGGGGTAAATGGTCCGGACTCGTTTTGGCAAATGATGGTGGAAGGCCGTTCCGGGATCGTGCCCGTGCCGACGGACCGATGGAATCGGGAGCGTTGGTATCACGAAAACGTCGAGATTCCGAGCAAGATGATTACGAAGTGGGGTGGTTTCATCCATGACTTCGACAAGTTTGATGCTCAATTTTTCGGGATTTCTCCGCGCGAAGCGCTGCGGATGGATCCGCAACAGCGGTGGATGTTGGAAGCTGCCTGGGAATCGCTCGAGGATGCCGGCATGGCACCTGACTCACTCCGAGGTAGCAAAACGGCGGTTTACGTGGGGATCGCATCAAATGACTACGCCAACGTCGCTCAGAGCGATCCACGAAATGTCGATGTACACACCAATTCCGGGAGCACTCTCTCGATTGCCTCGAATCGTATTTCGTACCTTTTTGACCTGAAGGGACCTTCTGTTTCGGTCGATACGGCCTGTTCGTCTGCTCTCGTGGCGATCAACCTCGCGTGTGAAAGCGTGTGGTCGGGAGAGGCGACGATGGCACTTGCCGGGGGCGTGAATGCTCTCCTCACCCCGGATGCTTCGATCGGATTCTCCAAAGCGACGATGTTGTCTCCTTCGGGGCAGTGCTTCGCCTTTGACGACCGTGCAAACGGATATGTCCGTGGGGAAGGTGCCGGGATGTTTGTGATCAAGACCCTTGCTGACGCACAACGGGACGGGGATCGCGTTTATTGCACGATCCGTGCTGCGGTGATCAATCAGGACGGGAACACCTCTTCGATGACGGTCCCAGGGGTCGAGACTCAGGCAAAAATGCTCGAAGATGCCTTTGAAAAGGCCGGTATTCTACCCAAGCAGGTACGCTACATGGAGGCCCATGGAACGGGAACTCCTGTGGGAGACCCGATTGAAACACGTGCTCTTGGGCAGATCCTTTCCCGGGGGCGTGATGAAGGTGATTATTGCCTCATCGGATCGGTAAAAACCAATGTCGGGCACTTGGAGTCGGGTTCAGGCGTAGCCGGACTTGCAAAAGCAGCCCTTGTTCTGTACCACGATACCGTTCCGCCGAGCCTCAATTTTAAGCGGCCGAACCCGAATATTCCCTTCGAGGAATTTAAGCTCAAGGTCGCAAGTGAATTGCAACCACTCCCGCATCTCGGGGGGTATCTTCCTGTCGTCGGGGTGAATAGCTTCGGTTTTGGGGGGACGAATTCGCATATTGTCCTAGAAGCCGCCCCGGCTCCGGTGCCGTCGGCGAAATCGGAGCGTCCGATTCAGATTCGCAATTCCGTCGTAAAGGCAGATCGTCCGGTCCTCGTCCCTCTCTCTGGTCGAGGGGACGACGCATTGCGGGATACCGTGATCAAATGGCGTCGTTTTCTCCGGACTTCGGATCATCATTTGAGTGATATTGCGGTGGCCGCAGGGTCGAATCGCGAGCATCACGACAACCGGCTTGCTTTCGTCGCCACTGACAAAGAAGACTTGATCCACTCCATGACCGAGTGGCTTGCGGCGGGAGATGGAACAAAATTTGTGGCCGGGAAACCTGCCGCCGAGGCACATCCCCTTGTTTTTGTCTTCACCGGTCAGGGGGCCCAGTGGTGGGCGATGGGGCAGAGCCTCATCCAGCGTGAGCCCGTTTTCCGTGCGGTTTTGGAAGAGATCGATACCCATCTGAAACCGCTCGCGGGATGGTCTCTCATTGACGAAATGACGAAGGATGAGAAGTCCTCGCAGATTAATCGCACGAATATCGCC
>JAGPCC010000177.1 GCA_018058245.1 Verrucomicrobiales bacterium
GGAACGGGAGGGAGTCAGGGGAAGGGTTCGGATCACTTTGAGTCCAGAGCGAATCTCGATGCGACTGACATATCCCTGCACGACCGAGTATAGTACCGTCACCGCTGATCCCGCCGAAAGGGTGCGCGATGCTCCTTTTGTCCGGATCACGTGGACATTCGGACGATGAATCTGGCGTTGTTGCGACTGGAATTGTTCGCCGAGGGGGCGATGCAGTCGGAGGTGGGGGTGTTGCGCCATCGCCGAATCCAACGGGAAAAGAAAGTAGGTCAAGGCGGCGAGGAGGATGGTCGGGAAACAACGTGTCATAAGGGGCTCTGTGGGGGATTGATTGCGCACTGGTCTTGCCGGTCACGATATGGTAGGAAATATCTTCCCAAAACTCCAATGTTGCTGATGATAAATTTTGTTCGACCTCTGATTTTCCTTTTTCTCCTCCCGATCCTGAAACTCACCGCCGAGGAGCGACTCCCCAATGTGGTGATCATTTTCACCGACGATCAGGGATATGCGGATGTGGGCAGCTACGGTGCGGTAGGATTTGAGACTCCGCATCTCGACAAAATGGCGGCGGAAGGGCGGAGGTTTACCCAATGGTATGCAGCCCAGGGAGTCTGCTCCGCTTCGCGCGCTGGATTGCTGACGGGATGTTATCCGAATCGCGTCGGGATGCATGGGGCGCTCAGCCCGGGAAGCAATACGGGGCTCGACCCGGCCGAGACGACGATCGCCAAGATTTGCAAATCCAAAAACTACGCTACAGCGGCTTTCGGAAAGTGGCATCTCGGGGATCACGAGAAGTTCCTCCCGCTGAATCAGGGTTTTGACGAATATTTCGGATTTCCCTATTCCAATGACATGTGGCCGCAACATCCGACCGCAAAACATTTCCCTCCACTTCCGATCTATCAGGGGAACGACCGCCTGCGCATCGCGGATGAGCACGATCAAAAGATGATGACGACTTGGATCACCGCGAAGTCGGTCGATTTCATCAACCGAAATCGGGAGCGTCCGTTTTTCCTGTATGTTCCCCATTCTCAGCCTCATGTGCCGCTCCACGTGAGCGATCGATTCGCGGGAACGACCGAGCGCGGACTATACGGGGATGTGATTTCGGAAATCGATTGGTCCGTCGGAGAGATTCTCAACGCCATCAGCACCAACGGTCTCGACGAAAACACTCTCGTCATATTTACGAGTGACAACGGACCCTGGCTTTCCTACGGAACTCATTCCGGATCGGCTGATCCTCTGCGAGAGGGCAAAGGCACTGCCTGGGAGGGGGGAGTGCGGGAACCTTGTATCATGCGTTGGCCCGGAAGAATCCCGCCGGGCACCGTCTGTGACACTCCTGGAATGCACATCGATCTGCTCCCCACGATTGCGGGTCTGATCGGGGCAGATCTCCCCGGCCGAAAAATCGACGGGTTGGATCTTCTTCCCGTCATCACTGGTGTCGAGGGAGCCAAAAACCCTCATGAGAGTTATTGGTTTTACTACAAAAAGAACGAACTCCAAGCCGTGCAAAAGGACGGCTGGAAGCTCGTCCTGCCCCATTCCTACCGAACTCTCCCGGAAGGAAAAGGAGGTGATGGCGGTCTCCCGGTTCCCTATGAAAATGCCACAACTGGACTCGCGCTTTATAATCTCAACGAAGAACTCTACGAGTCTACGGATCTAGCGGCATCCTATCCAGAGAAAGTGAAGGAGCTAATGAAATATGTCGAAGAGGCCCGTGTGGAACTGGGGGATAGCTTGACCAAACGCACCGGAAGCGGAAACCGTGCCCCAGGGCTGCTCACGCCAGAGGAACAGGCTGCGATTGACAAGGTGCACTGGCCCGAGGGTCGAAAAGATGATGACAAAGGTAAAGGAGATCGTAACGGGAAGAAAAAGTAGGGCATTTTCGCGGCGAAAAATCCGCAGAAACGTGCAAGAGTAGCATCACATGCACATTTCGGACATTCTCTCCCAGGGCACGCCCACCTTGTCTTTCGAGTTCTTCCCTCCGAAGTCCACGGAAGCCTCTGAGGCACTCTATGAAACGATCGCAGAACTGGAGGCCTACGAACCTTCGTTTGTCAGTGTCACCTATGGAGCTGGTGGTTCGACGCGGGAACTCACTCATGACCTCGTGGTGCGGTTGAAAAACTCGACTTCCCTCGATCCCATCCCGCACCTCACCTGCGTCTGCCATCAGGAGGAGGACATCCGCTCCATCCTCGAGCGTTACACGGAGGCAGGGGTCAGTAATATTCTCGCGCTCGGCGGGGATCCGCCGCGGGATTTGACGCAGTATCGGAAATCGGACGACACCTTCCAGCAGGCCGCTGATCTGGTGCGATACATCAAGAAGTTTTCTGAGACCGGTTCTCATCCCGACAAACGAGGTTTCGGCATTGGGGTGGCCGGTTTTCCAGAGGGGCACCCCGGCACGCCGAATCGCCTCAAGGAAATGGACTATCTCAAGGCGAAAGTGGATGCAGGTGCGGACTACATCGTAACCCAGCTCTTTTTCAACAACGACGACTTTCACGACTTCCGTGATCGCTGTTTGCTTGCCGGCATCACGGTACCTATCATCGCGGGCATCATGCCGGTGGTCTCCACGAAGGGCATGGAGCGGATGGCCGATCTCGCTGCTGGAGCCCGTTTCCCCGCAAAATTGCTGCGCGCTCTGAATCGGGCCGGGAATGATGCGACCGGGGTTGAAAAGGTGGGGATTCACTACGCAACGCAGCAGTGCTCCGATCTCCTTGAGAATGAGGTCAACGGGATCCATTTCTACACTTTGAACAAATCGCACGCGACTCGGGAGATCTACGCCAATTTGGGGCTGCGAACGACCGGTTCTCTGTCTCTCTGAATCGAAACGAAAGATGAAGAAATTCCCGTGGCGAGGTCTGCTCTACGCTGTCCTGCTGCTTTATCTCTTCCTTGATCTGAAACTCTGTGAGGGACCGCTGCGTCAGGCGGTGAAGAACCGTCGGGACGCGGGAGTGGCGGCCGCGATTCGGAATCGCTGGGTCGCGATCATCAATCTCGAGCCGGTGACACGCGAGCATCTCGATCTCGCGGTGATCCGGCACCTTGCTCTGCGGGGGAAAGCGCCCGAGGAAATCCCGGAGAAAAATCTTCTCATGATTCGACGAGCGGTCCTGCAATCCGTGATCGACGAGACTCTGGTGCGGCACTACGCCGACGGGGAAGGTTTTGTCGCCCCGCAGGCGGAGGTGGATCGATTCATCGCCTCGTGGGAGGGGCAGTTTTCCTCACCGGAGGATCTTGCAACACGTGCTGCGGTTCAGGGACTCGACGAGGCGGCCTGGAAAGCGGAACTGGAGCGCATCTATTCGCGCAAGCGCTGGCTCGAAAAGCGCATCGCCCCGGCGGTAAGCGTGACGGAGGACGAGGTCCTCGCCTGGTTCGAGGCAAATCGCCTCACTGAGGGAGGCAACTCGGGCGTCGGTTTTGGGGAGCCGGATAAAGTGAGGGCTCGTCGAATCCTTTTGCGCAGCAAGGAAAAGGGAGGAGAATCGGAAATTCGGATACGGGAACTGGAGGCAAAACTCCGAGCTGGAACAGATACCTTCGAGTCACTCGCAAAAGCATATTCTGAGGACGAAGCTTCCAAGGCTTCGGGAGGGGACTTGTCGTGGTTTTCGCACGAGCGGATTCCCAAAGATTTTGCGGAGGTTGTTTTTTCCCTAAAGGTGGGGGAACTGAGCGAACCCTTTGCGACAACCGCCGGCTGGAATCTCGTCGAAGTGCTCGAAAGAGAGGAAGCACGTCCCGTTCACTACGAGGAGGTTGCTTCGGAAATCCGGAATCATCTGGAGGCGGAACGAACGGAAGAGACGATCAAGGTGCTGATGCAGAAGCTGCGGCGGGTTGCGAATATCCAACTCTTCCCCGAGAATATCTGAGAGGATCCCTATGGTTTGGTAAAAATGGGGTAGAAACCCCAGAGCCAAGCCACCGCCACCAGAAGCGCCACGGCAGTGGCCCACCAGAGCCATTGTTTTCGGTTGCGTTTTGGACCTCCGCCGAATTCCTCTGCGAGGAAGTGTTCGTAGTCGAAATCGTCGTCGGGCAAACTGATCCCGTCCGAAGTGTCCTCGCGCTCCCACGGATCAGGTTCCGGCTGGAATCTCTTTCTTTTTGGCGGATTGCATTTCGGGCAACCTTTTGGGCTGATGCGGATCTCCGCACCGCAACTGGGGCAGATAAAATGGGTCACGTCCATGACGGCGGCAATTCGGCGGAAGGATACCATAGGATCGCGGGGAAACACTCAAAATCAGCCGAGCATCTTCCGGGCGATCCGGTAGCCGTCCGAGTCGGCGTTGTGCCGTACTTCGTGAAAGAGGTGATTGAGTTTCTCTCGGGTGAGTCGGCAGAAATACCGGACGGTCAAAACGAGATCGCCCCGATCTCCCTTGCCGCTCTCGATGAGGTGCTGGGCATAGGCCATCGAGGCGGTCATCGCAAAGAGTCCCGCTCCGATCTCGACGAATCGCCCGAGCAAGACCTGTTTTTTTTCCAGTTTTGGTCCGTGGCGAAGCATGGCATGGAAGAGCATCCGAGCGAGTCGTTTGCTCATCGCCCGTACCTGTCTTGCCTCGTTTCCGAACTCGGGAAGGATGCCGAACGTGCCGCGCATCGTAGGGAACCAGAGGCGGGGATACCAGCGCCCGTAGAACCAGGCGGAGCGGAGTCCGGCCATCAACCGTTCTTTCAGGGGAAGGGTGGTATTCAGGACGGGGCCACCCATTTTTAAATGCGGATCGAGGGCTTCCCGTGCGATGAGGAGGCGCATGATCTCGCTGGATCCTTCAAAGATTGTATTAATCCGGGAGTCCCGTAGAAACCGTTCCACCGGAACCGATTTTTCACCACGCGCCACGAGCGATTCCGCCGTTTCATAGCCGCGACCACCCCGAATCTGCATCGCTTCGTTGACGATCTCCCAGCCACGTTCGGTTCCCCACATTTTCGCAAAAGCGGCCTCAATGCGAATGTCGGATTTTTTGTCTCGATCTACGAGCAGGGAGACATAACGCACCATTGCTTCGATGGCAAAAGTCTCCGCCTTCATCTTGGCGAGTTTTTGTGCGATGGCGTCATGATGTCCCACCGGAGATCCCCACTGCACGCGCTGCGCAGCCCACTCGGTCGACCATGCAAGACACCGTTTTGCCATGCCGACACAGGCGGCGGGCAGCGTGATGCGTCCGGTGTTGAGAGTAGTGAGGGCGACCTTCAGCCCACGACCTTCCCCGAGCACCAGATTCTCTTTTGGCACACGAACATTCGTGAACCGGATGACCCCATTGTAGAGGGCACGCAGCCCCATGAAATGGCAACGATGTCTCACCTCTACCCCGGGGGTGTCCATCTCGACGATGAACGCCGAGATTTTCGGACGATCCAGAGCGGAATCCGCCATACGCGCCATCACGATGATGACTCCGGCCTTGACCCCATTCGTACACCAGAGCTTTTCCCCATTGATGACATATTCGCCTGTCGTGCTGTCGAAAGCGGCCGTGGTTTCCATTTTTGCGGGATCGGATCCGACGTTCGCTTCCGTGAGGGCAAACGCGGAAATTTCGCCTTTCGCACAGCGGGGGAGATACTTCTGCTTTTGCTCTTCTGTGCCGAAGACAAGGAGAGGCTGCGGGACGCCGATGGACTGGTGCGCCGAGAGCAAGGCGGTGAGATTTCCGCAGTATTTCCCGAGTATCATCGCGGCACGTGAATAGTTGGTTTGTGAGAGTCCCAGCCCTCCGTATTCCCGTGGGATCTTGATCCCAAAAGCGCCCATTGCGGCTAGTCCATCGATGACTCGATCGGGAATCTCCCCGGTGCGGTCGATCTCGTCGGGATCGACCTCCAACTGCAGAAACGTTTCCAAGCGTTCGAGGAAGGCATCGCCTTGATCCTCATCTTCGACCGACTGGACCGGAAACGGGAAAATGGCATCAAAGAGAGGTCGGCCCATGAAAAGAGAGCCCCCGAAGCTACCCGAAGGTCCGGCCTGGACGCGGGCTTCTTCGGCTAATTCGAGAGCGGCACGCTCTTGTAGCGACATTTTTGAAGTGTCGATGACGGAAGTCGGTTTGTCAGGATCTGTAGGTGCTTTTGTGGTTTTCATGGGCTTGTTCCTTTCGTTTCTGAGTCCGTTTCTGAGTCCGTTTCTGAGTCCGTTTCTGAGTCTGTTTCGTGGAGCGGATCGTTGTAGGATAGGGGCTCTCGATCGATCGATTCGGCATAGGCGAGTGGGCCACCTCGGAAAGGGGCGAATCCTGTCCCGAGGACCATGGCGAGATCGATGTCCTCAGTGCTCCGGGCGATTCCTTCGGCGAGGCAGAGCCGGGCTTCGTCGACCATGAGCGAGGCGAGACGGGAGGAGAGTATGGCCTTGTCAGGGTTTTGTGCGGCGCTCCCTGTGACGGAAGCCTTTTCTCCAGGGTAGGAATAGAATCCGATTCCCGATTTTCTCCCGAGATGGTTCTGGGAAACGAGATCGGTCACGAGATCGGGAACTTGGAAACGACTGCCAAAGGCAGCTGTCATGGTAGAGGCGACATCCATGGCGACATCGAGACCGATCTCATCAAGGAGACGGAGAGGCCCCATCGGCATTCCGAAATCGAGCATCGCGTCGTCGATTTGTTGTGGAGAAATCCCGGACTCGACCATTCGACCCGCCTCGATGAGATAGGGCATCAGAATCCGATTCACGAGGAACCCGGGGGAGTCTTTGACAACAACAGGCAGTTTGCCAATCTCGCGAACGAAGGAGAGAGCCCTCTCGACCGTCTCTGGTGAGGTGAATTCTGTTACCACGATTTCGACGAGTTTCATCCGGTTTACTGGATTGAAAAAATGGAGTCCGATGATCCGCTCCGGATGTGTCACTCCCTCCGCCGTGCAGAGACTGCTGATCGGAAGGGCCGAGGTGTTCGTCGCTAGAATCGTCTCGGGAGAGGCGAGAGTGCAGAGTTCCGCAAAGATTTTCTTTTTGATTTCCAAGTTTTCAATTGCAGCCTCCACGACGAGGTCACAGCGATGGAGTGGAACAGGCGTCGCAGAAGGGGACACTAGATCAAAAAGTCGACCGGCCTCGTGACGGGAAAAAATGCGCTTGGAGACCGCTCCTGCGAATTGTTTGGAAATGGACTTCATCCCATTGGCGACTCGAAGCGGATCTACGTCGCGCAGGATGACCGGATGCCTTCTCGCGGCAAACCACTGGGCGATTCCGGAACCCATCACGCCTGCTCCAATCACGGCGGTAGTAAGCACCGGGGGAAGGGCGTCCAGAAGAATGGATTCGTCGAATCGGGAGCGTTTGGCGGATTCCTGCAGGAAATGGAGTCGCATCAAATTCCGGGCTTGCTCTGTTCCGGCGAGTCGGGTGACTGCTTCCGCCTCCCTGTGGAGGGATGCGGTGATCGATCCGCGGGATCCACGAGTCACTACTTCAACGGCCGCAATCGGCGCAGGGTAGTTCCCTCGAGTCTTGGCTTCCACTCGTCGATTTGCAAGGTAGCGAATGATCGCGGCGGAGAGCGGGTTGTTTGTCAGGAAGTGACTCCTTCGTTCCCGAACCGGTTGTTTCACCAGCACGCGAGCACGCGAGAGCAATCGCTCTTTGGGGACGACCTCATCGACGAGGCCTAGCTTTTTGGCAAATCCCGCCCCGATCTGTTTGCCGGAGAGGATGAGGTCGAGTGCCTTTGGCAATCCGAGGAGACGAGGGAGGCGGGTCGATCCGCCCCACGCGGGGAGAATACCGAGCAATGTTTCGGGAAAACCGAGTTTGGTGGATTTGTCATCACTCGCGATGCGCCAGTCGCAGGCGAGCGCGAGTTCCAGACCGCCACCGAGACAGGCACCGTGAATCGCGGCAATGGTCGGAATCGGGAGTTCGTCGATCTGGTTGAAAATGCGTTGTCCAGATTCCACCAGGTTCCGCAAATCGTCACCTTGTGCACTCCGGAGAGACTGGAGATCGGCCCCGGCGATAAATACCGTCGGTTTGGCACTCACGAAGAGGAGGCCTTGTGGGTTCAATTTTTTGACGGCCCGCAGAGCAATCTCCAACTCATGAAGGGTCGTCTCGTCGAAGATGTTTACGGATTTGTCAGGGTGATCAAAGGTGATCACCGCGAGATGCTCAGCGGTGAGTTCCAAGTGGAGACGTCGGGGACGCCGCGCCGGAACTCGGTTCGCAAGTCGGGAGGGGTTTAGGTTGAGGGTGATCGTGTCCATTTCCATATTCCTTTCTGCATTTACAAAGTTTCGAGCCAGGCTGCGCCGCCCTGACCTCCGCCGATGCAAAGGCTGACGAGGGCTCGTTTTCCTCCGTCGGCCTTTAGTTGTTGGAGAGCAGTGAGAACGAGTCGCGCCCCCGTCGCTCCGACCGGATGACCTAGGGCGATCGCACCGCCGAGGCGGTTGAGTCTCTCCTCTGGGATCGTGAGACCATTAAAAGGGCTGGACTTCAAAAGTCGCAATACCGCAAGCACCTGTGCGGCAAAGGCCTCATTGATCTCCACGACATCGGCATCATCGGGGCGGAGACCGGTGCTTTCAAATAGCTCGCGGATCGCATAAGCGGGACCAAGTCCCATTCGTCGCGGATCGCATCCTGTGTAAGCGTAATCGACGAGGCGACCGAGCGGTTCGAGTCCGAGAGATTCTGCCCGGGATTCCGTCATGACAAGCAGTGCCACGGCACCATCGGTGATCTGCGAACTGTTTCCCGGTGTGACGGTGCCAGTGCGGGGTTCGAAGACCGGTTTCAATTTTGCAAGTGCTTCGAGGGTTTGACCTTCGCGGATGCCGTTGTCCTGATCGACAAAGCCGGGTCGATGGTTCGGGAGATAGACAGGGCAGATCTCCCGGGAAAAAGCGTCTCGCGCGGCGGCGGCACGGAGGTGAGAGGACAAGGCAAACTGATCCTGCTCTTCTCGACTCAGTTGGAAATCACGCGCCAGGACCTCTGCGGTTTCGCCCATATTGAGACCGGAGAACGGATCGGTTAGACCGAGGCGAAGTCCGATTACCGGGGCGAAGTCCGAAGGGCGGAAATGAAGGGCCGCAGCCACCCTGCCGCCCGCAGTTTTCGCTCGCGTGAGAGCGGCGAATCTGGTAGCTGCGGCCACAGAAAAATAGAGAGGAATGCGAGACATGCTCTCGGTGCCACCGACGATGAATACTTCGCCTTTACCCGCCGAGATCCGCTCGGCTGCGGTGGTGAGCGCCTCCAGTCCGCTTCCGCAATTGCGATGCACGGTCATGGCGGGAACGGACTCGGGAATCCCTGCTCGAAGGGCAATGACCCGGGCAATATTCGCTGCATCAGCTGGTTGTGCGACACAGCCAAAGAGAACTTCGTCCACGAGGGTCGGATCGAGACCGGTGCGAGTCAAGAGGGTCTGGACGACGATGCGACCCTGTTCCGTGGCGTCGATGCCGGCAAAGTCGCTGCCCATTTTGAGGAAAGGCGTTCGCACTCCGTCGACTACGACGAGGGAAGTTCTGCGAGAATTGAGGGCAGGGGAGGTCATGTTTCGAGCAGGGGGGTGAGTTCTGGATTCTCGGTATTTCGGACGGCTTCTTCCCGGTGATCGACGACTTTTTCCTCCTTCAACGCCTTTCCAACGCCTTGGAGGGTGCGGAGGAATTTTGCATCGTGAAACTCAATCCGGTTCGGCGTGATCTCCGTTTGGGCGCGAAATCGTTTTTCGATTTCTTCGGTCAAGGACCGTTTGGAAACGCGCCCACTCGGCGCGACGTGGACGATGATCTCGTCGGAATCATGCGGATCGTTGTTTCGCTTCCGGAGCTCGATCTGCCAGGTTCCGATTCGGTCAATGTTGTCGAGGATGTTTTCGAGCTCATTGAAGTTGATGAGCGTTCCTTTGACCTTTCCAATGCGCAGTCGGCGTATGTCGCTGACGCGTGAGATTTCACCGATGAGTCGTGGCATTCTCCGCCCGCAACCGGGGCAGGGATCGTAAGTGAGTCCCCCGGAGATATGGTCTCCGGTACGGTAGCGCAAAACGACGCTGCCGCGACTGTCGAGCGGAGTGAAAACAATCTCGCCTGGTTCGCCGGGACCGCGCGATTCTCCGGTCTCCGGGTCGATGATTTCCACGATGCCGAGGTCCGGGGAGAGGTGATAACCAGAGGGAGAGTCCGAAGAGGGGCACTCGGGCCACGCCATTTTTGCCTCGGTGAATCCGTAGGTGGCCATGATGTCGACCTGTCCGGAACCGAGCTCAGAACAGAGCGCCCGGAGTTTTCGCCGTGTTCCGGGAGGCACTTTTTCGCCGCCAAGGACGATCTTTTTCAAGTTCGGAGATTCCAATCCGTTCTCCACCGCGATTTGCAGGACGTGGTATAGGAAGGTGGGCATTCCGATGAGCGCGTCTGGTTTCAGCTTGTCGAGGAATCGCACGTTGCCGTCA
>JAGPCC010000178.1 GCA_018058245.1 Verrucomicrobiales bacterium
CGATCCGTGAGTGCATCGTCGAACGACCGATTGATCGCGGTCGTGGGTGCCGATACGTCTGTCGTTGCTGGCGATGTGGCAGGTGCCGCGGCAGACGATTTTTTGTCCTGCAAGGGGACTGGTGCGAGCGTTGGTGTATATGCCAGGGCTGGAGCTACGACCGGGGCTCCGCTACCTTGCAGCAGCGCGATCTGCTGACGCATCACTTCCAGTTGTTGAGCGATGACTCCCTCGAGGACGCTTCCTGGAAGCATGGGGGGCAGTGATGAATGAGCACTGGGGGCTGCCGTCGGGACCGTGGCCGAGAGCGGGTTCGAAGGGAGCGGAGTGATCGTCGCTGGTGCTGCCTGAACCGTCAGGTGGAGCGGTTCAGGAGCAGGGAGACGATAGGAGTCCGGCGAGAGGGTGGCATCGAGATGCTTGGCCATTGCTTCGATACTCGACAGGTCCCCCATGAGAAGACGAAGGGTGATCTCGGTTTTGAATTCGTTTTGGAGAGATCGGCTTACTTGAGTGAGGAGCAGGGAGTCGAATCCTTGTTCGAGGAAGGAGGCGTCACCAGCGAGTTCCTCTTCCGGTATCCCGGAGAGATCGGTGAGGATTGCACGGATCGCTCCGGCGATGGTTTCGCGGCGGCAAAGTGGCACAGGGGTGCTCATGACGGGTTCTGCGGTAGTGGGTTCAGGAAAGGGGAGGTTGTTAGTCAGTGGCGGGCGTGATTCGGCTGCCTCATGCATGGGGGTGGCTTCCACCCAGTGACGCTTCCGTTCGAAGGGATAAGTGGGCAGGATGACTCTTTTCCGAATCTCACCGTAGTAGAATCCTTCCCAGTCGATCTCGACCCCGGAGGCCCAGAGAGCACCGAGCGATTCGAGAAAATTTTGGTGATCGCATCCTTCTTCCTTGATGTGGCGGTTTGTCGAAACGAGGAGGTGCTTATCCTTTCGGTTCAGGGTCTGTCGCGCGAGTCCCGTCAGAGTCTGGCCCGGTCCCACTTCTACGAAAATCTGTTCGGGATGTTCTTCGCCCAAACGACGAACCGCCCGATGAAATCTCACGGGCTCGCGCAGATGTTTCGCCCAGTAGTGCGGATCAGAGGTCTCTTTTTCCGTGAGCCATTCGCCGTTGACGGTGGAGAGAATCGGGATCGTCGGCGCCGAGAGTGTGATCCCTTCGAATGCCGCAGCGAATCGCTCGATCACAGGATCCATCATCCGGGAGTGAAAGGCGTGGGAAGTATGGAGGGTTTGACTTACGATTTCTTCGGCTTCCAGGACAGCGTGGAACTTTTTCAGTTCCCCGTGTGGTCCGGCCACGACACAGAGCGAGGGGCCGTTGATCGCGGCGAGGTCGAGCGTGTCGGGAAGTCGGGCCAAGAGGTCGGCTTCGGTCATTCTCACGGAGAGCATTCCTCCGCTGGGCAGATCACCCATGAGGCGACCTCGGGTCGCGAGGAGGATTAATCCGCTCTCGAGATCAAAAACACCAGCGTGGCAGGCCGCTACAAATTCTCCGACACTGTGCCCGATCATTGCGGTCGGCTTGACACCGCGGCTCATCCAGAGATCGGCGAATGCATATTCGATCACAAAAATTGCGGGTTGCGCGAGGATGGTATGTTTCAACTGTTCTGCTGCAGCCGCGAGATCTTCCGGGTTTTTCGGATAGAGGACATCCGTCAAAGTGAATCCGAGATGAGGCCGGAGAATCTCGGAACATCGATCTACCAGCTCACGAAAGCGAGGTTCTCCCTCGTAAAAGGCCCGCCCCATGTTCACGTGTTGCGAGCCCTGCCCTGGGAAAAGAAAGTGAACGGGAGGATTGAAGCGTTCGGCGAGACCGGAGACACCGCTGCCGGAGGCGATCGCGTCCGCCAGCGTTGCCAGATCGGGTGCGGCAATGGCACGGCGGCAGCGGAAGGGTTTTCTCCCGATCGCGAGGGTCCAGGCTGCATCCGCAGGATCGGTGGATTCGGCCTCAATGGCAAAATCGCGGAGATTTTCTCCGGCGTGCTTCAGCGCCTCCTCGCTCCGCCCAGAGAGGAGAAAGAGTTGATGAGGGCGGCCCGAGGGGACGGAATCGACGAGAGGAGCTTCTTCGAGGACCACATGAGCGTTTGTGCCACCGACGCCGAAGGCACTGATGCCGGCCCGTCGAGGATGGCCATTCCGACCTTCTGTCCACGGAGTCAGACTGGCATTGACATAAAAGGGACTCGTCTCGAAGTCGATTTTTGGGTTCGCCTTCCGAAAGTGCAGCGTCGGAGGTAGCATTGCTTTCTCCAGAGAAAGGGCCGTCTTAATGAGACCACAGACGCCGGATGCGACATCGAGATGGCCGATATTAGTCTTGAGTGAACCGAGGGCGCAGAATTGATTTTCGGATACGCCGGCACTGCGAAAGGCTTTTGTTAGAGCGGTCACTTCGATCGGATCTCCCAGCGGAGTTCCGGTGCCGTGAGCCTCGACATAACCGATGGAGTCGGCCGAGATACCGGCATCCTGGTGTGCCATGCGGATCACGTCGGTTTGGCCTTCGACGCTGGGAGCGGTGTAGCTGTGCTTTACCCCGCCGTCATTGTTCATCCCTGTCCCGCGGATCACGGCATGGATGTGGTCCCGATCACGGACGGCGTCGCTGAGACGCTTTAGCATGACCACTCCGGCACCATTGCCGAAAACCGTCCCGCTCGCCTTTTCATCAAAGGCGCGGCAGTGGCCATCGCCTGAGAGCATCCCCTCCTCGGTGTAAAAGTACCCTCTTTTGAGCGGTAGGGTCACGGTGATCCCGCCCGCGAGGGCCATGTCACACAAGCCCGAGCGGATCGCCCGACAGGCTTCAACGACAGCGACCATCGAGGTGGAACAGGCGGTCTGCAAGGTCATTGCAGGACCGCGCAGATTTAGCTTAAAGGCGATCCTCGTCGCTAGATAGTCCTTGTCGTTTCCGAGTTCAGTTTGGAGCGTTCCTACCTGAATCTGTGGTATCAGATCGGCGAGGAATTGGCGATCCGAGCAGAGATTCGTGAGTAGATAGCTATCAAAGTAGGCGCCTGCATACACTCCGATACGTTGTCGGTGTGTCTCGGGTGTGTAACCGGAACGCTCCATTGCTTCCCAAGCGAGTTCGAGGAAGATCCGCTGCTGCGGATCCATGATTTTTGCATCTTTCGGAAGGATGCCGAAAAAATTGGCATCAAACAAATCGATATTGTCGATTAGCCCTTTCACCGGGATGTAACCGGGCTTTCCATATTCCGCCGGGTATTCGATTTCCTCTGGTCCAAATCGGGAGATCGACTCGACGCCCCCAAGGAGATTTTTCCAGAATTGATCGGGATCATTGGCACCGGGGACACGCAGAGCCACGCCGATGATCGCGACGGCGTCGTCGCTTGCGGGGAGTTCGTTCGTGGAGGTAGAGTTCACCGGAGCGACTACAGGGTGCGATGACTGGTCCGCCTCGATTCGAGCGCACTGTGCCGCGATTGTCGGGAGGGCGAAAAGTTCGACCAGTTCGAGTGCAACGTCGAACTTCTCACGGATCGCGACATAGAGACGCACCAACTGAACGGAGCTGCCGCCGAGCGAGGAAAACGGATCTTCGAGACCGACTTCGTCGAGGCAGAGGATCTCTCGCCAGATCGAGGCGAGAGTCCGCTGCGTTTTTGTTCCCGCCTTGACGAAGGCCTGAGAAAGCTCGGGGCGCGGACGAGTGCGGGAACGTATCTGCGCCTGTAGGACTGCGGGACGATGGAGTTCCCCGGCGATACGCAGGGCGAGGGCAGCGTCAAACCGCAACGAAGCTGCGGGAAGAGGCTCGCCTACGGTAGGCTCTGCTGGAACGAGCGGCGCCCGAGTTTCTGGAAAGGGGGAAAGTCGGATTGCGTCTGCCGTGGAAAGGTCGAAACCACCCAGTTCTTCAAAGAAACGTCGGCACGGTTCGTTCCGATCCGTTTTTTTGTAGGCAATCGAAAGAGACTTCGCGCCGAGGACCTGTGCTCTTTCTGCAAGTGCGAGGACCATGGCGCGCTCGACACCTTTGCCCATCGCACGACAACTGAGGAGAAATCGCTCGACCGATAGGGTGTGCGCGTTCTCGTCCGTCGTGGGGGAGAGTAGCATCGCCCCGACGAGGCCGTAGTCGCCAAATCGGTCCGAAACGGCAACGGTGAGTGCGGTCGCTCCCGAAGAAATCCGTTCGGTTAATTCCGTCTCGGAGAGGGGAATGGGATTGGCCGTAAATTGATTCGTCCGGATCGTGAGTTGCGAAACTCGTGGCAGATCGTCTGAGCTTGCCTCTTGAACTTTCACTTTCAGTTCGAGACCCTTCAGGAAGTCCTCAAAGGTGGACGACTGGTTTTGAAGATCGCGGCGTTCGGACTCCTGCCTGTAGAAATCAGCGCGGGTCGAATCGGCTGCGGTCTGGCTCGTGAGGTCGAGCGGCCAAAGGTGTTGCAGAAAGGTTGGGGTCTCTGCAACATTCTGTGGCAAAGCTAGGGAAATCACACCAGGACAGTTCGCCGTGACTTCCGCGATTTCCGTCGGATTGTCATCGAGGAAAACGAAGCTATCGAGTCCGAGGTTCAGCTCGATGGCGATCTCGCGGATGCTTTGGGACTTTGGATTCCAGCTCACTTTCCAAGCGCTGAAATCCTCCCTTTTCAAGAGTAGATCACCGGCTCGGTCCCGGAAGACTCGATTGACATCGGTCTCTTGATTTTTCGAGACGAGGCAGAGGAGCATCCCGGAGTTCTTCTTTTCGAGAGCAAATTCACGCACGGATCGCAGCGGACTTTCCATGTTCAACTCGTCGGAGGTCGCCTCTCCGCAAATGCCGCTCCATAGGGTATTGTCGGCATCGAGCACGAGCACCTTTGCAGGCGGCCGTGATCTGGCGCTGAAGTGTCGCGCGATTACCGTAGCGAGTGCCGCGTAGTATTCTTCGGAGTAGGGGATGCGACCCGACTGTTCTGCGATCGGGTCAAAAATATCCGAGAGCGGATACAGGTCGGTCAGGTAGGCGGATGGGTGAACCACGAGGTTTGCGATCCCACCGAGGCGCTCCACGAGCGAGTCGCTTCCTTCCTGCGACACGCGATCAGGGCAGAGGATCACCAGGAGTGGGGCACGCGATCGTCCTGCAAAAGCCCGGATCGCATCGACGGTTTCGTGGATCGTTTCCCCTAGATCGGACGCCCGAAGGAGGAATACATTTAGCCCATTGGCCGCGTTGGTGGCGGAGTGGCTTTGGGGATCTAGCGATTCTTGGAGTATCTGACCGTATCCAGCAAATCGGACCGAGACATTCCAACCGAGCAGATCTCCCCAGTAAAGGAGAGCCTCTCGCAGCGGTTCTGCGGTGAAGCTTGCAGTGATCTGGATACTGTTTCCGGAAGGATTCAAAGCTGATTATTTGTTTGTAGGGAGGAGAGGAGCGATCGCGGGGAAGTCCCGGCGCCATTGGAGGAGTTCCTCCCGATTGAGATCGGCAGTGATCAAGCCGGGTTCTCTCCCGGCATGAGCAATCGTTTCGCCCTTTGGTCCGACAATGAGGCTCGAACCGGGATAGGTGAGAGTCGGGTCTGTGCCACTACGGTTCACCCCGACGACGTAAGCCTGATTCTCAATCGCCCGGGCGCGGAGGAGGGTGAGCCAGTGGTCCTCCCTCGCAATAGGCCAGTTGGCGATGACGACAAACAACTCGGCACCCATCGCGGTCGCGCGGCGGAATGGCTCAGGAAAACGGAGATCGTAGCAGATCAGCGTAGAAACAGTCCACTCTCCGATGGGGAAGACGACAGGAGCAGAGCCGGCGGGATAGTGTTTTTCCTCCTCGACGAGGGGAAACGGGTGCATCTTCCGGTAGCGAGCGATTTCCTCACCCGCTGGGGCGAAGCAGACCGCTTCGTTGGCTCCGAGTCCGGGTTTGTCGCTCTCAACCGCTAAACCAGCGATTACGTAACTCTGGTGTTTTTTTGCCAGTTGGGAAAAAAACTGGAACGATTCTCCCTCTTTTGGTTCGGCCGTTCGTCCGGGATTCATGGAGAATCCACAGGTCGAAAGTTCCGGGAAGACAAGCAGCGAGGCCACTCCGATGTCCGAAGAGGCCGCAGCAGAAGCGTCGATTCGGGAGAAATTGGACTGACGATCCTCCCAAGCAATGTCGTTCTGAAATCCTACTACGTGCATAAAAGTGCGAACTTGAAAAAGTTTTGGTGAAGATGGAAGTTATGAAAACGTGGAAGATCTGAAGCGCAATAACAGAAAAGTCACAATTTATAATAATAATGGTTATTATGAATAAGGCAAGCATTCCTTACTTTTTTTAAATCTTAATGGTATGTGTGCCGGGGGGGCGGTTCGCAGTGAAGTTCTTCAAAAAATACAGGAAGACACCCTCTTCCGTCTCAGACCCTACCCTGTTGGAGTTGTTCGGATTCTGCAGACTGGACAAAACGCTGTCAAAGAGCGACGGAGAGTGCCGATGAAAAAGAATTTCCCCTTGGAACTGCCGAACCGCGCTTCCGCCCGCGTCCTTGAAGCGATCAAAAGTGATGTCCGGAAGTATTTGAAGCGGGAGAGACGGAAGGCCCTGCCGGAAGGCGTTCCTTTTTGGGATTTTGACTGTCGGGTGGGAAGGGAGGAAGGCGTCGCTACGGTGGTCGAGGTGCGCTCACTGATCGAGCAGATCGACCACGTCGCGAGCGAGGGAGCGAAGTCTCTCTATATTGAGATCCTTGCCAAACGAGGCGTTCGGCCTCCCCGCGAGGAAGGCGACTCCTTCCCGGAGGAACAATAAGAGGTTCGTCTGCAGTATCCCCGTCCGGTGGAGGTGTTCTGCTCAAGAGAGCCGGAACTGGTCGAAATTTGATAAAAATAAGAATTTTTCCTTGTTTGAGTCTCTATTTTTAGATAAAAGCATACGCAATACTACTGATTAATTAGATTTTTGAAGGTGACGGGTTGCTCTGGGATGAGATCTTCCTTCCCTTGTTATTTAAAATGAACGATTTACGAATTTCTTCACTGCAAACGGGTGCTTCGCTGGGATCAGGGACTTCTGGCGAGGTTTTTGAAGTTCTGGGCGAAGAAACTTCGCTCGTGATCAAGCGTTTCCATTCGCTCGCGATTGATCGATCGTTTTTGAAGTATAACTATTCTCGCCAGGTGAACTCGCCAGCTTTCGCGGGTCTCCCGGGAGTCTTTGATCATTCCTTCGACCAGGCACCCTATGCCGTTTTGATGGAGAGAGTTCAGGGCACTCCGCTCCTCAAGGCGGGGTCGATGAAGGAGCCGGTCGCTTGGGAAATGGTCCGAAAACTGGCGGAAATCGTCGGCCACGCCCACAAGCATGGAATTTACCACGGGCACTTGCATCCCGGGAACATTCTTGTAGGCGGGAAGGGAACCGAGTCCCCACTCTTCGTCACGGACTTCGGTTCGGGTTTGGTTGGCGAGCTGCATCATATTGATCTCGGGGAATCGACCTTTTTTGCCGCTCCCGAACAGCTCCTGAGTGGCGGGGGGAAGTGGAGTGAAGGGCAGATCCAAAAGTGGGATGTTTACTCGTTCGGGGTAGTCGCCTACTGGCTGATCAATGAGCGACTGCCGCGCGGGCTGGCATACATCAAGGAGAGGAATCGACAGATCGCTCACAGTGGAGGACGCCCGGTGGGCATTGATGTGCAAGATTTTGTCGATGAACTCTATGAGAACGCTGCCATGGTTTGGGGGTCGTCGTTTGGTTTGAGCCATCACGATCGCTCTTGTCGTGAGATTATTGATCGTTGCCTCTCTCTTCATCCCCTCGAGCGGCCTGTCGATCTTCGAGAGGTGAGAAATCTCTTTCGTTCGCTCGACTACCGGTATGCACTCGAGGATGCGGAGGAGCGAGTTCTCAAAGAACGGCGCAAACAGAAAGCCAAGTTGTTCGGTGCCCGAGCGATTGCTGCCTGCCTGGGACTCTCCTTTCTGGGTGCCACGTATTTGCTCGTGGAGTACTTCCGGAAAACGTATTTTTTCCAAAACAAAGTGACGGAACTCGATCAAGTGGTCGTGACCCAGCAGGCGCAGATCCATCATCTCGATGAACGGTGGGCCGATACAGTGACCGACCTGAAACAGTCACGTCAGGCTGCGGACTCCTTTTTTCATCAGATGGCTCGCGGCGATGATGCCGGGGGCAGTGGCGTCGCCGCGATCAACAAGGAAGAACTCGATCAGTCGCGGGACTACTATCTAAAGACGCTCGACGGCGAGGACGAAGGCAAGCTGAGTTCTCTGGAACGTGCTCGCGCCCTTCACAGCCTCGCCCACATCGAGCGGAAGATGGGACTGAGTGCAAAATCGATCCATCACTTTCAGTCTGCGGTGGATGCTTTTACAGCAGCGATCTCTTCTGACCCGAGCATTGAGGACTCCCTCGTCGATATCGAAATGCGCCTAGCGGATAGTTACGAGAACATCAGTTCGCTTTTGGAAAATCCGCTGGGTTTTGAGTCTTTGCAAACTTTGGAAAAGGCGGTTCGCCATTTTGATAACCTCATCGCGCTGAAGCCCAAGGACCTTAGTTTCGTAACCCGCCTCGCAGGCACAACGTTTAAACTCGGTCGAGTCTATGATGCTCATCGGGAGTATGACAAAGCGATCCTTACTTATAGCAAGTCAGCGGAGTTGGCGGTAGCTCTGCGGAATGAGTCCGAGACTCCAGGATCACTGACTGAGCTGATTGGAAAGCTACAGTTTCAGGCGGCGGGGTCACTCCGCTTGGCAGGACGCTTTGACGAGTCTATCAACGCCCATATCGCCGCGATGGAAACCCTCGAGCAACTGCGGGGGGTCAATGGATTCACGCCTCTCCAGTCCGTCCAGCTGGCTGAAGGTTATCTAGAACTCGGCGAATTATTTGGCCTCAAAGAAGCAACACCGGAGGATCTCGATCAGCTCTACAATGAGTCACTGAGACTTCTCACGTCGCTGAATACAGGGAATCCCGAGGATGTCGAAGTGGCGATTCTACTTTCCCGAAGCCTCGGGCATCTCGGAACCTTGGAGCGTGAAGAAGGTCACTGGACGACGGGTTATCGCATGTCCGTCCGCGGAATCGAGGCCCTACGGGTTGCCTTGGAGACAAGCGCACACCATATCGAGGGCAATCTAGCACTTGCCGAAGCGCGGATCGAACACCTTTCTTTTCTCAGTGACGAGCGAGATGCCGCGATTCGTGTCATTCAAAAAGGCGTGGAAACGGCGGAAGTGGCGGGAAAGCACCTAAAGGCGGACAGCCAGGTGCGCGATCCTCTCCTCTCGCATTTGCGGGAACGGCTCTCCCACATTTTTGCGATCTATGGTGACGTCTGCGAGGAGCTGGGCGAGACGACTACCTCGCGGTATTGCAGAGAACAGTCGGCGGTCCGCTTCAGCAGTGCAGATGCCACGAAGAATGCAGCGGAGGGAACCGTAATTCGTTGAAACACCTCTCTATTCTTCAACCGAGCTCTTCTTTTTGGGAGGTCGTTTTCCCGTGAGCCAATTGCCGCTGAAGTAGTCGACACGACGACCGGCCTCGCTCTGGGGATTAACGTTGTGGAAAGCGCTCGCATCAAACGGAAAGGAAAGGGGATGCCTGTCCTGGAAAAAGGCGGCAGTTTGTAGGGCGATCAATTGTTCAACGGGATGTTGCGTTGTATTCACGATCTCGATCAGACTCTCGCGGGGATCGATCTTCCCAACCGATCCGAGAAATTCGATCGCCCGGATCCGGACTGGTATGGAAGCATCTTGGAGGAGTGGTGTGATCAAGTTTGTCAGTTCAATGGCTTGTTCGCCAAATGCGGTGGACACTTCGAGGGCCCAGTAACGGAGGTTGGCATTGTCGGAGGTAAGCGCAAGACGAAGCTGCCCCTCCACTTCAGGGAATGGGCTCACCATCAGGTCGGCGGTGTCCACGAGTCTCCCGATCTCGACGAGATGAGTTTTCCCGTAACCAGTCGGATCGGACATCGCTTCGTCGTAGAGAACGCTTTCGGGGAAGAAACCTAGATCGGGCATCGACTTGACCGTGCGTTGCAGTTCCTTCCGCATGAGGACGAGTTGGTCCTGGTGAGCGGGGTTGCTGGCGAGGTTCTCTACTTCGTAAGGGTCACTGTTCAAGTCGAAGAGCATTTCGGGATCTTTCGCCTCGAAGAACTGGCGTTGCTCAACACCGAGAATCCCTTGAGTAAATAGTTCCCTCCATTCGCGGTAGGCGGGTTGCAGATAACGATAGTTGTTCTGAAGACCGTCCGGATATTGTGGTTGATAACTGCGAATGTACTTCCAATTCCGGATGCGAAGAGACCGGCAGAGATCGTATTTTTCGTCAAAACGATCCGCGTATCCAAAAGTGGTGTCGCGTCCGTTGAGTTCCGCCGCAGAGATTCCTTTTCCGAGAAACGGTTTGCCGTCCATCTGC
>JAGPCC010000179.1 GCA_018058245.1 Verrucomicrobiales bacterium
ATTAAAGGCTTCACTAAAGGTCTGGTCGTGCTCTTTACCCTCCGAAACAACGAGGTAGTCCACCAGCATTCCCGGCACCCGCACTGACTTCGGATCTTCGATCCGATCCACGATTCGTTCGACCTGGGCGATTACAATGCCCCCATGATTTTTCGCCGCCTGTGCAATCGGCAGCACCTCGCCAATGAGCCCCTCTCGCTCCATCGTCAGATTTCCCTTCCCATCTGCGCTCGTTGCCCGAATGAGTCCGACGTGGATGGGCAGGGCCACATACCGAAGCCAGATTTCCCCGTCGATTTCGATTCTTTCGACCAGATCCTGGGTGGTCCGGGCATTGAGCCGACCGCCACCGTTCACCGGATCGAGGAAGGTGTTCAATCCCACCTTCGTAAACACGCCGGGGCGTTTGGCCGCGATCTCCCGGAGCAGAACCGAAAGAACTCCCTGGGGAAAATTGTAGGCCTCGATTTCATTGGCGAGGGCGAGGGCACCCAGCTTCGGAGCGAGATTCCAGTGTCCGCCGATGACTCGATGCAGCAGACCGGGATGGGCGAGATGGTTCAGACCTCGCTCGCCTCGGTCTCCCTGACCGGCACAATAAAAGAGGGTCAGGTCGCGGGGGGAACCCTCTTGGAGAAAACGCCGTTCGAGCGCGGCGGTGAGCATTTCCGGATGTCCGGCCCCGACAAACCCGCCCACTGCAATCGTCGCTCCATTCGGGATCGCTGCGATTGCCTCCTCGACGGTAGTAATAAGAGCTTTTGACCGCATCCTTACCCTCTCCAGCCGCCGTTGATTTCAATGGTTTGTCCAGTGATATAAGAGGAGAGCGGGGAACAGAGAAAAAGAACGGTGTTCGCAACCTCCTCCGGCTGACCAAAGCGGGCGAGCGGGATATGTTTCATCATTTCATCACGAACGCTCTCCGGGATCGTCGCCGCCATGCTCGTCTCGATGACCCCGGGAGCGACGGCATTGACACGAATCTGACGCCTTGCCGCTTCGCGGCTGAGGACGCGCATCATCGCCTGAACGCCCGCCTTTGCCGCCGCGTAATTCGCCTGACCAAAGAACCCCTGAATCGCCGCGATGCTTCCGAAACTGACGATCGCACCGCCATCGCCCATCACTTCAAGGGCATATTTGCAACAATAGAAGACACCAGAAAGATTCACATCGAGGACGGCATCCCATTCTTCAAGGCTCATTTTCGAGATGGTTCGGTCCTGAATGATCGCGGCATTGTTGATCAGAAAATCGAGCCTGCCGTGATTCTTCCCGATCTCTCCCATCATCGCCTCGACCTGATCGGCCTTCGAGACATCGGCGGCAATGACAAAGGCACTGTCGGGGCGGATGGCATTGAGCTCGGAAGCAACTGCCTCCGCATCCGTCTTTGTTGAGCCGAGTCCGGGGTGATTCAGGGCCACCTTCGCCCCGGCGGCGTGAAAGGTCCGTGCGATCTGTGCGCCGATGCCCTGGGAGGCACCAGTGATCAAAGCGGTTTTTGCGGAGAGGTCGATGGATATCATGATAGAATGGCACCGTAACGGATCACGGACTGAGGGAAAAAGAAAATTCCTCCGATCCCCTGATCGCGCTGGAACTCAGGGTTCATCGGCCTTTACATTTCCTACACGAGTATTCAACGTGATGCCATGTCGGCTATCAAAGAAAAACTACGCTTCGCCGGGATCGGGTGTCGCAACATGGGTTGGAAGGATGTTTCCACGATCGGGAGTCACCCCCAGGTGGAAATGGTCGCGTTCTGTGATGTGGATTCGAGACATCTCGATTACGCGGAGCGCGACTGGCCCGGGAGACCGAAATTTTCCGATTTCCGGGAGATGTTCGACCAATTCGACGGAAAGATCGATGCCGTAAACGTGACAGTACCGGATCACTCTCACGCGTTTATCACGGCAGAAGCTCTCAAGCGTGGGATTCACGTCTATTGTCAGAAACCCCTCACACATACCGTGTGGGAGTCCCGACAGATCGCGAAGCTCGCCGCACGTTCGGGATGCGTCACCCGCATGGGCAACCAGATTCATTCGGAGCCACAATACCGGATGGCGAAACTCCTCATTCAGGAAGAGAAAAAAATCGGGAAGGTGAAAGAGGTCCATACCTGGATTGCAGCGACAGGCCATGGAAGGTCCGGTCTCCTTGATCCTCCTCCGGTCTCCGCTCCTGTGCCGCCCGAGCTGAATTGGGATGTCTGGATCGGCGGTGCACCGTTCCGGGATTACGGGGGCGAGCGTGTCTACCATCCTTTTGCGTGGAGAGACTGGCAGAGTTTTGGTTCCGGGTCGATGGGCGACAATGGTTGCCATCTCCTGGACCCTCTCTACACCGCACTGGATTTAACAAATCCAATCTCTGTCCTCGCAGAGCACAGCGGAATGAACCGCCAGGTCTGGCCCTCGCGGGAAAAGGTCATTTTCGAGTATCCAGGAACCGAATGGACCGAGTCGGATAAACTCCTCATCCATTGGTATGACGGCGGCATGATGCCTACCTTGAAAATCAAGGGTGTGCCCGATGTCCGCACTCTGGAAACACCCGCGTCGTTGCTCGTGGGAACAGAAGGCTGTCTTCTCATCCCTCATTGGGGAACGCCGAAACTTTATCCGGAAAAAGATTTCGCGGGTTATCAGCTCCCAGACCCCGGACCTGCACATCACTGGCACGACTGGGTCGATGCCTGTCTCGCGGGAACGCCGGAGATTTCGGACAATTTTGCATACGCTGGCCCGCTCTCCGAGGCCGTTCAACTTGGTAACGTTGCGGTCCGTTTTCCGCGGCAGAAGCTAGAGTGGGATGCCGCCGCACTCAAGGTTACAAATCTCCCCGAAGCCAATGCCTGGTTAACGAAGTCCTATCGCCCTGGCTGGGAAGTAAAAGCGGAGTAATACGTGAACGTCCGACCGCGCTCGGCAGGGACAGGCAAGTTCGGCAGGGACAGGCAAGTTCGGCAGGGACAGGCAAAACATTTCACGGAACCAACCGCAGCAAGATAGCGGTGACTATGTGCGATTTCCCGGCAAAAGGAGCCGGATTCAGAATCAACGAACTGAAGCGTGAGAGAACTGCTCTCAACCCGTCCGATTAACTCGCAGATCATGTAAAACGAAGAAGTCCTCCCAATCAGCGCCTTTCATTCGTCGCGCGTGTCAGATTGCTTGTCCCTTGGATTCTAAAAATGGTTCTTTAAGAGGCGACTAGAGGGGGCGCATCTTGAGACCGCGGTAGGCAACCTCACCTCCGTTGTTCAGGCCCTGAATGACAATCGTGGTCTCACGGTGTCGTGACCGATCAATGGTCAGGGCCGCAGCCTCTTTCTCGTCAATCCATGTTTCCAACCGGGTGCGGGTCATCCGGATGCGGAACGCGGACCAGCGATTGTCACTGATGAGGTTCCTTTCGGGAGAGCTTTTCTCGCCTCTCTGTTTGCCGTGTCCGAGGATTCCACCGGTCTGAACTCCGGCTCCGTTTCTTGCTTTTGATCCCATCAAATCAACTTCGCCAACAAATGGAAAGATGATCCCTCCGTTGCCCTGATCGGATGCCCGAAACTCGCCGATCAGTTCGAACGCCACCGGGGGGATGACGCGATCGAGGCTCTCGGGCACTCCGGGCAGTTTCCAGATCTCTGCATCTTTGACGGTCCATGACGCGGCGCTGGCGGGTCGCCAGCCTTCCAAGTCGGTTCCGTTGAAGAGCGAGATCCAACCTTCTGCATCCGGTGCGGGGAGGGGCGTCGCCGTGAAAATTTCTTCCCGAGATACCGGTTCTTCGCCGGGTTCTCCAAGATCAATGACACAACGAAACCCTCCGGCGGGTGACTGGGTGGTCGGACGACCGACCTGGCGGTGGGAAGAGAGCATCTGGTTCTGTGTGTTGGAACTCCAGAAACTCCCCCGGGCGAGCCCGGTTGGGCCGTCGGTGGCGTCAAAGAAGTCCTGACACCATTCCCAGACGTTCCCGTCGAGGTCATGAATGCCGAGAGTATTTGGAGAAAAACTCATGACCGGAGCGATGAGTGCGAAGCCGTCTTCGTAGCCAGGCACTGAGCCTGTCTTGGGAAACATTTCTCGATACGCCTGATCCGAATAGTTCCCGAGTTTGTTCTTCTTCGGTGGCCAGTCGGTGCCCCATGGAAAGACTCCGGCGAGGGCGTGATTGAGAGCGGCCGGGGTGGCGTTTTCCGGTTCCTGATCTCCGATTCCGATCGCAAAGCTCCATTCGCGGTCGGTCGGAAGTCGATAGCGAAGAGTTTCCTCCTCAGAGAGCCATTCGCAGAACTTGAGGGCGGCCGGTTGGCTCACCATGACGACAGGGTGATCGGGCTCGGTGCTCACGAGATGACCCCGGTCGGCAGCGGTTCGCCATTCCGGGCTGATGTTGGTCACTTTCCCGGCAAACGCTTCGTAGTCTGCCCTTCTGGTTTCGTGAATACACATGAGTATCTCCGTTCCGGGAACAGGGACGAACTTCATGCCAAGACGGTTCATATAGGGCTGGGCTCTGCTGGCACCCTTGAGGGTGGAAGAATCCCCGGAAGCGGGAGCCCCTCCCATCCTGGTCGAATTGGCGGCGGGAGGCGGTGAGGGATCGGAGACGGCGATCGCGGCAGGGGCGGTGGCAGTGGCAGTGGCAGTGGCAGTGGCTGCGAAGGTCTCGTTGAGTGCCTCCCGCGAGGATTGCAGTTCTTTTGCGATGTCGAGTTCTTCCTTCTGAACGAAGTTTTTCTGGAGTGCCTCCAGAGATTGAGTGAGCGCGAAAAAAAGGTCCTTTTCTATGCGAAGAAGTTCGCCGTCGAAGATGCCTCGAAGGCGTTGCAGGGCTTCCGGGGTATCGGCCCCCAACTCGGGAAGTGTGCTCAGGGGTTTTACGTCATGTTGTGCGGGCAGTCCTTCGATTTCCTGAGTGAGTTGGTTGACACGGGTGATCGCGGTTTGGATGGCCTGGACGTGGTCGAGATTTCCCGACTGAGTCGCCTTGCTGAAGTCGTTCGTTAACGCATTTTGATATTTGCCGACGAGCTCTCCCAGTTGCTGATGTCGGGCTTTCTGGTAGTTGCTGATTCGTAAAACATACTCGGGGTGAGATTGCAGGGTGGATGGCGACGGAGTTGTGTTTCCGACGGTGCCCTTTTCAGCAGTCGCAACTTCCGCTGGGTTCGGCATCGGGGCAGTGGCCGAGGTTGTGCCGACGACAGGACGCGAGGGTTCCCCGGTTTTCTCCGACTTCGTCAGTTGGGGTGACTCCACCTTACTCGCAGGAGGAGCAGGGTGATCAAACCAGAGTAGCCTCGCCACGGGATTTGGGCCGAGCACAACGTGCATGGAAATCAGATCGCTGTCCACCGTATCCACCTGGGACAGCATCTCCTTGAGTCCATCGAACCTTTTCAAGATGGGCTCTTCCACGGCGGGATTTCCATCCTCAGGAAGCATCAGGATGACCTCGTTGGCACCCAAAAACTGGCGAACGGAGAGGAGAGTGCGGAATGGTTGAGGCGAGGTATTCTCTCCTTTGTAAGCAAAAGAAAATCCTTTTCCGCCCGGGCGGGTCACCACAAAAAGGGCATTCCGGTGGACCGAAAGATTCTCTATTTTCTCCGGCCCGAATTCCGGTGGTAGAACAAGCTCTCCAAAATTCATGTGCCATGCCCGCACGCTGCCATCGTCGAGAAGAAGAGCGGTCGAGAAGTCCGTGCCCGCCATCGCGACCGCTTTTCGGCCAGTTGGAAGGGACGGTCGAACGATCCATTCTGGATTGGGAGGTGACTGCTCGTCTTTCCCCTTTTTGATTCCATCAACGCCAATCCCCCAGTTGACGTAGTCGCCGTTTTCAAGAATAGCCGCGCGATAGGGGCCGGAAAGGTAGGCATCTCTTACTGGCCCCAGATCCGAAGGTTGCGCATTTACTCCACTGTTCTGGCGGGGCGATACTTCCAGTTTGCCGTCGTTATCAATCAGCCCGAAGTGATTCATCCAGCCACTTGCAATCCTCCGGATATTTCGCCGGTCATTGACACCTCCATAGTTGCCCGCGATCTCACCGTTTTCCCTAAGGACGATCCATCCGCCCACGGTCAGGTAGACTTGCTTTACATCTTCAATCGCGGACAGTCGGTCGAGATTGAAGACGGGATCATTTGGGATCGACGACCAGGCACGGAAGTGACCTACGCTGCGGTAGTTGGGGCCGGTCGGCCAGGATGTTTTTTCGGGAGAGGACGGAATCGTCGGGGTGACTATGGTCGGGGCCGGTTTTAATGTGGGTTCCACCGGTGCAGTATTGTGGGAAAGGGGAGGCTGGGGAGTTGACACGGAGTGGTTTTCCGCCGCTGCGACAGGCTCGATCGCTGTCTGCGGCGGAGTCGCGCGGTTCGAGGAAAAAAAGATCCACGTGATCGTCAGAGCAGAGATGGTAGAACCAATCAAGGAATAGAGAACCCAATTGGTCGGTTTGGTGGAGGGGCTCGCCGGTTGCGGAGCGTGCTTCCGCATCGAAACGGACCTTCGTAGTCCCGGTTCGGTGAAATTCAATTTCCCTGCGGGGACAGCAACGGCACCGGTGGTCTGTTGGGGGGACAATCTGGCGATCGGTGCCGAGAGCACCTCGTCCAACTGCGCTCGAAACTCACCCGCTGTTCCATAACGCTGATTCGGATCACCGGCCATGGCTCGGGTAATGATACTGTCATAGCGTGCGTCGAGAGCGGGGTCCACCGCGCTCGGAAGCAAGAAAATCCCGCGAGGAATCTTTCCAGTCAACAACTGGTATAACATCACGCCGACAGAATAAAGATCCGCCCGAGCGTCTGGAGTGGCGGTGGAATCGAGACACTCGGGAGCGATGTAATCGGGAGTTCCCAGGGTGACATTCGTCTGGGTTAACCCTCTGATTGCAGCGCTCTCCTCTGGGCTTGTATTTTTCGCGAGTCCAAAGTCGGCGATCTTGACCTTGCCTTCACGATTGATGAGAATATTTGCGGGCTTGATATCGCGGTGCATGATGCCGCGCGAGTGAGCATATTCCAGTGCATCGAGAACGTGCGAAACGATGGCCACGGTATGTTCGGCGAGTACTTTCCCCCCACATATTTCGATATACTTATCGATGTCCATTCCATCGATGAATTCCATAACGAAATAGAGATGGTTTTCCGAGGTCTGTCCGAAGTCGAACACGGCAATGATCGCCGGGTGATTGAGGCCCGCCATGGAGCGGGCTTCGAGTTTAAAACGCTCTACGAAGTTCATTTCGTCGTCGCCGTCGGCCAGGGTGTTTGGCAGCAGTTTGATAGCGACCGTCCGATCCAGTGTCACTTGACGGCCCTTATAAACCGCCCCCATTCCTCCGCGTCCGATAATGGCATCAATCTCGTACTGCGGTAGTAGCTGATTCAATTCCTCCACATCAGGAGGTGACCACTCGGGAGGTGCGGGCGCGGAATGACTCATAGGAAGTCATACTATAAGGTGAGGCGCCGGAATCAAGGGCAAAAGGTTATTTTCCCAGGTGGCACCCGGAAGTCGATGTTGTCACCTATCAATTTACGTTCGCGCTACGTTCGCGCTACGCTCGGAAACAAATAACAAATCCTATCGCGAAATCCTGCGGTCTTTTCGTTATCCGCTTCTCGATGATCTCGGATGCGGGGTCAGGGATGAATACCACAGCCTTAACAAAATCCTCTAATTATACACACCCGAATCCCAGGTAAACCCTCGTCAATTCGGCCCAAAGGCACTAAAAAATCGTTGTCGTTTTTATTTCCGTTTTTGTCTCTGATTGCATCGTTTTCCAATCAATCCCGAGCATTCCGAAAAGCTGCGCTTGATCGGCGGCAGGCTGTCTGGGCTCCCGCCGCGGCGACAATAGCACCGCGTAGTATGGAGATAAGCCACATCGGCTCAGATAAAGCACTACAAATTCGATTTAGAGTTTTTCATCGTTGATTTACAAATAGATAGAAAACTCATCAGCTCAAAAATAGATGAATTTCCTTGATTTCGGCTGGGGAATAAGAAACTTGGGCTAGAACCAAGCCCGGTAACCGAATCCAGTAAGAACCCGGATTGCACACGCTCCCCATCTCCCCTTTTCGGCATGAAGATCCTTTCCCTGCTCCTCCTCTCGTTTTCCATCATCCTGAGCGCGCACGGTGCCGGAAAACCCGACATCCTCTTCATCGCGATCGATGATCTCAACGACTACATTTCGCCTCTGGACAATCACCCCGGTGTCAGCACCCCGAACGTCGAGCGTCTCGCAAAGCGATCGGTCACCTTCACGAACGCACACTGCGCCGCCCCCGCCTGCCATCCCTCCCGCGTTGCGGTGATGACAGGCGTGCATCCCTCCCGATCCGGCATTTATCAGAATCTGTTTGGCGCTCACGGTCCGCGCTGGCGGGACGAATCTCCCGAACTGAAAAACGCGGTGGTCCTTTCCCAGCATTTTCGGGATCACGGTTACTACGCCGCCGGCGGCGGAAAGATCTTTCACACCCTCCAGTGGACGCCGGGAGATTCCCAAAACGATCCCGATGCCTGGGATGAATATCGCGGCGACCCGCTCGATCCCATTTCTAAAGACTGGCCTCGCCCCGCTTCGACCGCTGTGCCACAGAACAAGGGTTTCGTGGGAAAAAGACAGCTCGGATTTCATCTCTTTGGTGCCGCGGTCATCGAAGAGCCGGAGGACACCTACGGCGATCATCTTGTCGTGGATTGGGCGACCGAACAATTGCAATCCGATCGAGGAGAAAAACCGCTCTTCCTCGCGGTGGGTCTTTTTCGCCCTCACATCCCGTGGGAAGTCGGCCAAAAATGGTTCGATCTCTATCCGGAAAACGGAGTCACTCTCCCCGAGCATCAGGACAATGATCTGGACGACGCGCGCTCGCACGGGCGGGAGAGTTGGCACAAATGGGTCACGGACAACAAACAGTGGCCGCATCTGTTGAGCGGATATCTCGCGAGCATCAGCTACGTCGACCATCAGTTGGGGCGACTCCTCGATGCCCTCGACGCCTCCGGTCGCGCCGACAACACCATCATCGTACTGTGGTCCGACCATGGCTTTCACATCGGGGAAAAGCAAAACTGGGAGAAGTTTGCGCTATGGGAACAAACAACACACGTTCCTTGTTTCATTCATGCACCCGGAGTGAGCCGCGACGGAGAGGCCACGCTCGAACCGGCAACCCTGACCGATCTTTACCCGACATTGTGCGATCTGGCAGGCCTGCCGACTCCGGAACAATGCACGGGCAAGTCCCTCGTCAGCCTGCTGCAAAATCCGGAAGCAAAAGAAGACCGCCTTTCCCTGACGAGCTACTATTGGCCCGGTGACGAAGCGGCCTCCCACGGGATCTCCGACACCCGGTATCGCTACATCCACTACGGAAATGGTTTTGAGGAACTCTACGATTTGGAAAAGGACCCGAACGAGTTCAAAAATCTGGCCGGCGATCCGGAGTATACAGAAACCATAAAACGGCTGGCAAAGGGATTGCCTGAAGACCCTTCACCGAATCGCGGTGTAGCCGTGGATTCGCCGTATCACCGCAAAACTCAGAATCCCGAAGGCGTAAAAAGCAAAGCCGGGAAGGATGCCAACGAGTAAAGAACTCATCATCTCTCATTTCCCGTATTCATCGAGCTTCAGCGAGGCGCTCCCGGCACGCTCGACTGTGTCGCCATGGAGGTCCTTACCTACGGCATGGTCGCCAACCCTGGTGTCAGTCCACTTCGCTTGTGCTATTTTTCATCCGATTCGATCACGTGGGAGGAAATCGACTGGTCGAAATAGCAGAGCGAAATGACTCGCCGAAATGCAACTGGATTTTTGGTTTTGTAACTCCCTTCGAACGTGGCGGTTCCCGTTCGAACTTCTTCGATGATGCGGGTATCGACCGAATCCCGTTTTGGCAAGGTCGCTCCGACATTTTTCAGAACCCGCGCGTCGGCTTCTTCCGCCGATTGTTGATTGATCGCCATGGCATCCCACGGCTGATCCATTTTGACGTAGTTGCTGCCTGTGACACCGCTCCAATTATCGGCGGTGACCGTGGGAGAGCCGTCCATAACAGGACCGATACCCCCAGTTGTAGACCAGGTTGTTTCGAAAATCGGTGTTTCCGCACCCGGAGGCGAAACGAGGATTCCGGCTGGAGTGATGCGCTATCAGATTGTGGTGGTAGGAACCCTGGTTTGAGCCCCAGATCCCGCCGAACCCATGGTCGCCCTTGGTAGCATGCTTCGAATCGGACATACTCTCCGCAATCATGCACCATTGCACGGTGACGTTTTCGCAGTGGTAGACGGTCAATGTCTCGTCCACACTCCAACTGGCTGAGACATGGTCCAGAATCAGGTTTTTCACATACCTGCTGCCAATGGCATCGGAATCCTGCCCGGAC
>JAGPCC010000180.1 GCA_018058245.1 Verrucomicrobiales bacterium
AAAGCGGGTGGGATCAATTTTCGGGATGTTATGAAAGCCTTGGGGATTTACCCTGGGCAGCCAGTCGACTTGAAATGGTTCGGCGATGATTTTGCCGGAACGGTCGTTCGAGTCGGTGCCGGGGTGAAAGATCTCAAGCCCGGTGACGATGTTGTCGGGATGGCACCGTATTGCTTCCGAAGTTACGTGACGGTGCACCGTGACATGGTCTTCCGGAAACCTAAAGCAATGTCCTTTGTCGATGCGGCGACACTGCCGACCGTCTTTCTGACGACCCATTACGCGATCAACGAACTCGCTCGGATGGAGAAGGGGGAAAGCATCCTGATTCATGCCGGAACGGGGGGAGTCGGGCAGGCTGCGATTCAGATTGCAAAACATCTCGGACTCACGATTTTCTCGACGGCTGGTAGTCCGGAAAAACGCAAACTCCTCAAAGACATGGGTGTCGACCATGTGCTCGACTCGCGGACTCTCAAGTTTGCGGACGAAATCATGGCGATCACGGGTGGGGAGGGGGTCGATGCCGTCCTCAACTCGCTAGCGGGCGACTTCATTCCAAAGAACTTCAGTGTTCTGAAGACCTTCGGTCGCTACATGGAGATCGGGAAGGTCGATGTTTACGGGAACTCAAAAATCGGACTCGAACCTCTACGGAACAACATCAGCTTTTTTGTCATCGATCTAGCGCAGCACTTGCAGAGCAAACCTGCCTACATCGCAAAAATGTTCTCCGATTTGGAGAAGATGTTTTACGACGGGAGCTACAAGGCGCTCCCCAGCACGGTTTTCCCGATCACCGAAGTCGTGGAAGCATTTCGCTACATGGCAGCCGGGAAACACATCGGCAAAAACGTGCTCAATTTTGAGGTGCCGGAAATTGAGATCGGGCAACCGACCGAGGAAGGCCATCGGTTCCGTTCGGATGGAACGTATTTGATCACCGGTGGGGCAGGGGGCTTCGGCCTTGAGCTGGCTGCTTGGATGTCGAAAAATGGTGCTGCTCACTTTGCTCTCATGAGCCGGTCCGGTCCGAACGAAGAGTCGCTCGCCAAGATCGAGCTGCTCCGCGCGAGCGGCGTCGAGATCATTGATGCCCGTGGGGATGTCACTTCCCGTTCGGACATCGACAGGATTGTCGACGGAATTCAAAAAGGGGCTGCCCCTTTGATCGGTGTGATTCACGGTGCCATGGTTTTGGACGATGAGTTCATCGTGGAACTTGATGAAGAACGCTTCAACAACGTGCTGCTTCCCAAAATGCTGGGGGCATGGAATTTGCACGAGGCCACTCTCGACATTCCGCTGGAGCACTTTATCTCCTTCTCTTCCTTCTCCGCAGTGATCGGAGCGGTCAAGCAGTCGAATTACAATGCCGGGAACGTCTTCCTAGATCAACTCTCTCACCATCGGCGTTCGCTCGGTCTTCCGGCGCTCACTTTTAACTGGGGTGCGCTCGAAGGCGCTGGGTTTGTTGCCCGGAACGAGAAAACGCAACAGTATCTGGAAATGGTCGGGCTGGGTGCGACGAACATGGAGGAGACTCTCTACTTGTTCGGTCTCGGTGCTCCGTCAGCGGCTACTCAGCTCGGCACGGCACGCTGTGATTGGGCCGCCCTCGCCCGTTTCAGTCCTTCTGTTTCCGGATCGGATATGTTTGTCGATGTCGTGCCACGCTCGAATTCGAGTGGGGGAGACTCGATGGCCGCCCGCATCATGGAAGCACCGGCGGAAAAACGACTCAGCATGGTGGAGGATCTCATCGCTGCCCAAGTCGGAGCCGTTCTCGGGACTGACGCAAACCGTCTCGATAAAGACACTCCGTTGACGAATCTCGGTCTCGATTCGCTGATGGCAATCGAGCTCGTGAATCGGATCGAGGACAAGCTCGGCATGTCGATGCCGATGGGATCTGTATTGAATGGCCCTAATATCCGTGACCTTTCTCTCCCCGTCCTGGAGAAACTGATTGAGGCGGGAGGCAATGCCATAGGGACTCGTGTCGGGGTGGATGTGACCACGTTGGTGCCGTTTGAGGCAACGGGAAAAATGCCCGAGTTCTTCCCTCTCAGTGAGGGGCAAAAGGCACTCTGGTTCCTGAATCGTCTCGCGCCGAATTCATCGGCCTACAACCTCGTGTTCTCCGGGAAATTCCGCCCTCTCCTCGACATCGATGCGATGAAGAAGGCTTTTGCGCTGCTCTTTGAGCGCCATCCTCTCATCGACGTTACCTTTACCACGAAAAACGGGGAACCGGTTCAAGTGGTTCACAAAGGTCGCACGATCGATTTCCGTGAGCACGACTGTTCTAGCCTGAACGACACCCAGTTGAAGGCTCTCATTAGTGAGCACGCAGATCGTCCTTTTAATCTCGATCGTGGCCCGGTGGTGCGTCTGGAGCTTTTCCGCACGGCGGACAATGCCCACGTGGCACTCTTGAGCATGCACCACATCGTTTCGGATGCTTGGTCGATCGCGATCATGATCCAGGATCTGATCGAATACTACTTCGCGACCAAGATGGGCCGGACCCCGCAAGTTGAGCCAATCGCTGCGACCTACGCCGATTTTGTGACTTGGGAAAGGGCGCACCTCGAAAGTGAGTCCGGAGAGCGAATGTTCGATTTCTGGAAAGATCATCTTGCCGGTGCGCCGGCGGCGCTCGATCTCCCGACCGACCGCCCCAGACCGGCCGTGCAGACGTTTAATGGAGCCACCTACGGGTTCCAATTTGATGCCGAACTGACCGAGGCCGTCGATGCACTTTCGAAAAAGAGCAATGTGACGCTCTTTACGAGTCTTCTTTCCGCTTACAACCTCCTCATGCATCGTTATTGCAGGCAGGACGACATCGTCGTGGGAGTTCCCCTCGCAGGGAGGACACAGTCGGAGCTTCGGAACAGTGTTGGGTATTTCATCAATCCGGTTCCGATTCGTAGCATTCTTGAAGAAGATCTCACCGTCTCGGACTACCTCACCGCCAATAGTGGCAGTGTGAATGGTGCTCTCGAGAATCAACAATATCCGCTTGCTCGGATGGTGGACCGTCTCAACGTCGTGCGCGATCCGGGACGTTCGTCACTTTTCCAGGTCAGCTTTACGATGGAGAAAGTCCCGGGGATCGATGATGAAGGAATTGCCGTATTCCTCATTGGTCAAGGCGGGCATACCTTCCACGTCGGGGATCTCTCGATGGAAACGATCGACCTGACAACGCGACAGGCGCAGTTTGAAATCACGCTGACTGTAGAGGAAGCGGGGGGGCAACTCTTCGGATGTTGGCATTACAATCGCGATTTGTTTGACGAAGCGACGATCAAAGAACTTTGCGGATTGTATGAGCAAGTCCTGCGTCAGATCAGTCGGAACCCGAACACGAAGATCTCAAACATCAATCTACTGAGTTCCGGTGACGAACAAAAGGTCATTGTGGATCTGAATGAGACGGCTACAGCATACGAAAAAGACGCTTTTCTGCACGAATTGATCCAATCTGTCTCTTCGAAAAATGACGAGAATACCGCAGTGATTTTTGGGGATCGCCACCTGACTTATGGGGAACTCAATCGCATCGCGAACGGAGTCGCTCGCAGTCTGATCGATGGAAACGTCAAGGTCGGTGACACGGTCGGTGTCATGGCGGACCGGTCTCCAGAAATGATCGCCGCGTTGCTGGGCGTCTTGAAGGCAGGGGCCACCTATGTGCCGCTGGATCCTGAGTTTCCAGCACAACGTCTGGAAATGATGCTGGAAGACGCAGCCCCGAAAGCGCTCCTTGCTTCGGGACGGATTCAGAGTTCGCTCCCGAGTGGCTCCTGGTTGGAGCTCAATCTTGATACCATTGAGAGCACTTCGAAAGAGCCGGTGGTTTCCGGTCTCACTCCAGATTCCCTCGCTTATATCATCTACACCTCTGGTTCGACAGGGAAACCAAAAGGAGTCGAGATTCCGCATCGTGCTGCGGTGAACTTCCTGCGTTCGATGCAGGCGGAGCCAGGGCTCACGGCAAAAGATCGCCTCCTTGCGGTTACGACACTTTCTTTCGATATTTCCGTTCTGGAGATGTTCCTCCCACTTCTGGTTGGAGCGACGGTCGTGATCGCTTCGGCGGAGGATGTAAAAGACGGACGCCGTCTTGCCAATCTGATCGACGAAGAAGATATCACCGTGATGCAGGCAACCCCCGCGACCTGGCAAATGCTGCTGGATAGCGGATGGGAAGGTTCGAATGAACTTCGTATTTTCTGCGGAGGAGAGTCACTCTCCCGCAGTCTCGCCAATGCGCTGGTGAATTCCTGCAAAGAATTGTGGAACCTCTACGGCCCGACCGAAACGACAGTTTGGTCCACGGTGGAGAGAATTACGGAAGGTGATGGTGCGATCACGATTGGTCACCCCATTGCCAACACGCAAGTCTACATTCTGGATTCCCATGATCGTCCCGTGCCGAAAGGATTCACCGGGGAACTGTGGATCGCTGGTGATGGTCTTGCCCGCGGATACCGCAATCAGCCGGAATTGGCTGGCACCGTCTTCCGGGACATTACTCTCCCACTTGTGGGCACACAACGGGCCTATCGGACCGGTGATCTCGCACGGTGGAATCGCGAAGGACGACTGGAGTGTCTCGGGCGAGTGGATTTCCAGGTGAAACTTCGGGGAGTCCGTATGGAACTCGGTGATGTCGAGGCCCAGATGGCAGCTATTCCGGGAATTCGGCAGGCAGTCGTGGTGAAGCGGGAGGATCTCCCCACCGGCGAAGGTCTCGTTGGATATTATCTGACGGATGGTACCGCGATCGACGGGGCCGAGATCCGGCAAAAACTGGCGGGAGTTCTCCCAGCGAGTTATATACCTGCGTTCTATAAAAAGCTGGAAGAGTTCCCGCTGACGCCAAACTTGAAGATTGATCGGAAGCGACTTCCCATGCCGTCGGTCGGATCTTCGGGGGACTCTGTCAAAGTGGCACCACGCAATTCTATCGAGCAACAAATCTGGGATGTGTTTAGTCGGAATTTTGATTCGACGGCCTTCGGAGTGACGGAAAATTTCTTTGAACTAGGCGGCGATTCGCTTCTGGCTCTTCGGATCATTGTTGAGGTCTCAGATGCCGTTGGGCGGAATTTGCCGGTCGACGTATTCCTCACCCATCCGAGCATTGAGCAGCTCGCCAAGTACCTCGGCAGTGAACCGGTCGTGGAAGCAAGCGCAGAGAAAATCTCCGCAGACCTTCCCGCGATTGCTCTGGAAGATCTTGCGCACATCAATATCGAAGAGGCGAGTGAAACCTTGCCCGCTCTGGATGCCGTTGCCTTGACCTACATTCCGGATGTTCTTGCCAATATCTCAGGCCTCAGCCGTGATGAAATTTCGGAACGACTTTTCTCTGGGAAACCGAGATTGACGAATATTTATGAACTAGAGGAGGGGCGAATCGGCGTGATCATGCTCCCATGCTACGAAGCGGATTTTTACAAAAATCAAGCCTCCGTAAAAGCACCCATAATAGCTGCTATGAAAATGGCAGCGGAAGCCGGTGCGAAGACCGTCTCCCTGACCGGGGTGATTCCATCGACGACGGATCATGGACGAGACATTTCCCAGTGGATCGAGGCCGAAGAGGGGCTCCCCGTTGTGACGACAGGAGACGCCACCCGATCGGCCACCATCGTGAAGTCGGTGCAGGGAATTCTCGCCGAGGCAAATCGCGAGATTTCCGAAGAAGTAGTCTCGGTAGTAGGTCTCGGTTCGATTGGATTCGGAACTCTGCGACTGATGCTCGATGTCATGGCGCATCCGAAACATCTGATCCTTTGTGATCCCTATCAGACTGATGCTCAAATGAGCCGCTTCCGGGATCACATCCGAGATGCAGGTTACAAGGGCCAGATCGACATCGTGAAGAATGGAGGGGCTCTTCCACCAGAAGTCTACGACGCTTCGATGGTCGTGGCATCCTCGAACCTCCCCGGGGTTCTGAATGTGGGTGCCTTGCGTCCCGGAACACTGGTGGTTGATTACAGTTTTCCGCCCGTTTTCAAAATGGATGAAGCCGTGAAGCGTTTTGCGACCAAGCATGATATTCTCTTCACTACTGGTGGAGAGCTGCGACTGCCGGGAATCGTCGGGGAAACGATCCTTCTCCCAGAGGGGCTGGAAGAACTCGACGAAAATGTCCAAAATGCCTTCATGAACTTCCTTGGGAGCCGTGACAAACACGAGATCACCGGTTGTGTTCTTGTCAGTCTACTCACTGGATCAAAAGACGGAGTGAACGCAACGACCGGACCACTGGAAAACGAAGATGCTCTCGCGCATTTTCACTTTCTGGAAGAGTTCGGAGCGACGTCGGCCAGACTTCAGATGAGCGGGTTTTTCTTGCCAGAGGAAGGGGTGAAAACCTTTCTGAAACGGGAGAAAGACACCACCGCTACCACCTAAACCATCCTGAAAAGCAAAGGAGCCCTGATTTTCGGGGCTCTTTTACTAAGGATAGGCGAAGGTCCATCGTTTACCTTTGGTTGAGGCGTCATATGAGATTTTTTCTGGGAATAGCTTTGTTCTGTTTGTTGTTTTGTGCCACTTCACCACTGGACGCTTACCCGCTGACTCTAGAACAACGGGAACGGTGCAAGCAGTACATTCCTCGGAGTTTTATCAAACTGGAAGCGAAAGAGCCTCTTCATGTCGTGGCCCTGGGAGACGACGTCATGGGTGGTTTCACGCCGCTGCCATCTGCTTGGGAGAGTAACAATCCGCTATACTCCTACGTCGGTGTGTTTCTCGCCCGCCTCGCAAGAGAGTTTTTCTACCCCGGAAGTGTTCATCTCCTCAATCCAAAGGTGGGGCAGAGCGCCAAATTGACCGACTACCTAGGAGAAGAAATCTCGCTCGAAAATCTCACGGAGATTGATGGCACCATTTTCGACGGATTGCGGCATGCCACTACGGACGCTTTCATCAATGAGCCGGATCTGGTTCTTGTCCAATACGGGATCTACGATGCTTTTGGGTACCTCTCGATTGATGCCTACAAAAGGGCGCTTCAGGAGATCATTGACGCAGCCAAAACGGCACGATCCGATATCATCGTATTCGGTCCTCCGCTCGTGAATTATGGGGGAGGGGCGATGCAGTGGGGGGTAGAGCGACCCTATGCGACCACCGCGCGGGAGATTGCGGGGGCTAATGGAGTGCTGTTTATTGATCTCGGGATGCATCTCTCTCGATTTGGCGGGGGGGTTGACCCTGATACCCATCCGGCCGCCGCGATGGAAATCGTAGGGGACAAACTAGAGCGTATCTTTCACTACGGCCCCGAGTTGACGGTCCGCGAACGAGTCCATCCCTCACTCAAAACACACGAATTTCTTGGCTTGAGCGCGTTTGATGATCTTTTCAACGGGATTGCAGAGCCAGGCTTGACCTATACGGCGATGGCAAATCACGAAGCTGCCGGTGCCGTGAGCATCGCGATCGTGATCCGCAACCAAACCAATGAAACCAAAAACGGCAGTATCGGAGCGCTGGCCGTAGGCGGCGCTTTGCTCCCGACGGAAGCCGCCCAGCGATTCACGGTTCCTCCGGCCGGGGCCGCACAAGTCTCCTTCCGTTACCAGCGTCCGAGCATGGGGCGAAATCGAGACGGTTCCGAATTCTATTTTCCGATGGAACCCTCCGATGAGCTCGGGCGATTCAGCTTTTTTGTCGAAGACTCCTTGGGTTCACTGGTGGTTGATCTACCGGTAAGAATCGGCCCGGTCACCGCAGTCTGGAAATCGAGACAATTTGTCAATGTCAGCGACAAAATGCGGGTCGAATGGGATCTCGTAAACGGAAGTGACAAAACCCTCACCGGAACATTCCAAGTCGGAATGGCCGATCGGGTGGGGCAACCGACCGAGTTCTCTGTTTCGCCACTGGGAACCAAGTCCGTATTCTCCGTTTTCGATTTCCAGGCACCGGAAGGCATCCTCCTCTTCCAGCAAGATGTGTGGATTCAGATCGAGATTGACGGGAAAACAGTCCGTTTCACTCGAGAAATGGAAGCATCACGAGATCGGGTTCTTGGCGAGGTCGTTCCGATGAAATCTTGGTCGGACTATGCAAATCAGGGGCCTGCGATCGATGAACCCGCGCAAAAACGGAGCACCTCCTCGGCGACCCTTCGCTTTGATGCAGATCAAAAAGCCCTGTATCTCGTCGCGAGCCTCCAAGGCATCTCCATTCCTGACATGGGAGATCAGGCTGCCCTCCAGGCAAAACTGTTTCTGGATGCTCGCCCGCTGGACGAAGTTCGGACCTTTGGAGAAGTGGAGGCCATAGAAGTCTACACAAAAGGAAAGGATGGACCCGGATTCACCCCGGCAATCCCGATCGGTAGTTTTGGGAATGGTTACAACATGAGCTTGAGCCCCAAAGGGATCACGTCCGTTCTGAAAACGGGAGCCTCTGGCGAGCGACTCCTCGAAGTACGGATTCCCCGTTCCTATCTGCATCGGCACGAATGGAAAATGGACTCCGCAGACGAGATTCTCGGATTTCGCCTCGAACTGACCGTCGCCGACACCACTCCCGGCGCTGCCATTCCGTTTCCGGCAGTGAACCGCTACGAATCCAACAGTGCGACCTTCGCCTTCGAGGATCGAACCGTGCTCGGATTCCATGAAAATGATGCTCGCGGGCTTTCCACGCTCCGTCTCATTCGCCAACCGGTAAACAGTTGGTCCGTGAGGATTTACTGATACTTATCGTTTCTAGACGTTTCTAGAATTACCGTGCCACTGCTCCGGGAACAAGGTCGCAAACTCATTCCGACACGGGAGTAAGCAATGGGGGAAGGATGCTCATTTCCTCTGGCGAGAGCCGCAGATGCATCAACGTGTAGTTGCGCATAGCCCTTCTCACCCGGAGACGTAGGATCCCATTCGTCATGCCGAAATCCAACTCAACCGATTCTCTGAGTGAGTCGGAAAGGTTTGGGTTGGACACGAGGACCAGCTCCTCAAAGGTTTCCCATTCAAAATCCGTCGGGAGAGTGGTAGGAGCTTCTTCGATAGGCCATTCGATCTTGGTAATGCGGCTTAGGACGAAATCACGAAACTCCTGATTTTCCTCACACCAGGCCCGAACATGCCAGCGATAGCCATCGTGGGCAAAGGCATGAGGCACAATTTGGCGATACCCTTTCGCCCGTCTGCCGGAGAGGGAACCGTAGTCGATCGAGAGGCGGAGCTTGGCCCAGACAGCGTAAAAGGCAGCTCGCTCAACGGACGGTGTCGCTCGGCGAATGGGGAGGGACACACCCGAGACCCTCGCTTCGGGCAGATCGTTGGCAGTGATAGTCCCTGGGGGCCTACCAACCAGTCCATCGCCATGACCAGGAAGAAAGAGCGAGAGTGCCTCCTCGAGATGCGGAGTGTGATACACGCAGGCCATTCCCGGTTCACCGCGATAGCACTTTGCCTTGAGATCGTAGCGTGCCGCCGTCGGATTGATCTCGAGGTAGCGCTGTAGGTCCGAGCTTGCCTGAGCCAAAGAGATTCCGAAGATCTCGCGCAGGTCTTTTCGCTTCACCTGTCCGCGCCACCACAGGGAGCGTTCGATGAAGCGCAGGCGCTCCTGAGCCGCCCAGGCCTCGGGGTTGGTGGAATTGGACATGATGTTTGGAGGATAAGAGGAATATCAGGGGAAATGAAGCATTTCGCAAGGGAATGGAACAAAATTTCAAGTCAGTCGTTTTTTTTGATTGACGAGTTATTTTGGTTGATATAAAGATGCCTTCATGGAAATCCGCATGAACCGGCGCTCAATCATTCAAGGCCTGGTCGCACTGATCGGAAGTCCGTCGGGGATTACCCGAGGAGTTTCGCCGACGCAAGTTGTCGGGATGACAGAGTTTGATCTTGGACCCTTTCCGGGCGAGGTGCCTCCGCAGTATCCCTGGTTGGAGCGGTGGTTGCGCATTCCGATGCATCCCATTGTCAGTTCGCTTGACCTCGAAGATTGCCGCGAAATCCACGACCGGGATCTCGGCCTAGAGATCCTTGCCCGTCGGGATGGGGCAGAACCGCTTGTCTTTCGTTATGATGGCGGGAGCAATCCCGGTGCCATTCGATCTGTCCATCCCGTGCTGCTCTTCCGCAAATTCGATCACGATCTGTCCGTCGGCGCAAAAGAGATGGACTCGACCGGTAGCCCTGTCTACTTGCTCGCTCACTGCCTGAAGCGCAAAGCCCCTAGAACTTTCCGTTTGGACCGGATGAAGGCACATCTGTGATGAATTTTGAAACCATGGATCGGATGATTCACAGGAACGGATCGATTTCCCTTGTTTTGCAGAGGT
>JAGPCC010000413.1 GCA_018058245.1 Verrucomicrobiales bacterium
ATTCTCTGCGGGGATATGGGATGCCGTCTTGGCCTGCGGTGCGCGGAAGGAACCATGACTTCGTGGGTCTCGATCGCGTCAGCGTAAGAGGAAAAAAGTTTCTGTGTTAGGATCCAATTCCGTACTTCTTTGCCTTTTCCCGAACGGTTAGTCGAGAGAGTCCTAACCACCTTGCCGCGTTGGTGATGTTTCCTCCGCTCTTCTTCATCGCCGCGCGGATCAGGTTGGATTCCACTGTTTCCATGGCGATGCGGTGAGCGTCGCTGCTTCCTCGCTCGGCGGAATCGTCGACAGAGTTTTCGACAAGTTGGTGGCACCAATCTGCGAGGTGGTTTTCGGAGCCATCTGCGAGTCCATCAGGATCATCGGGACCCGTTTCATTGAGCAACTCTTCGATGAGCGGTCGTTCTATCTCATAACCCCGACTGCGGAGGAGGGCCTTTCGAACGAGGTTTTGCAGTTGCCGTACATTCCCTGGGAGACGTGCGGATTCCAAGCGTGAAAGAGCAGTGCGAGAGATCCCGACAAGCGGTAGGCCAAGCTCCCTGCTAAACCGGCCGAGAAAGAACTGTACCAGCAGTGGGACATCACCACTGCGATTCCGTAGAGGCGGCAGTTTGATCGTGGCGACATTGAGACGGTAGAAGAGATCTTCGCGGAATTTTCCTTCGGAAATCATCCTTTCGATAGGGCGATGCGTGGCGGCGATGATACGGGCGTCGACTGCGATTTCGGTGGATCCTCCTACTCTTTGAAAACGCTTTTCCTGTAGCACACGCAACAACTTTGCCTGGAGAGAATGGTTGAGGTCTCCGATTTCATCGAGAAAGAGCGTTGCATTGTTCGCTTGTTCGAATTTTCCGATTCGGGTTGCGATCGCTCCAGTGAATGAACCTTTTTCATGTCCAAAGAGTTCAGATTCCAGGAGGTTCTCTGGGATCGCGGCGCAGTTCACGGTAACAAACGGTTTGTGGGCGCGATGCCCGTGTTGGAAGAGAGCCCTCGCAACGAGTTCCTTGCCGGTTCCCGTTTCTCCACGGACCAGCACTGTCACGGGAGTTGGTGAAAGCAAACCGAGCGCCTTGTAGACATCGAGCATGGCACGACTGTTTCCTACGAGGGTATCAGTGTTGTCCTCGGATTCATTGCGGGGGTCGATCGTGACTTGGGCGTGGGCTTTCCGCACACACCCAATGGCTTCACTGATGGACCTCTTTAGCTCACAAGGATCAAGGGGCTTCGTCAAAAAGTCGAAAGCCCCGGCCTTCATTGCTTCGATCGCGGAACGGCTTTCGGTAGAGTTGGAGATTCCAAGGAAGGGGATTCCAGGATGAGTACGACGGATCTTTTTGAGGAACTCAAACCCATTGAACTCGCAGTTGGAGAGGTCACAGACGATCGCTTCCAAATTCCAATGGGATGCATCAAGTCCGGCCTCCTCTGGGTCGCGGAAGCTCGCGAACCGTATCTCCGAATCCCGGAAGGCGGCAGTGGTGATCCGGGCAGTTTCAGGATCCCGATCAATGACAACGACACTGGGGAGGCTCGACATGGGGTGATAAATGGATTCGCAGTAGACTGGTAAAAAAGTTACCACATGGGACCGAATCTTCTATCTCTTCTTGCTGATTTCCCCTGTTTCATCGGTGGGAGAAGCGTTTCGTTCCATTTGGCATATAAGTTGCTTTTGTTATGAATCCTCCTGCGTTTCCAGCATGAAAAACTTATGAAAAAAATTGAAGCCATTATCAAGCCTTTCAAACTCGAAGAAGTCAAAGAAGCCCTCACCGATGTGGGCGTCCATGGAATGACTGTAAGCGAGGTGAAAGGATTTGGACGTCAGAAAGGGCATACGGAAATCTATCGGGGTTCGGAGTACACCGTCGATTTCCTTCCCAAAGTAAAACTAGAAATCGTCGTTGAGGACAGCGACGCCGCAAAGATCGTCGATACGATCGTGAAGGCCGCTTCGACCAACAAAATCGGAGACGGAAAAGTGTTTGTTTCGAACATTGAAGAAGCAGTTCGCATCCGGACCGGTGAACGCGGTGATGATGCGATCGCCGTTTCTGCTGAGTGAGAAAATACTACCCTCTTGAAACGAAGAAGCCCGGACCAAATCGTCCGGGCTTTTTTGTCGACTTCTTGTAGGGCTGATTAGGAAATCCGATCCTTCTTAAAATAGGGGATCAGAACTTCCGGAATGAGAACCGATCCGTCCTCCTGCTGATAGGTCTCTAACAAGGCGACATAAAGTCGGGGAAGTGCGGTGCCGGAGCCATTGAGAGTGTGGCAGAAGCGATTGTTTCCGTCACCATCTTTGAAGCGGAGGCGCATCCGACGGGCTTGGAAGTCGCCGAAATTGGAACAACTGGAAACTTCGAGATATCCACCGTGACCTGGAGCCCACACTTCGATATCGTAGGTTTTTGCAGAACTAAATCCTATATCTCCCGTGCAGAGCTCAATCGTCCGATAGTGAAGTCCGAGTTTCTGAAGGACGATCTCGGCTTCGGTGGTCAGTTGTTCGAGTTGGGAGAATGACTCGTCGGGATGGACGATATTGACGAGTTCGACTTTGTCGAACTGATGCATCCGAATGAGCCCGCGGCTCTCGCGTCCTGCCGATCCGGCTTCGCGGCGGAAACAGGGGGTGTAGGCGGTCACCTTTATGGGTAATTCCGATTCCTTGAGTATCTGCTCCCGATACAGATTGGTAACCGGAACTTCTGCGGTGGGGGCGAGGAAATAGCTGCCATTTTCGAGACCGTACATGTCGTCCTCGAACTTAGGGAGTTGGCCGGTTCCAAACATGCTTTCCCGATTGATGATATAGGGCGGCGATACTTCCGCGTAGCCATGTGTCTCGGTGTGGAGATCGAGAAGGAACTGAATGAGCGCACGTTCGAGTCTGGCACCAGCTCCGGTAAAAGTGACGAAACCGCCACTGCTAATTTTGGACGCGAGTTCA
>JAGPCC010000181.1:0-3016 GCA_018058245.1 Verrucomicrobiales bacterium
ACGGCGGTCCCGTAACCGGAGATTTCGTAGTGTTCGACTCGCTGTGCCGCAGCGATCAACCCGGCATCTTTGACGGAGGCAGGGGCGGTTTCTTTGATCATATCCTCGCCCTCGCGAATCAATCCCTGCGACGGTCTGCAATCTGCAAAACGATGTTTTTCATTTTGCAAATGTGCGGGGGATCTTCTCGCGCCTTTCCACCTCCCCCCAGTCTGCCCGATCTCTCACGTGGGTGGACTGTATAGGACTCATTGCCTGTCTCTGTGAGTCCTGCGAATCTTGACTCTGTGTTCTTTGTTTTCGCGGGGCCGCTTTGGATTCGCTTCGTTCCTTCAGGAGAAGCATTTGTCGAGAGGGGAAATTCAGGTAGAATGGCCCATGCTACGGACCCTTTTCTATACTCTCTCCGCCGTCTTAGGGGTAACCGCGATTCCCGCCGCGATCTCTGGGGAGCGCATCGAAGTTCACTCGGAGTGGTGCGCCTGCAAGAGGCATGTCACGCTGATGGAGGCAACGGAAGTCACCAGCAAGACCCGCACCTATGCGCGGGACCGGGAGATCGACGTAAAACATCTGCGACTCGATCTCACACCCGACTTCGAGAAACGCACTCTCGCGGGGATCGCCACTCTGACGTTTGCCCCTATCGCAAACCCCTTACGCACTCTGAAGCTCGATGCGGTCGGCTTGAACATCCTCGCGCTGGAGTCCTCGGTCCCGGTGGAAACTTGGGATGTGGGTAAGGAGGCGATCACGATCTCTTTCGCCGCGGCGATCGCTGCGGGGTCTGAGGCCTGGGTCAAGGTGACCTATCGCGCAGAACCCAAGATGGGCTGGTACTACCGAACGGAGGCGATGGGGTACCCAAAGGGAGATGATCACTTCTGGACCCAAGGAGAGCCCGAAGAGCACCGGAACTGGTTTCCGGGCTACGATTTCCCCAACGAACGTTTCACCAGCGAAGTCATCTGTCGGGTGCCAAAGGGGATGACGGTCGTCTCCAATGGCCGACTCCTCGAAGAGCGCCAGGAGGGCAATCTATCTCTCTTTCATTGGTCGCAGGAGCAGGAGCATGTGAACTACCTAATCTCTGTCATCGGGGGCTACTTCAACAAACTGGAGTCTACTCATGGCGATCTGCCTCTCGCTTTTCTCACGCCTCCGTCGGAGTTTCCCGAAGCGGCAAACTCCTTCCGAGATACGGCGGCGATTCTCGCCTTTCTGGAGGAGGAAATCGGGGTGCAGTATCCCTGGGCCAAATACTACAATGTCTGCGTGGCCGATTTTGTCGCGGGCGGCATGGAAAACACGAGTGTCACGACTCTGACCACGAATACGTTGTTTTCCGCCGATTCCGAAAACCTCCGCACTTCGCACCGGCTCGACGCCCACGAGATCACTCACCAGTGGTTCGGGGATCTAGTCACCTGTAAGGACTGGTCCCATCTCTGGCTGAACGAAGGCTTCGCCACCTACTACACCCATCTCTACGATGAGCATAAGCTCGGAACGGATCAGATGAGGTTCCGGCTCTACCTCGACGCGCTGGACATTATCAAGAACACCGATGAGAAACCGGTCGTCTGGCGGGGATTCAAAAGCCCGAAGGAACAGTTCGACTATCGATCCTACCCGAAAGGTGCCTGGGTCCTCCACATGTTGCGTAGTCAGCTCGGATCTGATCTCTACCGCAAATGCATCAGAACTTACCTGGAGCGGCACCGCAACGGAAACGTCGTCACGGATGATCTAGTCTCTGTGCTCGAAGAGGTGAGCGGGAAGTCATGGGATCAATTCTTCGATCAATGGATCTACCACGGCGGCGAACCTATCCTGAAGGTGGAATACAGTTGGGACCAGGATCGGAAGCAGGCGAAGCTCTCGATCAAACAGACCCAGAAAATCAGCGATCAAGTTCTCTTATTCGACTTCCCCCTACCGGTCCGCTTCGTGGATTCAAAGGAAGGAGTTCATGACTTTCAGGTCCGCATCCACGAAGCGGCGGCTGATTTCTATTTCACCCTTCCCGAGGCTCCGAAAATCGTGCGGATCGACCCGGAGGTCACGGTCCTCGCGGGAATCGAATTCAGCCTCCCGGATGCGATGCTGCACGCTCAACTCGTCTACGCGAACGACATGATGGGCCGACTGATCGCGGCCAACACTCTCGGCGGTCGTACCGACAAAAGGAGCGTCGAGCTGCTCGGTACGGTGATCGCTGAGGACCCCTACTATGCGGTGCGAACGGAAGCCGCCATCGCCCTGGGCAAAACGCATACTCCAGAAGCACTCGCTACGCTCATCTCTGTCCGGAAGCAGGACGATGCTCGTGTCCGGCAGGAGGTGGTCTACGCGATCGCAAGCGTCTACTCGGAATCTGCTTTTTCCGCCCTCCGCGAGGTGATCGCCGAGGAGAAGAACCCCGACATCCTGACCGTCGCCCTCTTCGGATTGGGTAAATTCCCTCAGACGGAGGCTCGTGGTATGCTGCTCGCGGCGCTCAATCAACCGAGCTACCGCCACCGGATCAGTGCTACTGCAATCGAGGCGTTACAAACTCGCGGAGACACCAGTGTCGTGGAGCCCCTCCTCGACTACCTCGAAAAAAACGTATCCCGTTTCACAACGGATGACTTCGGCAGCGGACTCAAGGCACTCGCTTCTCTTTCGCGAGATCGCGATGCCGATCTCCGCGAAGAGGTCCGCCTCTTCCTGGCTCACTATCTTACTGATCCGAGAGAAAAGATCCGTCTCTCGGCCATCGCTGCCCTCGGCTCCCTCAGAGACCTGAAATCACTAGGTGCGCTGAATACCTACGTGGATTCCGGCAATAGCGAATCCCCGGAGTTCAAAGCAGCCGAAGAGGCGATCAAAATCATCCACGGTGAGAAAAAGCAGACGGAGGAACTGACCGATCTTCGGGAGGAGTTGCTTAAACTGAAGAATAAGATCGAGACCATGGACGAGGAACTCGATACCTTAAAGAAGCAGACGACACCAGAGACCGCCGAGGAAA
>JAGPCC010000181.1:3116-10243 GCA_018058245.1 Verrucomicrobiales bacterium
AAAAAGCAGACGGAGGAACTGACCGATCTTCGGGAGGAGTTGCTTAAACTGAAGAATAAGATCGAGACCATGGACGAGGAACTCGATACCTTAAAGAAGCAGACGACACCAGAGACCGCCGAGGAAAAAAAGTAGGTGGGAGAGATCGGAATGATCATCTGTGTGCTCTCGATGTTCAGCGGCTGGAAACCGAGTTATTACGTTCCCAGCTACTCCACTACCAGTGAATCGGGAGGATACCGCACAACATCGGCTACCAATGCTCTGAATTTCGCGGGTAAAGGAAACATCCTGGGCCGTAATCAGGGATGGCTGATCGTCGCGCTCACGATCGTATTACTCTACCTCCTCGCAAAACCAAGAGCAACGCTAAGCATTGGGGCACGCTGGGCTATCCTTTTGATCAGCGTATTCATGTTGGTGTGGCTGTTCGACACCCAGATCGAATTTAAGAAGGAGCAGGCGGCGTGGACAAATCGCGACTTTGCGAGCGGTTCTATGACGGACGGCGAAGCTCCCTTTTGGTTCTTCCTCGGCTCCTCACTCACGCTGATCGGGAGCTTGTTCCTTACCTTCCGACCGTGGAAAGAAGATTCTTCGTCGCAAGTGCCCCCGGCATTGCCTAGAAAATAGGACCATCTATGCCTCGCGGAGGAAAGTGGCTCGTCCGGCTACCGGTAGTTGGTTCATACGCTTTCTGAAATCACGGGAGCGGTGCGATGGGTTTACCGTACCGAGAATTTTTAATACGACCCCCATTTTTTTAGTGCTTTTCGCAAATCAAAACATTATTTGTTTACCAATGAACACTCTAACCTCCATTCGCTGTTTCCTAATCGCGGTATTCTCATCACTCTTCCTCTTCAACGCTTTGGCCGATCAATCAACGGATGCGATTATTCAATCCGCGATGCGCTACGTCTTCCAGAATGCAGGGGTCGATGATCCATCGGTCACCATCCTAGAAGTTGGAGGAGGGTTTGCACGAGTGAAAATCCGTTCCATCTCGGGTAAAACGGATCCGGCCATTGCCTTTCTCAAGGGAGGTCCTGATGGAAAATGGAAGGTCCTAACTCTCGGAACCGGATTCAGCCCCGAAGATCTTTCTGAACTAGGTATCCCCGACTATATCCGAAACTGATCTCGGCCACGAGATCTCAACGGGCATCAAAAGACGCTCGAACCGAAAGAGCAAGTCTCCGAGCTCGCAAAACAAACATTCCAATTCTGGTGAAAACATTCTAAATCATGAAAATTTCTATTCTGGTATCTCTCGTCTACGGGCTTTCGTGATTCCTTTCCACACTGTCTCCTCTTCAGGCAGGTCCCGTAACCTCGCCCGGGCCAGGTTCGCTTGATCGAAAGGAGATACTAGATGAGATTCGCCCGCGCGCCGAGGGCCAACTCGGGAGGCCGGTAGAGTTTGTCGTTACGAAAATGAAGGTACAGGACGGATGGTCCTTTGCCGAGGTCAAGGCACAACGCCCGGGAGGGAAATCGATTCCCTTGAATGAGACTATATTTGGAGAAAACGATATCAATAGCTTTATCATCTTTGCCCTGCTCCAGGACACCTCCAGCGGTTGGATGCTGATCGAATACGACCTGGATCCCAAAGAACCGATGGCCATGGTCTGGAGGCAAAAATATGGGCTTCCGGCGACTCTCTTCTAATCGCATCAGAGGACGCGGAATTACACTATCCGATATCAACACCGTCACCACATCGTCATGCCCTTCTTCGGCCTACTCTTTCTGGTCCTCGGAATCCTCCTCGTCCGAAAGGGACTGAAGTCGCTTTCCGCCAAAAAACGCCTCATCGCAGAGATGACACCTGTGAACGGCACCGTCCTGTCGTGGGCGAAGACAGAAGATCGCGATGCCGATGGTCGGATCTCGACTTACCACACCCCCACCATTTCCTTCACCACCATAGCAGGAGAATCCCGAGAGTTCACCTCAAGGGTCGCGGTACGCTTCCCGAATCCTGCTGTGGGCGGCATCCTCAAACTACGTTATCCCGAATCAGATCCCGCGCAGGTGGTGATCGACCAGGCAGGATTCCGATATGCCGGACAAGTGATAACCTGCATCTGCGGCGTGATCATGGCCCTCGCCGGACTGATCACGCTCATCGCGGCGCTCTAGGGTATTTCCTTTCTGCCCCGAAACAAAAGGGAATCTTCGTCTTCTGGTAGGTGCCACTCGATAGTGCGCAATCTCCTCTACCCTCATCTTTCGCCCCGTCGGTAAAGGCGAATACTCGGCGCGGCGATGGAGGGAGGCTGTGTGGGGGAAGTGGTAGCATCAGATCATGATTCCTTCTCTGTAGGTGACTACGTGCTCGGCAACCGCACGAGCAACTGAATGGAAAGGTAGGGGGAAATCCTTCGTTCCCTAGTCTTCACTCCCGAGCGCCTTTACGAGGGCATCGGCGGCCTCCACGGCGTATTTTGCTTTGTCTTGGAGAGTGCAATTCACACTCAGTCGTGAAACAACCGCCTCGAAAAGATGAACTGCAAAATACTCCCTCTTCGTAAGTCCTCCCGACTCTCTTCCGGGTTCCTCACCCGGTAGGTTGGGAAATGCAGGGAAAGCCTGATCACTACCGGACGTCGCCATGGGAAAACTCGAAACTAGGAATTTTTCTGCGGATACACCCTATAGGCAACTCAGGCAGATTTCTTAAACAGGACCAAGCGGGGAGATTCTTTCTTGGCTGCCGAACTCGTCGCCTTCTTTTTCAGTTCAAGTTTCTTCGCCTCGGTCTTTTTCAGCTCGTGTGTCTTTGACTCGTGCTTTACCTGCGCTGGTTTTGTTGCCGCCGTTTTCTGTGGCACTTCCGCCTGGATCCCCATCCGTATTTTCCTGCTCCAGATCCGCATTGCGGCTTCTGACTGGCCCCACTTTTCGAGACCGCCAGGCTGGAGTTTACTCCCTTTAAATTTGTCGACGATGGCATAGAGCTGACGTCGTGTCACCGAGTCGATCACTTCGGCCTCCACACTACTACTCCCCGCTCCTGGGGTCTTCCCGGTCACAAGGCTCATCCCGGTAGTCACGGCAGCAGCATACGGTAGGTAGTTAAACATGAAAACGCCCGGATTGCTCGGCTCCAGATCCGTCAAAGCGGCACGAACCGTCATGGTATCTCTTCCGCGACGGTTTGTGATCTGGTAATGAGGGCTCAGTTCCTTTTTCAAGATCACCTCGAACTCCTCTGCCAATTTCTCACTTTCGGCTCGGGAAGCTCTCTTTTCTCCTTCCGGGACGGAACGAGAGGAGATCACCTTCACGTCCTCAATCATCACCTTGGTGTATCGCCCCAAAGTGGCTGGATCCGACTTTTTCACATGAGCTCGATTCATCGTCGATTCGGACTCCGCTGACAATCCCCGATACGAACTGATGTAGCTCCGCTTCATCGGTTCATCTAGGGTCGTTTCGCAACCAAGTAAGGCGACCAATGGCAGTGTGCAGAAGAGGGGGCGGCAGTTCATCAGGAATTTATTTCGTTCTACTGTTTCAGGTATCCGAATTATTGAGTCAGTGCAATGCTAATTTTCGAATTATCAGAGTTAATTCCATAACCGAGCAGAAACTGATCGATAGTTCGGGCGAATCTGCGATCTCTGAGCTCGCTTTTCGGAACATGGTCTGGAAGCCCATGCTACTTGTAGTTGGCGACACTCCCGTCTCAACGATCGCTTGTATCAGTCACCGCAGCACTCCCTGTTTCCTCCTCCACTTCCCAGCGATGGTAGGCATCCTCATAACCGGGACAGGTCGCGACGAGGGACTCGTGCGTTCCGTCTCCGGAGAGGGTTCCATCTTCGAGGAAGAGGATGCGCGGGGCGTGCCGGAGCAGGTCGATCCGATGCGTCACCAGAATCGTGGTTCCGGCTCCCTCGCGGGTTCGCTTGAGGATGGAGTCATGAATCAAGGCCTCGCTTTCAGGCTCGACACTGGCGGTGGGTTCATCGAGGAGAAGGATTCTTGGTTCCGTCAGGAAGGCTCGGGCAAGACTGAGTCGCTGGCGTTGCCCGCCCGAAAGTTTCACCCCATTCTGCCCGACTCGAGTCTCGTATCCCTCCGGTAGATCGAGGATGAAGTCGTGGGCATTGGCAGCCTTCGCAGCTCGCTCCAATTCGTCTTCGGAAGCACTCGGTTTTCCATAGCACAGATTCTCCCGCACCGTTCCATCGAAGAGATAATTATCCTGACCAACATATCCCACCGCTGCCCGTAGGTCTGCGAGACGAAGTTCACGCACATCTTTCCCATCAATGGCGATGCAACCAGAAACAACGTCGTAGAATCTCGGGATCAGGTTCAAGAGGGTACTTTTTCCGGAACCGCTACTCCCGGCCACCGCCACAAACTCTCCGGATTCAACCGTGAAACTGATCCCCTGCAGGATAGGCTTGGTTGCGAGATAGTGGAATGCGACTCCGCAAAACTCGACTTTCCCGGAGGGTTCGTCGAGGGAAAGTGCCTCCGCTTTCTCCGTCACCGAGACTGGAGCATCGAGGAGTTCCATGACACGTTGCGCCGCCGCCCGCGCCCGCTGCAGGATGTCACTTGTTAGAGCAATGGTGCGGATCGGGCTCTGCAAACGCCACCAAAACCCCCGATAGGCGAGCAGAGCACCCAGCGTAAAGGCATCACTGCCCCGCATAATGAGCCAGGCCCCCAGCCCTAACATGATCAGATTATTGATGAATCCGAAAGTCGCCACGACGGGAAAATAGGTATTTCGCAGTCGGCTCGCGCCGATGCTGGCGACGTAAAACACGTCAGCACGTTCGTTAAAGGATTCCTTCTCTGCGAACTCGCGTGCGAACGACTGCGTTACCTGAATGCCCGCGAGTCGATCCTGCACAAACGAACCGATATGTCCGAGTTTTTTCCGGACTCCTTCATAGATGGATTTTACGCGGATGTTGTATCGACGAATAAACAGGAAAGCCAACGCGAGAGGCAAAATCGAGGCCGCCCCGACGAGTGGGCTGATCCAGAGCACCATACCAGCGACGACAAAAAAGGTCACGATCTCTTCGAGAAGCCCCGTGATGCCCTGAAGCACCGACTGTTCCATCGCATCGACGTCGCTCGTCACCCGCGTCACGAGTTCGCCCGAACTGGTATCCCGATGGTAGGCGAGCGACTGGGCTTCGAACTTTGCGAAGAGTTCGCTGCGAAGATCCCGAACCATAGCCTGACCGGTTTTTTCCATGAGGTAGGTCTGCACTCCACTCGCAGCAATGCCTAGGAGATAGGTACCGAACATGATTCCCAACCAAATCAGGAGACTCGAGGGAGTGAGACTTTTTGCGACGAGTCCATCCGCGACATATCCCCAGACGAGAGGATGAAAGTTCATGAAAGGAACCGAGAGGATCAGCAGAGAAAGGGAGAAAAACAACCGCGCCCGATACGGGGAAAGTCGGGACCAGATCCGCCGAGTCAATTCCCGGTTCGTAAGAGAAAAGGACGACGACATCAGGGCATTTGCCGACTGGAGTGAAGAGTCACTTTCACCGGAATGGACTTCGAACAGGGAGTATTCGAAATCGCGGCGGTGAGTCCGATCGGAACGAGTGGATTGAGTTCGGGGAAATATCCTGCAACCGCTTTTTCCGGTATCTCATAGGGAATCGCGAGGAAACGTTCCACCGACCGAAAACGACCGTCGCTGTCACTCGTGATATCGATCTCCTGGAGCGGCTTGATGCCCCGCACGGCCATGTCACCGGGATTCATGAAGAGAATGCGACGCTCATTGCTGATCCCGCGATAGCGATCGTGGAGGCCGTAGACGGTAGTGTTGAATTGATCGTGACTCCGTATCGTCATGAGCATCAACTCCCCCTCCCCTGGCTCGGCGGTTTCGAGAGGGGCATCGGAAAAATTCGCTTTTCCCGTCGGGGTGACAAAAATCCGCTCTCGAACCCGATTGGGAAGATAGAATCCACCCGGCTTTCTGACCCGTTCTGTGAAGTTCTCAAAGCCCGGCAGAACCCGCTCGATAAGATCACGAATGCGATCGTAATTTCCTGCCACTTCCACAAAATCAAGGGGAGATTGCCTCCCGAGGGTCGCCTCTGCCAGTCGCGCTACGATCATCACTTCGCTCAACAAATTTTTCGAGATCGGACGGAGAGTCCCCTGGCTCTGGTGGACGACGCTCATCGAGTTTTCCACTGTAGAAAACTGGAGTTCACCCTCGCGATTTCTATCTTCTTCACTGCGACCGAGACAGGGAAGGATCAAGGCGGTTTTCCCTGTGACGACGTGGCTGCGATTTAGTTTCGTTGAGACATGCGCCGTTAGAGAACACTTTCGGAGCGCCTCGGCCGTGAAATGCGTATCCGGTGTTGCCTGAAGAAAATTTCCACCCATCGCAAAAAAAACCGATGCCTCCCCACGATGCATCGCGAGGATAGAACCAACGACGTCGTGCCCGATTTTCCGGGGAGAAGAAAAGGAGAACTCTCGATCGATCGCTTCATGATAGACCTCGGGCATTTTCTCAAAAATCCCCATGGTCCGATCTCCCTGGACATTGCTGTGCCCTCTCACCGGACAGAACCCAGCCCCCTCGCGGCCCAATGCCCCGAGGAGAAGGTGAAAATTCACGACCTCGCGGATCGTCGCGACCGCGTTACGATGCTGGGTCAACCCCATCGCCCAGCAGGTGACGAGACGTCGTTCGCCGCGTAGAGCGGTCTCCGCAACACGGGTGATTTCCTCCTGCGAGAGTGCCGACTGCGACTCGATCGCACTCCACTCAGTCGACTCGACTTCCGCTTTGAAGGTATCAAATCCGCTCGTGAAATCGCTCGTGAATTTTCCGTCGATTACCGTACCCGGTGCTTTTGCCTCCTTCTCCAAGAGCGCCTTACACAATCCCCGGAAGAGAGCAAAATCGCCGTTGATTTTCACCCGGAGAAATTGGGAAGCGAGCGGCGTAGATGCACCCATCATGCCAACGATCTCTTGGGGGTGCGCAAATCCGATCAGTCCGGCCTCTTTCATCGGATTCACCGCAACGATCTCGGCACCGTTTCGCACCGCAGTCTGGAGCGTAGAGAGCATCCTCGGATGGTTCGTTCCGGGGTTTTGCC
>JAGPCC010000012.1 GCA_018058245.1 Verrucomicrobiales bacterium
CCATTTGTGGTCTTCCGATCGGTAGCACGCGGCTCCACAGCCCGACAGTGATGCTCAACCTGCTCGGAGACGTCTGGGTCGACAACAACGGTTCACCCGACTGGGCCTCCGTCCTTGCACTGCCCGGAGCCTCCCTCCATCTCTACGGAAAACACGAAGCCAGACGCGCCCGTAAAATGGGCCACCTCACCTTCACCGCCCCCGCCCTCACCGAAGCCCTCGCGAACCAAACCAGGGCCCGCCAGATCCTGAATCTCCCCCCTCTCAAAAGCTAAAAAGCAAAATCGCTACCCGCTAAACAGCTCTCCTTATGCACCCAAGCGCTCCCCTCGGTCAATTACTGCTCACCGGTGTCCCCGGTGCCGAACTCGATCCCGAAACCGCCCGCCGGTTCCGCAAACTTCAGCCCGGCGGATTTATCCTTTTCGGACGGAACATCAAATCTCCGGAACAACTGCGGAAGCTCATCGACGACCTGCGGGACCTCAGCGACATCGAACCTTTCATCACGATTGATCAGGAGGGCGGTCGCGTCTCCCGGCTCCGTCTCATCGGCAGCGAGCCACCCAATGCGCAGCAATTGCGCAAAAAGGGAGACCTCAAGCTCGTCGCGGAACACGGACGTCTCACCGGTCAGGTCCTGCGGATGTTCGGATTCAATCTCGATCTCTGCCCGGTCTTGGATCTTTCCTTCGACGACGAAGCCGATAACTCTCTCAAAGGCCGCTGCTGGGGCACCACTCCGGACGAAGTGATCCGAAATGCGTCAGTCTTTAATCTGGCGATGCGAAAAGAGGGTGTCTTGAGCTCGGGGAAACATTTCCCCGGATACGCCTCTGCCGAGTGCGACCCGCATCACGAGCTTCCTATCATCAACAAAACTCTCGAGGAAATGGAGGCCCTCGAGCTGAAACCGTTCCGTGCGCTGCTTCCCGATCTCGACAGCATCATGACCTGCCATTCGCATTATCCCTGCTGGGATGCGGACCGCCCGCGCTGGCCGGCTTCCCTGTCGAAAAACATCATCGGCCAGTTCCTGCGGAATCAGCTTGCCTACGATGGTCTCGTCATGACCGACGATCTCGACATGGGTGCGGTCCTGAATGAAGTGACCTTTGAAGACACGATCCGCGCCTGCATCGAAGCGGGGAACGACCTCGCAATGATTTGTCACCGTGTCGAACTCGTCGAAAAGGCGGCCGAAGTCATCGCAACCCTGCCCGATCCTGTTCTCCACGACGCCCTCGCCCGGATCGAAGCGACCAAGAAAAAAATGGCCGCTCCTTTTGCCTGGTCGCTGGAACGATTCCAGGAGATCGACTCCCAGATCTGGGATCTCCGCGTCGCCACCCTCGGAGAAGAGGAAGCAAGGAATCTCTCCGTGGAAGACGGGAAGAGATCCCCCGTGGAGCTCTACTGAGCCTTCAGGAGAGAGAATTACGCTTCGACTCCTGACCGATGCATCGGCATCTTGCCGATGCATCGTGGTGGGCAGCTCGAAGCATATTCTGCGTTCCCTTGCTTCCAGCGAGCGCCGGACCGGGCCTACAGAGGAAGCGAGAATAAGACATCTGTCGAAAATTCCTCGACGTAAGAGATAGCTGAATGATAGAACTCCGGGATGATTTCATCATTCCGATCTCTGCTGATTCTCGCGGGAGTGCTATCACTCGTGGCATGCGAACGGGAGCCGAAATCGTTTCTGGAGAACAAAAGAGAGCAGCAAGTGGTGCAAGCCACTCACGTTGCTGCAGAGGGATTGGTTGGAATCAAACAGATGACGGACACCCTTTTTGAGGCGCAATTCGTCGTAGATCCTGTGGTATTTTCCTTTTCCAATTCGTCTGTAGCAGATCCAGATCCCTTTCGCGAGCCTGTCGTGGCGAGTGCGGACGAGCCTTTGAATATCCTGGAATCATTGGAGCGAGCAGGAATCACTTTTGGCGTAGGCACTTCAGCAAAATATCATTCTAAGAGCAAAACGTTGGTCGTCGTGCAAACTCGCGATCAGATCGAATTGATTGAGGCGTATCTTGACAGTATTTGCATCTCGGAGGAGAAAGAGATTCTGGTCCGTTTTGAAATCTATCGTCTGCCCCTTCTAGGAGGAATCGAAGCATTGGAGAGCGCAAGCGCTCAAGGTGATGATACCCCGGAACGATGGGCGTTGTTGCAGGCGGCGCGTGAGCGAAAAGCGACTCTCCTCGCCGCTCCCGCTATTCTGTGTCGGAGCGGGCAACGGGCCAAGGTGTCAGAAGTCCAGGCAGAAAGAGTCAAGGAATCGGATCACAGCGAAGATGATGTCGCTGCGGAGGAGAACGTCGCGCCCGATCAAAACACCCTGATCGAACTGGAGGTAGACCCGGTTCTCGGTGCGGATGAGTTCACCATCGACATCAATTCGGAGCTTGTGTTTCGAAGTGAAGACAGGCCCGAGGTCGCGCGATCTCTTACCGCCCAAACGTCCCTTCTCCACGGTTCCTGGAAGCTGGTCGGAACGTGGAACGTGGGGAGCAACGAGATGATCCTGATCTTCCTGACCGCAAACGTAGCCCGGATCGGAGATTATGGATCTCTCATCGCTCCGGAAACACCGGCCCCGTAATCAACGAGGATCGATTCCGTATTCCCCTCCAATTTCCTCTGTCGGAAGCGTGGGTCGGGACGCTTCCGGACGATCCTCGGCGAACCAGCGATTTTTCTCGAAGCGAAAGGTTTCCGGCGCGGTTCCTGATCCGATGTTTAGTTCGGTCCGCACCTGATCCCGACGAAAGACGATGCGGTTGCCTACCACGAGAACGTTCCGGCAGGGTACAAATCCGGGTTCGGTTGTTTCCTGGAGGATGCGGAAGATCCACTTTTCGGGGAACAGAATCGTGTTGTCAGAGAACTCGGCTCCATCCACTCCGGTGAATGCGGTCGCACACTGGCTTCCCTCGAAAACGTTGCTCCGCACGATGATCCCGGCGGCTTCGTGTTTGGCGTCTGCGGGGCGAAAATAGGCCAGCCCGGTCGAACCTCCGACGTTGATGGGGCGATCTCCGGCTCGGATGAAATGGCATTTTTCGACCGTCACCCCGGAGGTGCCGCCCTTCAGTTGGATGCCGGATGTCGCGGAAAACCCATCCTTACCGAGAAAATGACATCCGGTGATCAGAGATTCATGACAGCCGACAAAGTCGATGCCCTGTCCTCCCCATCCGGAGATCGTAGAGTCGCGAATCGTGAGTCCGGTGAGTCCCGAGCATTTGATGCCGTCATGATTGCCCGTCGGTCCGATCTCGCTGACTTCGATCTTCTCCAAAGTAATCCCGGCCACAGGCTGATCGCGGAGACCGCCATCATCGAGGTTGAGGCCATTCAAGATTTGGCCCGAGATTTTGAGATGGCGCAGGGTCAGTCTCGGGCAGCGACTGAACTGAAAGGCCGTCTTCCCGCCCGCAAAACGCGGAGGATTCTTTGGGTCGAGCGCTTCGATAGTCAGGTTCTCGATTTCCCTGACACTGTGCCCTCCAGGATACTCGCCCGGAGCAATCTTCAGCGTGTCGCCCGCTTTCACATTTTTCAGTGTCGCCGAAAACTCGCCCGCATCACGCACGATGACTTCTTTGGCAGAGATAAGATCGGTAAAGCAGAGCGTCATCGTTGCGAACATTCTGGCAAAATCGGAATCGGAGAAACGGAAGAAAAAATGCCGGCTCATTTCAGGAAAGTGGTACCGGATTTGAAACGATCGTCAAGCTTCCATCGTGGGTGAAGGGAATCGGAGGAAAAGACGGAGAACGTTCTTGCCTACTTTCCGCAGGAACGTGTCTTGATTTTCCTCGTCTCACCGTGATAAAGTTTTCGCATGAGCGATCAGAAACCCGATAATTTTTTAGAGAGAGGTATCCACGACCTCTATGCAGCCGACCCGGAGGCGGCGGATCAGCTTGTCTGGGGGCGGCGGACAGACCCTCTTTCGCGTCGCGGGTTTTTCCGCCGTATGGGATTGACTGCGATGACCACCGCTCTCGGGTCGGAAATCGTGTTTTGGGACAAGATGCCGGGTGGCTTGATCCCTGCGGCCCTCGCTCAAAGTCCGACGCCCTTTCAGATCGAAGGGAAAAATGGCCTCATCGTTCTAAATGATCGGCCCATTAATGCAGAAACGCCCGCCCATCTCCTCGACGAGGAGATTACCAGCGCGGCCCATCTTTTTGTGCGAAACAACGGGAATCCCCCTGCTCTCGAATCGATCAATCCCGAAACATGGACTCTGGAAATCGCAGGCGAAGCGTGTGAAAAACCGATGGTCTTTACCCTTCCTGAGCTGAAGGCGAAGTTCAAACACTATACCTATCAGCTACAAATCGAATGCGGTGGAAATGGACGCAACGAGTTCAACCCACCGACCCACGGGAATCAGTGGACGGTCGGTGCTGTGGGTTGTCCGCAATGGACCGGCGTGCGGCTGCGCGATGTGCTGGAGAGCTGCGGGATCCGTGAAAATGCGATGTATGTTGGCTACCGGGGGGCGGACACTCACCTCTCGGGTGATCCCACAAAGGAAGCAATTTCCCGGGGAGTTCCGATGAAGAAGGCGCTGGAGGATGAATCCTTGATCGCTTTTGCGATGAATGGGGTCGATATCCCTTATCAGAACGGGCATCCTCTGCGGATGATCACTGGTGGTTGGCCTGCCTCGACTTCGGGAAAGTGGCTTCGGAAGCTGGAGGTACGAGACCGTGTCCACGACGGGGAAAAAATGACGGGCGACTCCTACAAAATGCCCAATCAACCGGTGGCCCCTGGAACCAAAGTCCCCGAAGAGGACATGCATATCATCGAATCGTTGCCTGTGAAGTCCATCGTGACATTCCCGCAATCAGGTGTCAGCCATCCGCTCGGGACCGCCCTCGCCTGCCGCGGCCATGCGTGGGCGGGGGACCTCGAAGTGAGCGAGGTCCATGTCTCGATCGACTTCGGTTCGACTTGGAACAAAGCCACTTTGAGCAAACCAGCAAATCGCCTCGCATGGCAGCGCTGGAATGCTGAAGTGACATTCCCCCAGAAGGGGTATTATGAAATCTGGGTCCGCGCGGTGGACAGTACAGGCCGGAGCCAGCCCATGCTGGTGCCGGGATGGAATCCGAAAGGGTATTTGAATAACGCCTGCCATCGCATCGCGGTGCAGGCTGTCTGAGGACTGTCACCATGTCAAAAAACCGATTTTTTGCTTTCTTTCTGGTGTTCGCCGGTGCTTGTTGGTTCGCCTTCGCCGCATCAGCGCAGGAGAAAAAAAAGGAAGTTCCGCCGCTCGATCCAGTCACCGGCATGAAGATGGCCGAGAACTGGGAACTGGTCAGAGCTCATTGTACGGTCTGTCATTCGCCCCAACAATACCTCCGCCAGAAGGGAACCCAGAGCACCTGGAGTGACACGATCGACTGGATGCAAAAGTCCGGAGGTTTGTGGCCGATCGACCCGGAAAGCCGCGCAAAAATCGTCTCTTATCTGGCGGAGAATTACGGCCCGGATGAAGCCTTTCGCAGAGCACCGATTCCGGGAAACTTGATGCCTCACAATCCCTACATGACCGATTCACGAGCCGAGTTCGAAAAGAAAAAGGATGCCGGTTTGATTCCCACGGCACCTGTTCAGCAGTGACTCCTGGGGATGACAGAGTGGCGCGGCCGTGACGGCGGGTCCGACAAATGGAGATCTAAAGAGGGTAGTGTCTTTGACCGAACCCTCTTTGTTTTTCAAAAAATCCGATATTCCGGCGTGTTGAACGGGAAGAGATCGTTTACCTTCCTCTCATGGAGATTCCGAACCCATTTTCCCGCCGTTCTTTTCTGTCTGGTTGCACTGGCAGTGTTGCTGCGGTAGCGGCAACGATGAACGAACGTTTTGCCCTCGCTGAGGAAGCTGCCACCAAAGCCGGTGTTGCCGGAAAGATCCGACATTCCGCCTGCAAATGGTGCTACAAAGACATCTCCCTTGATGATCTTTGCACTGCGGGGAAGAGTTTCGGACTGGAGTCCATCGATCTACTCGATCCGACAGATTTTGCGACCCTGAAAAAACACGGGATGCATTGCGCCATGGTGAGTTTTCCCTCGGTGGAGATAGAGGTCGGTGGGGTAAAGAAAAAGATCGGGTCCATTCCTCACGGATTTAATCGAATCGAGCATCACGACACCCTCGTCTCGATCTACGAACCCCTCATTAAAGAGAGCGCCTCGGCGGGTTTCCAAAATATCATCTGTTTTTCCGGAAACCGCGATGGCATGGACGACGAGGAAGGCCTGAAAAACTGTGCCGTCGGTCTGCAAAAGCTGATGGCGCTCTGCGAAAAACACGGCGTGACCCTGACGATGGAGCTGCTCAATTCCAAAGTGAATCACAAAGACTATATGTGCGACCTCTCCACCTGGGGAGTAGCGCTCTGTGATGCGGTGGGGTCAGAGCATTTTAAGTTGCTCTACGACATTTATCACATGCAGATCATGGAAGGCGACATCATCGCGACGATCCAGTCCCGCCATCCCTATTTCAGCCACTACCACACCGGTGGAGTCCCGGGTCGTGCCGAGATCGATGAGACGCAAGAACTCTATTACCCGGCGATCATGAAAGCCATCGTCGAGACGGGTTACACCGGCTGGGTCGCTCAAGAGTTTATCCCCAAGCGCGACAACAAGATCGCTTCACTGAAGCAGGCCGTAGAGATTTGTTCCGTGTGAGACCTCGGAGAGGTCGCCATTTGCAGGTCAGGGAAGTTTCCACTCGGGGCGGAGTCTCTCATAATCTGCTTGGGGGAGCAGCACGTAGAGAGGGCGTTTTGCCGGATCGATCGAGGCAATGAGGCGCTTGAGGTTTTCCTCCGCCATAGTGGTGCAGCCGGCCGTCGCGGATCCTCCGCCGTTGCGCCAGATGTGGAAAAAGATCGACGATCCTGCTCCTGCTTGAGTGCGTGGGTAGGCATTGTGAGCGATGAAGAGCTTCAGGGAGTGCGCTGCGTCTCCTTGTTTCATTTGCGCTTTCTTCTCCGCTGCGGTCGAGGGATCGTGATCGATGCGGAGGTATTGATTGTAGAGAGGGGAGTTCACGTCCTCGTACCAGAGATCCCGTGAGGTTACTTGCACATAACTGAGCGAAGGAGCCTTCTGGATCGATGGGGCGTACCCCCAGGCACCACCAAGATCAAAGACTCCGGCAGGGGCACGGCCATCTCCTTCCCGTTTGATTTTGGCACCTTCCGGCACCGGGTGGAGGCCACGCCCCCAGACGAGTCCGTTTTTTCCCAGACGACCCGACCAGCTGGGGCCGACGGTGATCCATTTCCCTCCCTGCTTTTCATACAGAGCGAGTTTTACATGGGAGGAATTCCAGCCATCGGATGTACCCACGATCACCTGCGAGGCTCCGGACGGAATCTCGAATGCGAAGACATCGCTGCCGATCGACGCCAGCAGGAGGAGGAAGGCAAAAAACTTCATGGATGATGATAGCTTAGAATAAATAGATTTTCCAGAGAGATTCCGAGGGGCGAAGCGGATTGCGTCATTCGCAGTTTGCAGAACCGGGTTGCCGGGTGATGTGATGATTGAATGGAGGCGTCGCCCGAATTTGACGAAAGGAACCGTTCCACTATGACAAACTCCCGAACGAATCTCCTCTGACTGCTTGTAACCCGCTCCCGACCGGGTCACTGAGATACTTTTTCCATCGCCATGAGGCTCTGACGGCAGAGCATCGAGTAGGTGCCGTTGCGAGCGAGGAGAGTTTCGTGATCTCCTTCTTCGACGATGCGGCCCTGCTCGAGAACGTAGATGCGATCTGCGTTCCGCACGGTCGAGAGGCGGTGGGCGATGACGAAGCTAGTACGGTTCGACATCAGTTTTTCGAGGGCCTCCTGGATGAGTTTTTCGGTCTCGGTGTCGACACTCGCGGTTGCTTCGTCGAGCAGGAGAATGGGCGGATTCTTCAAAATCACACGGGCGATCGAGATTCGTTGCTTCTCTCCGACGGAGAGCTTCACTCCTCGCTCGCCGACGTTGGTGTCGAGTTGTTTGGGCAGTGCCTCGACAAATGCCGATGCATTGGCGGCGCGCAGGGCATCCCACATTTCGGTTTCTGTCGCGTCTTCACGGGCGATGATGAGGTTTTCCCGGACCGATCCGTTGAAGAGGAAACTTTCCTGCGTGACGTATCCGGTAGCATCCCGAAGTGACGATTTTTTCAGGGAATGGATCGATTTTCCGTCGATGGAGATTTCCCCGGCACTGGTTTCGTAGAATCGAGTGAGGAGATTGATAATGGTCGATTTGCCCGCGCCGGTGTGGCCGACGAGAGCGATCATTTGCCCCGGTTTTGCCTCCATCGAGACGCCTTGTAAGGTGGGGATATTGTCCCCGTAAGAGAATTCGACGTCCTTCAGGATGACTTCACCCCGCACTGGCTTCGAGAGGATCTCTCCGTCATCGAGACCGGTTTCTTCTTCCGCGTCGATGATCTCAAAGACCCGTTCCCCGGCCGCTCGTCCTGCTTGAATGATTTGGTTCAGGCCGTTCAGTCGCGAAATGGGCTCGTAAAAGAGGCTTAAGGCGACCAAAAAGGCAACAAATACTCCGGTTTGCGCTTCGAGGGCCTGTTGATCGGGAGAGTTCATGACGGACCAGGCTCCGAATCCGATGACGAGTACGTAGCCGGCGTTCCGGCAGAATTCCATCGAGGGATTGTAGGCTGCCCAGACCCGCATGAGATGGAGTGTCGCTTCGCGCAGCTTGTTGCTGGAACGATTGAAGCGTCCTAGTTCCTCTTCCTCCCGGGTGAAGATCTTGATTTGCTGAATCCCGTCGACGTTGTCGTGTAGGAGCGAGTTCATACTGCTCGTTGCCTTTCGTACTCGCCGGTGGCGGGCGGGGGAGGTATGAGTGTAGGCCCACGCCCCGATGACGAGAAATGGCATCGGGATCATGGTGATGAGAGCGAGGTGTGCATCGAGATAAAAGAGGTATCCGCCCACGACAAACACTTGGAGGAGGGCGACTACACCCTGTTCGATTCCGTCGATGAGAACACGCTCCATCGCGGTGACGTCCTCGGTCACGCGGGTCATGATGTCGCCGGTGCGTTTGTTGTCGAACCACTGCATCGGAAGACGCTGGATTTTTCGATACAAATCCGACCGAATATCAAAGATGACCTTCTGCTCGAACGTATTGTTCAGGATAATGCGGAGGGCGTTGAAGAGATTAGTCGCAAAAAAGGTCCCGAGGGCGAGGAGTGCGAGTGGAAGGAGGCGGTCGAAATCTCGTTGCGGGATCACCTCTGCGGTGATCGCTTTGGTCACGCCTGGAAAGACAATCACGAGTAGGGTCATGAGGACCGCACAGGTCAGCTGGGAACCCGCGAGGAGTGGGTAGCGCTTTAGATAGGAAAAAACTCGAAAAACCGTTCTCATTGGAAGATCAATTCGTTTAGAAGTGTAAAACAGGAAGGAATTTTAGGGAAAATACGCCACCGCAGAGTTTGCGGGATATTGTAGGGAACTTCGAACCATGGCTCGCAAACGTTGGCGCTCCATCTTTTTTTGGATGTTTGTCCTACCGCTTCTTTCCGTCGCGGCGGTTGTGGTGGTATGCAATCTCTGGATTGTACTTTCGACGCAGGGACGGGTCTTCAACTCGGCCGCCGAGATCGAGGCGAGGGCGGTGGGGATCGTGTTGGGGACGTCCAAAAAGGTCGGACCTGACACACCCAATCAACATTTTGTGAACCGTCTGACCGCAGCGGCGGCCTTGTATCAGGAGGGGAAAGTCGACCGCCTGCTCGTGAGCGGGTATCGCGACTCAAAATATTACGACGAGACCCGCGATATGATCGCAAAACTGAAGGAGTTGGGTGTTCCCGAGTCGGCCATTCTCGCTGACGATCAGGGTCTGCGGACCTATGATTCGGTGATGCGGGCAAAAGCGGTTTTCGGTTTTGACAGTGTCATCATCATTTCCGACGATTTCCATGTGAATCGGGCGCTCTTCATCGCTGACCACTACGGGCTCGATGCGATCGCATTGCGGAGTGAGAGGGTCGATTACGAAGATTCCAGGAAGGTGCGCACGCGGGAGTATTTTGCCAGAGTCAAAGCGGTGATTGACCTTTACGTTTGGACCTCGGAGCAAACAAAGGGATGAGAACTCCACGATTCCTTCGGAAAATCCATTGACCAAGCGGGCGGTGGTGGCTCATACTTCTTCAAAATGAAAACTGTTCTCCTTTTTCTCGCCTGTTTTGTGCTGACGCTCCAACTTTCCTTCGCAAGGGAGGTACGCACGTTTACCAATCAGGATGGGAAGAGCATCGAGGCGGAGGTGCTCGACCTACGGGACGGAAAAATCCGGATTATGGCAAATCGGAAAACGTTCGAGGTGCCAGTCGAGACGCTTTCTGCGGAAGACCAGGAATGGATCAAGGAATGGGATGCCAAACGACTCGGTGGCACCGAGAAAAAGGATGAGAGCGCTTATACCGAGCTCATTTTTGCCGACGATTTCGAGAAAGACGGGTTTGGCGAGCAGTGGGGCCACTATAAAAGTGAGAGTGTCGTAAAAGGCGGGGTTCTTATCGGTAAAACGATCGATATCAACGATCACGCGGGGGTTGACGCGATCCGCTTCGAGGGCAAACAGGATCTGGAGATCAAAGTGAAATTCAATTTTGCGGGCGAGGCGGCGGAGCGTTTCAACGTATGGATGGACGACAAGGATTACAAAGATTCCCATGCGGGCCACATTTGCAGCATCTCGATCAATCCCACGGGAGGATCCATCAGCGATGCAAAGACGGGGAGCTTTGAGAATTCGATCTACGAAAAGCGGAAAGCCGGCGGAACTCTCGATGAAGCGACGGAGGCATTGCTGAAGACAAAAACAGCTAGTTTCGCGCTCGATCTGAAGCGGGAGACGTGGCATGAACTGTTGATTCAGTCAAAAGGCGACGAAGTGACGGTTTCGGTGAACGGTTTTGAGGTTGGAAAATTGAAGTCGTCCGGGCTCTCGCACGAGACCAAATCGGTGGTTAGTCTCACGACGAACATCAATGATGTCCAGTATGACGATTTTTCCATTCGGGCCGCAAAACCAACGGCACCCACTGCGGAGTGAGATCGATTTCTCTCAAGCCGAATCTCATGTCAACGAGCACCCGATTTCTCTCCGTTCGTTCTTTCGCATCGATCGCTCTGGGACTGCTACTAGTCACGATCCCTTCCGGGCAGTGTGAGGAGGCCCCCGGAAAGGGACTGCTGTATGCGTATGTGGGCACTTACACGTCCCCCTTGCAGAATATGCGGGCGACGCAGGTCGATTTGCCGCCGGGGAACGGTCGGGGGATCCACCTTTTCACGATTGACCGGGCGACCGGTGCAATGACTCCGGTCGGAGTCTACGAGATGGGGAATAGTCCCAGTGCCCTTGCTTGGGATGCGACAAAGAAATTTCTGTATTCCGCGAATGAAACCGAACGGATAGGGGAAAATGAGGCTGGTTCGGTGAGCACTTTCTCGGTCGATCCGAAGGACGGGACCCTTACCCTACTCGCTTCGGTTTCCTCCGGCGGAAAAGGACCGACCCACCTTAGTTTGCACCCTTCCGGTCGTTACCTCTTTGTGGCCAATTACTTCGGTGGATCGATCTCGGTTCTTCCGATTCAGGAGGATGGCCGTCTTGGTGAAGCGACGGATCACAAACAGGACGCCGGGTCGGTCGGGCCAACGACCGCGACAAACGCACCTCCCGGGAGTTTTGCGATCAGTGGACATGACCAGGAGCACGCTCACATGATCGAAGCGGATCCGTCGGGACGATATGTTTTTCACGTGGACTTGGGGCAGGACAGAATTTATGTCTGGAACTTTGACGTGGAGAAGGGCCTACTTTCGCCACATGAGTCTGGACCGATTCCCCTCCCTCCGGGTGATGGTCCCCGGCATTTTGCCTTTCATCCGAACGGGGAGTGGTTCTATTCGGTTCAAGAAGAAGGTTCCACCGTGGTTCTTTTTGCGTTCGACTCGGAAAACGGTTCCCTTGTGGAAAAACAGACAATCTCAACCCTGCCACCTGGGTTCGCGGGAAGTAATTTCTGTTCGGACATCATGGTTTCCCCCGACGGTCGATTTGTCTATGCGGGAAACCGTCTTCATGACAGCATCGCGATTTTTTCCGTAGATGAGGACGGGAAGTTGACCTACTTGGGAGAGGAATGGACGAGGGGCGATTATCCAAGGAGCTTTTCCCTTGATCCTTCTGGAAATTTTCTCTACTGCTGCAATCAACGAGCCGATCACATCGCGGTCTTCCGGGTCGACTCGACGACCGGTTCGTTGCAGTTCACCGGACATTACGCACCGGTGGGAAATCCGTCGTCCATTGTCTTTCGGGAGTCGGAGTAAGCGAAGCGTTTTCACAATAAAAACCGCTCCGTCGCGTCCGCTGAGAGAAATCGAGGAGTTGACCCCCGAAGCTTCCCGGAAGACGCTTCTCGATGCAGCGGAAGTTTTTTCTCCTCAACCTCTTTTTATCCGTTTCCTGCCTCGCGATAACTCCGGGCCTTTTTGCGGGGTCAGTTGAGGACGTCGTATCAGAAGTCAAACAGGTTGCAGGAGAGGCGGGATTGAAAACTGCGTCCGTCGGGGTCTGTTTTCTCCCGATCGATGGGGGGCCGGAGGATGCGGCCGGTTTCCAGATGGATACCGGGCTCATTCCGGCGTCCACCATGAAAGTTTTCACTACGGCGACGGTGAATGAACTGCTCGGACCTGACTACCGTTTTGTCACGGAGATCCAAATGACTGGAACCCTCGACGAGGACGGGATGCTCGCCGGAGACGTGATCATCCGCGGCGGAGGGGATCCGACTCTGGGGGCGGACTCGACCAGTGGAACTTTTTCGAAGTGGAAAGAGGCGCTCGACAAAGCGGGGATCAAATCGATCAACGGGACCATCGTCGGAGACGCTTCCGTCTTTGGCACGATCCTGACACCGGACACCTGGCAGTGGAATGACATGGGCAACTACTATGGGGCTGCCGCCTGCGGGCTTACCTTTCACGAAAACTTGTTCCACGTGACTTTCGGCACCTCTTCCGTCGGGGCGATCGCGCCCGTCAAAGGAACGGATCCGAAGTTGCCGGGAATCGAGTTTTTCAACGAAATGCGGGTCGGATCGTCCGGTTCCGGGGATCAGGGATATATCTACGGCGATCCATACGGGAAAGTGTTCACGCTGCGGGGAAGTGTCCCGGCGGGGAGTGGTTCATTCTCCATCAAAGGGGCCTTGCCCGATCCTGCCTACTTCTGTGCGCGTGCTTTCAGCGAGTACCTGATCAAAAACGGAATCCCCGTCTCTGGAGAGGCGACGACGGATCGGATTCTCGCCAGTGCGGGCAAAGAAATTCCAGCGCGAACAAAAATCTTCGATCAGTCCTCGGACAGTCTTCGTAGCCTACTTCTCACAACGAATTACAAATCCGACAATCTGAAGGCGGAATGCATGCATCGTATGATCGCCGTCGCTGCCGGGAAAAAGGGAACCACGGCGGCTGCTGCGGCAGTGACGGAGGCCCACTGGGCGGAGAAAGGAGTCGATATGACCGGGTTTTTTATGGGAGATGGATGCGGGCTCTCTCGTGCCGATACGGTGACTCCTCGGCAGATGGCTCTGATGCTTTATTACGCGGCAAAGGGGGAGCACTACGACGCCTTTTATTCGTCTCTCCCGACAGCGGGGCAGTCCGGAACTCTGAAAAGCATAGGAGGTGGATCCGCAGCCGATGGTCGGGTACGCGCAAAAAGTGGCACGATCGACCGGGTGAGGAACTACGCCGGATATGTGAATGCCCGCTCGGGGAAACGGTATGCTTTTGCGATTTTTATCAACAACTACACCGGTGACCTAGGGTCGGTGAAATCAAAGATCGTGAGAATCTGGAGTGAAATGGTCGGACTCTAATTTGTGCTCTCCCTATTGCCTGTGTCCCGCGATACGCTTTACTGCTCTATGAAACTGGAACCCGGTGGACGTCCTGGTGGCGAGGTGAAAGCCACCCCTCTTTTTGTGATGATCGTCCTCATCGCGGGTGGACTGGGTCTCATGCTGCGCGGATACGCGGAAGACAGGCGGCGGGGAATTGATTGATATGCCCTCCTATCTCACGATCTTTTCCGCGACCTTGCCGGTCTTTTTCGTTGTTGCGATCGGGTTTCTCTTTCACCGTCGCGGATGGCTGAGTGAAGAGACCGAGACTGGAATGATGAAGATCGGGCTGAATCTTCTCACTCCCTGCCTCATTCTTTCCCTGATTCCAGGCAATCCTGCCCTGAAGACCGTAGCCCCGGCCGCGTGGGCGATCGGGCTCGGATTTGCGTTGACTGTTGCCGGTTTTTTGTTCGCTTGGATCGGAGGGCTCATCGGATCGTTGCGAAAGGGGAACGGTCTGCGGACTTTTACGCTCAGCACGGGAATTCAGAATTACGGTTTCCTCCCGCTGCCGATTTTGGTAGAGCTTTTTCCGGACAATTCCGGTCCGTCCGGACTGGTTTTTGTATTCGGGGTGGGCGCAGAAATCGCGATGTGGACCGTTGGATTTGCCATTCTGACGGGTAGAGCCGGGTTGAAATCCGTCATCAACGGCCCCTTCATCGCTCTCACTATCGCCCTGATCCTCAACTACACCGGCCTCTATGTCCATGTGCCGGGGGTGATCACTACCAGTGTCGAGATGCTCGGTCGATGTGCCATCCCCATGTCGATTTTTATGATAGGGGCGACCATGAGCCACTTCTTTCGGCACGGAATCCTCGACAACGCCTTCCGGGTCGGAGCGATCAGCGTTCTTGTGCGCCTCGGTTTCCATGCCGCCCTCATTCTTGCTGTTGCGTTTCTTTTCCCGATATCTTCCGATCTTACGCGTCTCCTCGTAGTTCAGGCCGCTATGCCAAGTGCAATCACCCCGATCGTTCTCGCACGGCTTTACGGTGGACAGCCTCAGGTGGCGATCCAGATTGTCATGATCACCTCCTTCGTGAGTCTCTTGACGATCCCGTTTGTGATCGCCGAGGGCTTACGGTGGATGAATTTGTAGAAATCGATGAGGCCAAAACCTTCGCCTGAAGAGGGTCTAGGCCTCCACGCTACCCTATTCGACGAGCTGCGAGAAACCCGGAACGAATGCTTGACATTTCGCCGGGGAAAAGTTCCTTACGGACCGCTTTTGTGGACGGCAGGATAGCTCAGGGGTAGAGCAGAGGACTCATAAGCCTTTGGTCGGCGGTTCAAATCCGCCTCCTGCTACTACAAAGGATTTGATTTTTGTACTTCCGTTGGAGTTACTATAATTTGATGACTTTTCAAATCCGTCATCATTTTCAGGAAGGATTTCCCAAACCTTTCCAAATTGTTTTAGAAAGCCGCCGAAGATTCGATAAAAATGCGATAAATTCTGGTTGCGGCCTTCCTTAGACCGTCTATATTCCCGCCCCCCGCTCAGACCAGGTGTCCTGTGAGCGGGGTCTTTCTTTGGTCTGAATCCCTTCCGGGATGACCGAGTAAAGCAACTTGGACGCCAAAAATTTTCTAAACTGACGGAAACGTTATGCCCACGATTAACCAACTAGTACGAAAAGGGAGGCAGGCCAAGCCTGTGAAATCCAAGTCTCCCGCACTTGATGATTGCCCGCAACGCCGCGGAGTTTGTCTTCAGGTCTACACTCGTACCCCTAAGAAGCCGAACTCGGCGCTTCGTAAGGTTGCTAAAGTGAGGCTCACTAACGGTGAAGAAGTGATCGCCTACATCGGCGGTGAAGGCCACAATCTGCAAGAGCACTCCATCGTGCTTGTGCGTGGTGGTCGTGTGAAAGATTTACCGGGTGTCCGTTACCACATCGTTCGTGGTGCGCTCGATACGCTCGGAGTGAACAAGCGTAAGCAGGCCCGTTCCAAGTATGGAACCAAGCGGCCGAAGGGGTGATTGTTTGGCTTTTGTCAAATAATCTCTCCGGCGATACGAATGTCTTAGTTTTCGACTGAAATAATCCTATGTCCCGAAGAAAAAGAGTCTACAGCAAGCCTGAGCGGCGCGATGCAAGATACGACAGTCCTGTCGTATCAAAGCTGGTGTCCAAAGTGATGCATCAGGGGAAACGTGCTCTCGCAGAGCGGATTGTCTATGCGGCAATCGATCGTGCGAACGAGGGTGCAGAATCCGTCGATCCGGTTGAAGTTCTCAACCGTGCGGTCGAAAACGCAAAACCTCGCGTTGAAGTGAAGAGTCGTCGGGTCGGTGGGGCAACCTACCAGGTCCCGCTCGAAGTTTCCCTCGACCGTCAGGAGGCGCTAGCGATGCGTTGGATCGTAAACGCTGCCCGCAGTCGCCGTGGCACGCCGATGCACATTGCTCTTGCGAATGAAATTCGCGACGCCAGCACCAATCAAGGTGTGGTGGTCCGCAAGCGTGACGAGACTCACAAGATGGCCCAGGCCAACCGCGCATTTGCTCACTTCCGCTGGTAAAATTTAGTGGCTGCTACCCTACAGAATCCTCCCTCTGCAAAGATGAGTGCTGGTCATAACTCTCCCGATCGCGCGTTCCCGCTTGAGCGGACTCGCAATATCGGGATTGCCGCGCACATCGATGCAGGGAAGACGACGCTCACCGAGCGGATTCTGTTCTATACGGGTATGATCCACAAGATCGGAGAAGTCCATGATGGTCAGGCAACGACTGACTGGATGGAGCAAGAGAAGGCTCGCGGAATCACGATCACTTCGGCGGCAGTCACTTGCGAGTGGTTGCAATCCGAAGAGGCTGGTGTCTATAAAGGGTTTCTTGATCAGAAGCAGCGGGTAAACATCATTGATACTCCTGGGCACGTGGACTTCACTGCCGAGGTGGAGCGTTCGCTCCGTGTTCTGGATGGTGCCATTGTCGTTTTCTGTGGAGTTGCCGGGGTCCAGCCACAATCGGAAACGGTCTGGCGTCAAGCTGACAAATATGCGGTCCCTCGTCTCATTTTTGTAAACAAGATGGATCGCGTCGGAGCTGACTTCGCTGCGGTGGTTGCGGATGTTCGCGAAAAGCTCGGTGCAAATGCCCATCCAGTTTTGATCCCTATTGGTTCGGAGGAGAATCTCAAGGGTCAAATTGACGTCGTGAGTCTCAAGGCAGTGATCTACTCTGACGATGATCTTCTCGGTTCGACCTACGAAGTCACCGAGTTGACCGACGAGCAGATGAAAATCGCTCTCCAGGCTCGCGAGTCCCTTCTTGAGGCGCTTGTTGATGCCGATGACGAGATTGGGCAGATGTTCCTCGACGAATCGGAAATTCTTCCGGCGGACATTAAGGCGGGTCTTCGACGTGCTACCATAGCCAGTGCCATCATTCCTGTGATCGGTGGTTCCGCATTCAAAAATAAGGGAGTTCAGTATCTCTTGGATGCCGTAGTGGACTACCTGCCGAGTCCGATGGAGGTCCAACCCGCTCAGGGTATGGAGGTCGGGAATGAGGACGTGCTACTGGAGGCGCCGGCGGATGACAACGGAAAATTTTGTGCCCTCGCCTTCAAGCTCTGGTCAGACAAATTTGTCGGAAAACTCGTTTTTATTCGAGTCTATTCTGGAAAAGTTTCCAAAGGAGACAAGGTTTTTAATTCGCGCACCGGTAGAGCCGAGCGGATTGGGCGCTTGATCCAGATTCAGTCGAACGATCACAAGGATATTGATACCTGCTACGCTGGTGATATCGCCGCGATCGTGGGGCCGAAGTTCGCCCGCACCGGGGACACTCTCCATGCAGAAGGTTTTGATATCATGCTGGAGCCACCTGCGTTCCCGGATCCGGTCATTTCGATGGCAGTGGAGCCGAAAACGACGGCCGATTCCGATAAACTGACCGAAGCGTTGGCTCGACTTTCCGAAGAGGATCCCACTTTTGTGGTGTCGACCAACGAAGAGACTGGCCAAACGATTATTGCCGGTATGGGTGAACTCCACCTGGAGATCATTCAGTCGAGAATGGAGCTTGAATATTCCGTTCGCACGAATGCTGGGAAACCGCAGATTGCCTATCGTGAAACAATCACCGCAAAGGGAACGGGTGATTACAAGTTGATCAAGCAGACCGGCGGGAAAGGTCAATATGCTCACGTCACCCTCCACGTGTCGCCGAACGAACGTGGAAAAGGATTTACGATGAACAACCGGATCACCGGCGGGGAAATTCCCAAGGAATTCATCGGTGCTTGCGAGTCTGGAATTAAAGACTCTTTGACGAACGGGGTAATTCTCGGTTATCCCCTCGTAGATCTCCATGTGGATCTGGTTGGTGGATCGAGTCACGATGTGGATTCTAATGAGCATACCTTCCGGATCGCAGCGATCATGGCAATGCGCGAGGCGGTGGCATCGGGGGTTCCCGCGATCTTGGAGCCTATCATGCAGGTAAATGTTGATGTCCCTGATGAGTATCAGGGCGAGATTATTGGTGATCTGAATCGCCGTCGCGGTCGCATCTCGGAAGTAGATGCGCGCAACGGGTTGAGTCAGATCCGGTCCGAAGTGCCAATGGCCGAGATGTTCGGTTACGCAACGGACATGAGAAGTCTTTCGAAGGGACGGGCGAGTTTCTCTATGGAGCCGCTGCGGTTTGAAGAAGTGCCTAACGTGATTCTGGAAAGAATGCGGGAGCAATATGTGTGACGCGAAGTGATTTAATTTAAACGAGTAAACTGAAATGCAGGGACAAAGTATTCGAATTCGGCTTAGAGCCTATGACGCCAGACTTCTCGACAAGTCTACGATGGATATCGTCGAAACTGCCAAGCGCACGGGTGCCCGTGTTGCTGGGCCGATCCCGCTTCCGACTCGCATCGAGAAATTCAGTGTGAACCGTTCACCTCACGTAAACAAGAAGTCGGCCGAGCAGTTCGAGATTCGGACGCATAAGCGTCTCCTTGATATTGTTGAGCCTACGTCACGCACGGTAGACGAACTCAAGAAATTGAATCTCCCCGCCGGTGTTGACATCACCATCAAGATCTAATCAGGTCGAAATCCTTACAACTTTACTTAGAGACGAGTGCAATGAGCATCGGATTAATTGGAAAAAAAGTGGGAATGACCCGCATCTTCAACAACGAAGGTGTGGCGGTCGCGGTGACGGTAATCGACATCAGTGATAACATTTTCCTCCAGAAAAAGTCTTCGGACAAAGACGGTTATACCGCCGTCCAGGTGGGATACGGCGATCAGAAGGAATCGCGTCTCAACCGTGCCGAAATTGGACACATCAAGGCAAATGGGGGCACTCCAAAGCGGAAGATTCTCGAGTTTCGACTTGAGAATGATGATCTGCTTCCGGAAGTAGGCCATCCTGGTCTCGACCTTTTCGAAGAAGGTCAGTGGGTCGATGTGATCGGCACGAGCAAGGGAAAAGGTTTTCAAGGCGTTATGCGCCGTCACAACTTCTCCGGGCAGCCTCAAGCGCACGGCCACATGATGCACCGCCGTCCCGGTGGTGTTGGAGCGGGAACTGATCCCGGTCGTATCTGGAAGGGCAAGGCAATGCCTGGTCGTCAGGGGAATGACCACAAAACGATTCAGAATCTGAAAATCGTTCAAAAGCGTCCCGATGACAATGTCATCCTTGTCAGCGGAGCGGTTCCCGGAGCTCGTGGTGGTTACGTCGTGATCCGGCCTGCAAAGAAAAAGGAAGGACCGGTTCAGAATTTGAAAGCCGGTGGTGCACCCGCAGCATCCGCTCCGGTCGAAGAGGGTGGCGAAAGCTGATCCTATAACCTGATTGATTAAAAGGAATATTTAAGATGGCAGCTAAGACTCTCAATCTCGAAGGCGCAAAAAGTGCCAGCATCACCCTCGTGGAAGATGCTGCGCGCGGACGCCAGGCCGTTCACGATGTGATCGTGGCCATGCACGCAAACCGCCGTAGCGGTACTGCTCACACGAAGACTCGTGGGGAAGTGGCTGCGACCGGAAAAAAACCGTTCAAGCAAAAGGGAACCGGTCGTGCCCGTCAAGGGGGGAACGCGTCTCCGATCCACCGTGGTGGTGGTATTGTTTTTGGACCCCGTTATCGGGATTACTCGAAGAAAGTGAATCGGGCGACCAAGCGTCTTGCGTTCTCGAAGGCTCTCACCGAGCGCATTCTGGAGGAATCCGTCCTCACGGTTTCGGACTTTGCAATCTCCGATGGAAAGACGAAGAGTTTCCTTAAGGAAGTGAATGGTCTTGCCGGAAACGTAAAGAGGGTTCTTATTGTGAGCAACGAGTTCTCCGAGGAGACCAAGCGTGCGGCACGCAACTGCCAAACCGCTCTTCTCATCTCTGCTCACGAGCTCAACACTGAGCAGTTGCTGCACTACAGCAAAATCGTCGTGGTGGAATCGGCTCTCGAAACCCTCGCGGCCAGAACGGCAAACTGAATTTCAGGAAGACCAGTAGCATGAAAGATATTTTTCAAGTCATCGACACGATCCAGCTCAGTGAGAAAGCAACGCTCCTCACTGAGGCGAACAATGTCTACGTCTTCAAAGTGAATCGTCGGGCCAATAAGCTCGAGATCTCTGAGGCAGTAGAAAAACTGTTCGGTAAAAAAGTCATCGCCGTTCGTACCGCGAACTACAGCGGGAAGAAGAAGCGAGAGCGCCGTGCCGACTTCGGTAAAACCAAAAGTTGGAAGAAAGCCTTTGTTCGCCTCGCGGAGGGCGAATCTATCGAATTTGTCTAAGCGTCAACGCTTAAAAAGCCATGGGTTTAAAATCTTACAGACCAATCACGCCGTCCAATCGGTACAAACTACTCCCGGATTTCGAGGAAATTACGACCTCAACTCCGGAAAAGAGTTTGTGTAGACCGCTCAAAAAGACGGGTGGACGAAATCACCACGGACGCATCACCTGTCGCCATAAAGGCGGTGGTCATAAGCGGAAGTATCGTCTCATCGACTTCAAGCGGAGCCGCCGCGGCGACGTTGCGAAGGTAATCTCGATTGAATACGATCCCAATCGTACCGCCCGCATTGCTCTCATTGAGTACGGCGACGGACAACGCTCGTATATCATCGCTCCTCGCGGCCTTACGGTAGATGCTCAAGTCTCCGCTGGCGAAGGTGCTCCCATCAAGCCAGGATGCGCTCTTCCGCTGTCCAGTATCCCAACGGGTTCAACGATCCACAACGTGGAGTTGACTCCTGGAAAGGGTGGCCAGATTGCGCGGAGCGCTGGTCAGAGTTGTATCCTTTCCAACCGGGAAGGAAGCTACGGTCTCGTGAAATTGCCGTCTGGAGAAATTCGGAAAATTCACACGAGTTGTTATGCGACCATCGGAACTGTCGGAAACCACCAGCATGAGCAAGTGGTAAGCGCCAAGGCCGGTCGGAGTCGTTGGCTCGGGATCCGCCCCACCGTTCGCGGTATGTGTATGAACCCTGTTGATCACCCAAATGGTGGTGGTGAAGGCAAGTCAAAGTCCGGTGGTGGTCGCCAACACCTGAAAAGTCCCTGGGGACACGCCAAGGGGCAGCGGACTCGTGAGAAGCACAAGGGAAGTGATCAGTTCATTATTGAGCGCCGCAAAACGAAAAAGCGTCGTCGTTAATCCAGTTTGAATACAGAGAGAAATTATTATGGGTCGTTCACTTAAAAAAGGACCGTTTATTGATCACAAGTTGCTGATCAAGATCGATGTCATGAATGAGTCCGGGCAGAAACGCCCGATCAAGACTTGGTCGCGTCGTTCAATGATCACACCTGACTTTGTGGGACACACTTTCCTGGTTCATAACGGGAAAGAGTTCAATTCGGTCTTCGTGACAGAGAACATGGTGGGTCACAAACTCGGGGAATTTTCGCCAACGCGGAAGTTCGGCGGGCATCAGGGCCACAATCCAAAAATCAAAGGGTAATTCTATAGTTCGATCATTCCTCATGTTCACCGATACCATCACCTGTCTCTTTCGCTCCGCTCTTGCGGTTGCGATCGTAGGGTTGTGGGTCGGTGGGGTGCACTCACAAGAAGTCACCAGTGAACCGATCGAAATACGGGAATTGAAAGCAGCTCTCTCCCTTTCTCAAGATCAGCTCACCGCTGAGAAGGAGCGCAGTGCCGGGTTGGACTTGCAACGGAAGGAGTTGGTAGAAAGCCTCTCCGAAGCGGTTCGGATCAGCGAAGAACAACTGATCTCCTCTCGGGAGAATCAGTTGAAGCTTCAGGCCTTCGGGGTTGACCTGTTTACAAAAGAAGAAGGCAGTCTGGAGCAGCGTCTCCTCAAGGCGGTGCGGGATCTCGATATCGCACAACAGGAGATCGAGCGCCAGTCCGTTGCGATCCGGAAACTCAGCGAGTCGTTTCTTACGGTGCTTCATGCAGTTCCGCAACTTCCAGACAGTGAACGAGCGACTGCAGAAAAAGTGATCGCGGAAGCTGGGAAGTTGCTTCCCACCGATTCATCCGGAGAGAACGTCGCCGGAGAAATTTCTCAAGCCCATGTTGTCAGCATTGATAGCGGGATTGGCTTGGTTGTCCTTGACGCAGGCCACAACAGTGGCATTCGGGTGGGGAATCCGATTGCAATACTCCGCGGGGACCGTCCCCTCTATTCCGCCTTGGTGGTGGACGTAAGGGAGTCAATTTCAGGCGCTGTTCTTCAAGAGAGAATGGCAGGCGAAGGGGAAGTGGAAGTCGGAGACGGTATCCGTCTGCTTCCCGGGCATCAAACTTTATAAGAGACTATACTATTAGAACCATGGACGTCACATCGACATACAAATTTGCCAGGATCTCCGCACGAAAGGCTCGCGACGTAGCCCGCGAGATTCAAGGATTGCCCGTTTCCGACGCACTCGACATCCTCAATTTCACTCCGAGAAAAGGTGCCGAACTCTTCAGCAAGACGATGAAGGCGGCTCTCGCTGATGCGGAGAACAATTTTGAACTCGCGGTGGACGGTCTCTTCGTAAAAAGCGCCGTCGTTGGCGAGGGTCCTACGTTCAAGCGTTTCAAAGCACGTGCCCGTGGTTCTGCCGCTTCCATTCGCAAGCGCACGAGTCACCTCACCGTAATTCTCTCGAATGAGGGCGGACCGGAAACCAAAGATGCCCGGAAGGCAAAGGTTGCACACGTTTCTAAGACGGAAAAACCCCTCAAAACCGAAAAGACAGAGAAGTCGGCTGCCGTCGCTCCCGTGAAGGAAAAAGCAGCGACAACAGGAGGAAGAGTTGACGAAGTCCGCGGATTGGTATATGACTCCGCCCCCGCCGAAGTTGACGACCTCAAATTGATCAGTGGAGTTGGTCCCGTTCTAGAGGAGTCACTCAATTCCATTGGTGTGTATCGTTTTGAGCAGATCGCTACCTGGACCGAGAGGAACGTGGAGGAATTTGACGAGCTTCTCTCGTTCAAAGGCCGAATCGTCAGGGAAGAATGGATTAAGCAGGCGATTGCGCTCCATGAGGAGAAATACGGTAAGTGATTCACGATTAACGTTGATTTTGTAATATGGGACAGAAAGTACATCCGATCGGATTCCGCCTCGCGGTCAATAAAGACTGGCAGTCGAAGTGGTATGCTCCTCAGCGGGAGTATGCGGAACAACTGCACGCCGACCTCAAGGTGCGCCGTTATCTCGAGGGCAGACTGCAAAAGGGTGCTGTCTCACGTGTCGTAATTGAGCGGGCTTGGAACAGTGTCCGTGTCACTCTCCATACCTCCCGACCAGGTCTCATCATCGGGAAGCGCGGTCAGGAAATTGAAGTGATGACTGCGGAGATCAGCAGAATGTGCAAGGGATCTCAGGTGAAAATTGACATTTTTGAGATCCGTCAGCCGGAGCTTGATTCCTCATGGGTTGCGGCTCAGGTTGCAACGCAGTTGGAGCGTCGAGTTTCGTTTCGTCGTGCGATGAAGCGTGCCATTCAAACGGCAATGGACTTCGGAGCCGAGGGAATCCGAATTCGTGCGGCAGGCCGCCTCGGGGGAGCGGACATTGCTCGCGCCGAGTCCTATCGCGAAGGAAAAGTGCCGCTTCAGACTCTGCGTGTCCCGATTGACTACGGTTTTGCCGAAGCGGAAACCACGTGGGGGATCATCGGTGTCAAAGTCTGGATCAACAAGAAGGAAGAGGTTCCTGGTGAAGCGCCAAAGCGTCCTCGCCGTGAAGGTGGTGGAGGAGGTCGCGGACCCGGTGGAGGTGGCGGAGGTCGCCCTCAGCGCCGTGAGCATTCGAACGGTTGATCCCTGAGAGGATTCACGAAATCAATTTAAAGAAGAAGGAGATAAGTCATGCCCTTGATGCCCAAGAGAGTGAAGTTTCGCAAGACCCATCGCGGCAGTCGTGCCGGGAATGCGTCGCGAGGAACCAAAGTGAGCTTCGGTGAGTTCGGTCTGCAGTGCCTCGGGCGCGGTTGGATTACGAACCGCCAGATCGAAGCCTGCCGTATTTCGGTGAACCGCTATCTGAAGCGGAAAGGAAAGGTTTGGATCCGTATCTTCCCTCACAAGCCTGTCACTGGTCGCCCTCCCGAAACTCGGATGGGTAAAGGAAAAGGCCCCGTGGAGCATTGGGTGGCCGTGGTTCGCCCAGGCACGATGATGTTTGAAATTTCCGGCGTGTCGGAAACGGCAGCCAAAGAGGCGCTCCGTCTCGCCGCGAACAAGCTCGGTATCCGTTGCCGCTTCGTTCGTCGTTCCGATCAGTAATCGAACCCATTATTTAGGAGTACTACGATGTCAAAATCATCCATCAAAGAATTGCGCGAACTGACTGTTGACGAATTGGCTACTCGCCGTCGTGAACTGAAGGAAGAAGCCCTCATGCTTCGAGTTCAGAAAGAAGCAGGCCAGTTGGAGAATCCATCCCGGATCCGCCAGGCTCGCCGCGAAGTAGCGAAGATTGAAACGCTCTTGACGCAGAAGCGGAATGCTTCTCCAGCGTGATCGGAACGATCGTGCGTCCCAACCAATTTCAAGAATTACAAATGAGTGAGTTAGAGAATCAGAGTGAAGCCGGTCTGCGGAAAACCCGAGTCGGTGTTGTGACATCCGATTCGATGGATAAGACCATCGTGGTGGAAGTCCGTCGTCGAGTTCCACACCCGCGTTTCAAGAAGATCGTGAAGCGTACCTCCGTCTTTTACGCTCATGACGAGTCCGGCCAAGCCAAGGTGGGTGATCGAGTTCTCATCGAAGAAACTCGCCCAATCAGCAAGCTAAAGTGCTGGAAGCTCAAAGAAGTGCTTTCTCATTAATTCCGTGGCAACATTCTCCCAGTCCCCGAAAACTTTTACTATTTTATTGTCATGATTCAGATGGAATCCAAGGTGCAGGTAGCGGATAACACCGGTGCCCGTGTCGCAAAAATGATCGGCGTGATCGGGACCCGGTCTCGCCAGGCGCATGTCGGTGATATCATCACAGCTCACATCCGTGAGTCGATTCCGACAGCAAATGTCAAAAAGGGGGATGTCGTACGTGCCGTGGTCGTCAGAACGGCTGCTCCGATCCGCCGCAGTGATGGTTCGGTCCTTCGTTTTGATAGCAACGCGATCGTAATCATCGATAAAGATAAGAACCCCAAGGGAACCCGGATTTTCGGACCAGTTGCCCGTGAACTCCGCGAGAAGAACTTCATGAAGATCGTTTCGCTCGCTCCAGAGGTTTTGTAATCATTCCAATCATCAATTTTTAGAGGGTATCAGCATGGCTAAGCGAGTAAAGACACACGTTAAAAAGAACGACGAAGTCGTCGTGATCACGGGGAACTGTAAGGGTGATAAGGGGCGTGTGCTCCAGGTCTTCCCTGAGAAGTCTCGTGTGATTGTTGAAGGTGTCCGCATGATCAAGAAGCATGCCAAACCAACTCAGGACCGCCCTGAAGGCGGTATCATCGAAATGGAAGGGCCGATTCACATTTCGAATGTGAAGCTGGTCTCCAAATAATTCAGTAGCAGTCAGCATTTACGGACATGGAGCCAGCACTCAAAACGATTTACAAAACTAAGGCCGTTCCAGGTTTGAACGAAAAGTTCGCCTACAAGAATGTTCATTGCGTACCGACCCTCGAAAAGGTTGTCCTGAACGTCGGGTTCGGTAAGGCGGAAGACCGCAAGGCGGCCGCCGAAGCAGTGATCGGGGATCTCGGGAAGATCACCGGCCAGCGCGCAGTGCCAACTAAAGCGAAAAACGCGATTTCAAACTTCAAACTCCGGATCGGTGATACGGTCGGTGCGCGTGTCACCCTCCGAGGGGCGAGAATGTGGGAGTTTTTAGATCGTTTTATTAACGTAGCCTCCCCTACGATTCGCGACTTTCGTGGTCTTTCTTCGAAGTCATTCGATGGAAATGGGAATTACACTTGCGGTATCTCTGACCACACGATCTTCCCGGAGATCGAACTGGACAAAGTAACTCGGACGATCGGGTTTGACCTCACGATTGTGACAAGTGCACAGACGGACAACGAGGCTCGCGAGCTTCTCACGCTCATTGGCATGCCTTTCCGCAAGCCGGGATCAGCCGCTTAATCGAACTTTTATATTTATAACTAACCTTTTTAGGAACCATGGCTGTAGTCAGTGATCCCATTTCAGATTTCCTCACCCGCTTCAAGAACGCCACCTTGGCGCAGAAGGAGGAGTTTTCCGCACCCTACTCCAAAGTGAAGGAGGAGATTGCCCGCATTCTCAAAGAAGAGGGTTACCTCTGGTCCTATCAAAAGGTGGGCGAAGGAGTTCACTCGGAGATCAAGGTGAAGCCTCGTTATCTGGGGAACACTCCTTCTCTGAAGAATCTCAAGCGGGTTAGTCGCCCAGGTCTCCGTCGTTACGTTGGTTGTGAGGAGATCCCCAAGGTTCTCGGGGGAATGGGAATTGCCATTGTTTCCACTTCAAAAGGGATCATGGCCGGGCACACTGCCCGGAAGCAGAATATCGGTGGGGAGTTGCTGGCACTTGTCTGGTAACCGCATCGAAGAGCCTGAAATTACAATTAAGGAACAAGTCATGTCGCGCATAGGAAGAAAGCATATCACTCTCCCCGGACAGGTGGAGATCAAGGTCCAGGACGGAAACCAAGTCCACGTTCAGGGTCCAAAGGGAACGCTCCAATGGAGTCTCCCGAACGGGATCGAAGTGGAACAGAACGACGGGTCTCTCGTTGTTTCCCGGACGTCCGAAGAGCGCACCGTTCGGGCCATGCACGGGACTGCCCGGAGCCTGATTGCGAACATGATCGAAGGGGTTCTGAACGGATTTACGCGAGATCTGGAAATCATCGGAGTGGGATTTCGTGCCACAGTAAAGGGGCAGGATCTCGATCTCAGCCTCGGTTTTTCCCACCCGGTGCTACATCCGATCCCAGAAGGTCTCACCGTGACGGTTGAGGGAAACACCAACATCAAGATTGCTGGGATCGACAAGCAGATGGTCGGTCAGTTTGCCGCAGAGGTGAGATCCTACTATCCTCCTGAGCCATACAAGGGTAAAGGGGTTCGCTACAAGGGAGAGAAAGTCCGCCGGAAACAAGGTAAGAGCGTGAAGCGGTAATTTCCAAAATTTTACAGAGGAACAAACAAATGAGTCTTTATATTCGCAAAGAGGCACGGGCCAAAGTGAGACTGCGTATCCGGAAGAAGATTTCTGGGACAGCGGAGCGTCCGCGTCTCGCGATCCATTTCTCCAATCAGAATGTCTACGCGCAGCTGATTGATGATGACGCAGGGCGCACTCTTGCGGCAGCGTCCTCCCTGGACAAAACCCTCGGCGCTAAAGGTGCCAATAAAGAAGCCGCCGCAAAAGTGGGCGAAGCAGTTGCGAAAGCAGCAAAGGGAGCCAGCATTGAAACCGTCGTTTTTGATCGTGGTGGTTTCAAATATCACGGTAAGGTAAAAGCCCTCGCCGATGCTGCCCGTGAAGCCGGTCTCAACTTTTAATTTTTGATAGTAATGAGCGACGAAATCGTAAACGAAAATACGCCTGAAAACCCTGCCGCAGAAGAAGCAGTGGTTCCAACGGAAGCCGGGACGGAAGTGGCAGCGGCTGCGGAGAGCGTTGATTCCTCTCCGAGCGAGGACGCGAGTCCGGTAGCGGAAGGTGGAAAGTTCGACAAATTGAAAAAAGCGGAGGATATTCTTCGTGCCAATGCGCCACCATCCTATCGGGAAGAGTCTGAAGATTCCTTCGAGAAAGTCGTCCATATCAACCGCTGTTCGAAGGTGGTAAAAGGGGGACGTCGTTTCAGCTTTAGCGCCTTGGTGGTCAGTGGTGATCGCAATGGTCGTGTCGGTTTTGGGTTCGGGAAAGCCCAGGAAGTTGCCGAGTGCATCAAGAAGGCCAGCGAGTCTTCCAAGAAATTTATGGTCGAAGTGAACATCACGAAGAACACCATTCCTCATCCGGTAATCGGTGAGCATGGCGGTGGACGGGTGATGCTTCGTCCAGCTTCTCCCGGAACCGGCTTGATTGCAGGTGGTGGAGTTCGTGCCGTGGTGGAAGCCGCCGGCATCAAGGATGTCCTCGCGAAATCGATGGGATCCAACAACCAAGCAAACGTCGTAAAAGCGACGATCAATGCCCTCGAGAAGCTGCGCACGAAAGAGCAGATCTACACGCTCCGCGGAAAGCGCCTTGCGGACAAAAAAGCCCTCTAATTTTTCTCATAGGAGATATCATTCATGAAACTTCACGACTTACAACCCACCCCGGGATCAAAACACCGTAGCCGCCGTGTGGGTCGCGGTGAGAGTTCCGGACTCGGAAAGACTAGTGGCAAGGGCCACAAGGGACAAAAAGCCCGTTCTGGAGCTTCGATTCGCCCTGGATTTGAGGGTGGTCAGATGCCCCTTGCTCGTCGCCTTCCCAAGAAGGGATTTAACAATGCTCAATTCAAGACGCAGTATGCGATCGTGAACCTTTCCGATTTGGAAGTGAAATTTTCTGACGGGGATGAGGTGAATGAGGAATCGCTTCGCGCCTTGGGTTTAGTCAAAGGTCGTTTCGACGGAGTGAAGGTTCTTGCGAAGGGCGAGGTGTCCAAGAAATTGACCGTTTCGGTGGAAAAGATTTCCGCGACCGCAAAAGAAAAGATCGAGAAAGCGGGCGGTACTGCCACAGAGGTGTAATTGCCTGCGCCTCTCTTCCGGTTTGTATGCCGGACGCCTCCTATGGAGGCGGACTTTTGATCCGGAATTCAGCTACACCCTCCCGACCCCTGCGATGATTTCAGCATTTGCCAATACCTTTAAGATTCCGGAACTTCGTTCGCGGATCGTGTTCACTCTTTTGGTGATCGTCATTGTCCGTCTCGGCGCGGTAGTCACTCTCCCCGGGGTCGATGGCAATGTCCTTCAGGACTGGTACAATCAGGTAAACCAGCAGTCGAACGACAGCCAAGGTCTTACCGCAGTTCTTGCGTTGATGAACGTCTTCAGTGGCGGAGGGCTTCAGAACTCTGCACTGTTCGCGCTTGGGATCATGCCCTACATCAGTGCGTCGATTATGATCCAGTTGCTGACTGCGGTCGTTCCTTCCTTAGGCAAACTTTCACGTGAGGAGGGTGGACGCCAGAAGATCAGCCTATACACACGTGTCCTCACGATCCTTCTCTGTCTTTTGCAGGGAGTGATGCTTGCAAAATCGTTGGTGACTCCAGAAGCGAACCCCTTCCTACGGGACATCGCGAGTGTGTCGACTCAAGAGTTGGTCCCGGATGGTGGGATGCTCTTTATCATCAAAACAGTGATCATCATCACGGCCGGAACGATGTTTCTGATGTGGCTCGGCGATCAGATTACCGAACGAGGAATTGGAAACGGGGTTTCGATCATCATTACGGTAAATATCATTCACGCACTGCCAGGAGCGCTCTATCAAGTTTACAACACCTACGTAGCGAGCGCCGGGGATAATCTCCTGAGACCGTTCCAGTTGGTTGCCTTGTTAGCCTTCTTATTCTTTGTCGTTGCAGCGGTCATTTCAATCACCCAGGCGCAACGCCGTGTCCCGATCAATTACGCAAAACAGGTTCGGGGCGGGAAGATGTATGGTGGCCAGTCGCAGCACATGCCTTTGAAGGTGAATTATGCAGGGGTGATGCCGATCATTTTTGCTCAAGCAATTCTTATGTTTCCTTCCCAGATTATTGGCTGGGCATTTCCGAACGAAGTGTGGGCTCGGAATCTTTCCGTGGTTCTCGGCGGGGGTGGTAGTGGAATCGTTTTTTACTCCCTCACCGGTCTGATGATCTTCTTCTTCAGTTACTTCTGGGTGGCAACGATGTTTCAACCGAATCAGATCGCTGATGATCTCAAGAAGAGCGGTGGATACATCCCTGGTGTTCGGCCTGGGAAACCGACTGCCGAATTTTTGGATCGGACGATGAGTCGGCTCACCTTTGCGGGAGCGATTTTCTTGACGATCGTTGCTGTGTTGCCTCCGATTCTGACTAAGATGATGGGAGTTCCTCCTCTCGCCGCCCAGTTTTTCGGCGGAACAGGTCTGCTTATTATGGTCGGTGTTCTTCTTGACGTGATGCGTCAGGTCGAGACTCACCTGATTCAGCGCCACTATGACGGGTTCCTCCGAAAAGGAAGGATTCGCGGCCGCTTTGACGGACCAGGTGGAAAAGGGGCTGCGGCAAGCGGAAATCAAATTCTCTGGTTGCTTGTTATCGCTGCAGTTCTCATCATCGGTGGGATCGTCTACTACCAGGTGGTCGCGAATCGATAGGATTCCATAGGACTCGTTCTAAAGGACACATGGCAAAGAGGAAATCTAGAATCCAACTCCGCACGGGGAGGGAACTGGATGGACTTCGCGAGGCAGGACTCATTGCTGCTGAAGTGTTGGGTCGAACTTGCGCACTGGTGAAAGCCGGTATTACTACCGGGGAATTAGACCGCGCCGCTGCGCAATTCATGGCCGATCGATCGGTCAAGAGTGCTTTTCTCGGATACAAGGGATTCCCTGGACAAACGTGCATCTCAATCAATGAAGAAGTGGTGCATGGGATCGGTGGTTCCAGAATACTTGTTGATGGAGATGTTGTGAAAATCGACGTCGGCATCGAGACTGCGACCGGTTGGATTGGCGATAATGCGAAAACCGTTACCGTTGGAACCATGTCTTCGGGAGCGAGGGCCCTGCTCTCTGCGACGGAGGAATCTCTCTACGTGGCGATTGGAAATGCGAGGGAAGGAGAATTGCTTTCTTCCGTCTGTGGGGCGGTCGAAGAGCACGTTTCTCGATTCGGATTCACGGTGGTGAAACAGTTTGTCGGGCATGGCGTTGGGAGAAAATTGCACGAAGAACCCCAAGTTCCGAACTACTGGGACCCAACCGAAATGAGCGCGCGTCATTTCAAGAATCCCCGTCTTCAAGCTGGTATGGTCCTAGCGATCGAACCCATGGTAAATGCGGGCTGCGAAGACGTGCAGATTCTTGGTGATGCCTGGACGGTGATCACGGCAGACCGTGCGCTTTCGGCGCATTTCGAACATACCATTCTAGTCACTACCGGCGAACCGGAAATCCTTACTCCTCGCGAGAGAAGTTTTGCTCCCTCCTCGACCGAATTGCTTGGCGAAACTGGGATTTGAGCAAAATAAAATTTTTTGAAAAATTCGAACATTCAAACAAACACTGGTTGCGAGACCGAAAATCTGTAGTACACATTCCGTCCCCGCGCTGGAAATCACCGTGGGGAGTCTTTTTTAAGTCGGTTGAGTTTCTTTCGACCACTGTTCCAAGACCCCAAACCACTCTTTTCTCATGAAAGTCAGACCCTCAGTGAAACGCCTTTGCAGTGACTGCCGCATCATTAAGCGGCAGGGAGTTCTGCGTGTAATTTGCACGAACCCTCGTCACAAGCAGCGTCAGGGCTGATCTCAATTTATCCTTACCTGAATTATGGCACGCCTACTCGGAGTTGAAATTCCCAACGAGAAACGCATCGAAGCGTCTCTTCCCTACATCTATGGCATCGGCCGGACAACGGCGACGAAGATTCTTGAGGAGGCTGGAGTAGATCCAAACATCAGGACAGGCGAGCTTTCCGACGACCAGATGGGGCGCATAGCAAGTGCGATCACTGGTGGTGGAGTGATGATCGAGGGGGACCTTCGTCGTGATATTCAGGGCCATTTGAAGCGGTTGACATCGATCAATAGCTATCGTGGCTATCGCCATCGTAGGAACCTTCCGGTCCGTGGGCAGCGCACTTCAACTAACGCGAGAACTCGTAAAGGTCGCCGTAAGACCGTGGGTGTGATTCGTAAATAATCCGTAGAAGACTTAAGAAGATGGCTGGAGAAGAAATTTCTGAAAAGGTGGGCGGTGCGACAGAAGAAGTCGTGGTCAGCGCTCCCGAAAAAGTGGCCGCGGCTCCGGTCGAAGTCCGCAAGGAAAAAGAGAGGCCTCGCACTGCCGAGGATATCTTCCTTGAGATGGAGGGTGCCGAAGGTGCTGAAAAACCCAAGGTCATCAAGGCCAAGGGTAGCAAAAATGTTCATACTGGTGTTGTTCACGTGGCAGCTACGTTTAACAATACGATCGTTTCTGTATCGGATCAGAACGGAAACGTCATAGGTTGGTCAAGTTCGGGTAAGATGGGTTTCCGTGGCTCACGGAAAAGCACAGCCTATGCTGCCCAGCTTGTTGCTCAGGATGCCTGCCGTCAGGCGATGTCGCATGGGCTGAAGCAAGCCGAAGTTCGAGTCAAAGGGCCTGGTGCAGGTAGGGAATCTGCGGTCCGTGCAGTGCAGGGACTTGGCATTGATGTTTTGAAAATCGCTGACGTGACCCCGGTTCCTCACAACGGTTGCCGCCCTAAGAAAGCTCGTCGTGTTTAATCATTGTTGGACAACAATTAACTTTTTTTACTGAGACATGGCTAGAGACACAGGTCCAACAGATAGAATCAGCCGCCGCTTCGGAGTGGCGCTTTTCGGTCCCTCCAAGGCGCTTGAGCGTCGCCCTTACCCTCCGGGTCAGCACGGTGCTCGTGGTGCTCGCAGAAAGAAGAGCGACTATGCGGTCGCTCTCGGTGAGAAACAGAAACTCCGTCTTCAATACGGGATTCTTGAAAAACAGTTTCGCCGTTACTTTGCGGAAGCGCAACGTCGTCGCGGGATCACGGGGGATATCCTCGTGCAACTCCTCGAGACTCGCCTCGACAATGTGTGCTACCGTCTCGGAATGGGGAATACCCGCCGCGCCTCGCGCCAGTTGGTCGGACACGGGCACATCCGAGTGAACGGACGGCGAGTCGATGTGCCGTCGTATTGTGTGAAGGCAGGGGATGTGATCACTGTGTGTGACAATACCCGGTCACAGCAACTCGCCGCTCGTGCGCTCGATCTGACTGCGGCTCGTCCAGTGATGGATTGGCTTTCTTTCGACAACGACAGTCTCACAGGGAACGTGAATCGTCTTCCGGATGCGGAAGAGATTGACACGATGGTGAATGTCCGTCTTGTGGTTGAGCTTTATTCGAGATAATCTCCTCAACTTTTTCTCCACAGATGTGACCTTCGGCGTTCATTCGATCACCGGAAGTCACATTTTTGTTTTTAGCAGAAATCACTTTCCGCATCCGCCTCGGCTGGGTAACATTGCAGGTGTTCTCTCTTCCCTTCCTTCGATCCTTATGAAACAAATGAAACGTTTTTCTCTGCTTCCGCTTTTTGCTCTATTTTCTCTATTTCCAGGCCAACTCCTTTTGGCGCAGGAGTCTGTTGAAGTGAAGGCCAGGAAGTTGATGGAAGCGAACAAAGGTGCGCTCGTGGTAGTGACCGCCAAAGGAGTGCTTCAAGCGAAAACCAATGGTGATCCGCTTCCCGATCGGGATCAACAGCGGAGAACGCTCGGGGTGACCATAGGGACGGACGGTCTTCTTGTCGTTTCGAATTCCGCGATCGATGCGGCGGTGGGCCTTGAAGGGCAACAGGCCAAGATGGAGGAAAAAGTGGTGACGATCCAATCGGCGGTGACCAAATTCTCGGATATTGAAATCAGCTACGGTGATTCCACCTTAGTTCATGGCAAGGTCCTGCGCCAGGACGTTGAGGCGGACGTAGCCTTCATCCTGCCGGACCCGTCCGAGGCGAAGGCGTTGAACAAAGTGTTTGAAAGAGTGGATCTGACCCAGTTCGCTGCGACCGCCGAGGCCGCAGATCAGGTGGTGGGACTGTCGCGCTCTTCAGCAGTCTACGGGTACATGCCGACGCTCGTGATGGGACGGATCACTGGAGTTTTCAAAGGGGACAGGACGTTCTTCGTGACCGATGCGGGCACTGCCCAGGGCATTCCGGTATTCACCCTTGATGGAAAACCTGTCGGTGTCACCGTAGTGCGGATTATCGAGGGAAAACCTTCGGGAGTGCTCGGAACGTTGTCGGCAGGTTCGATTGAGGTGTTGGCGAATCTTGCGCGGGAGTCGAACAAGTGATCGAGCTTGGATCGCTGAATGGAGGGTGGAGTAGACTATGAATGAACCCTACCAAAATCTCCTCTCTCTGGGGAAAGAACTTCAGTTGGTGAGCGACTCGGCCTCCCTGCTTTCTTGGGATCAGGAGGTGTTGATGCCAAGTTCTGGGATCGGCTACCGTGGGGAGCAGATGGCTTGGTTCAGTGGATATCTTCATGATCGCTTTACTGCTCCGGAAGTAGGCGAATGGATTGGGGAAGCGGAAGCTGCGTCTGCGACTGATCCCTACGTTTCGGCGAATTTACGGGAGTGGCGGCACCAGTTTGATCGTTCCACTTGTTTGCCAAAGCGTCTCGTTCAGGAGTTTGCCGAAGCGCGTGTTCTCGCGCAATCTGCCTGGGCGGAGAGCCGCAAGAGGGCCGATTTTTCCTTGTTCGCCCCGCATTTGTCGAAGCTGGTAACTCTTTCACGCGAACATGCCGAGGGTTGGGGGTATGAGGGTTGTCTCTACGATGCCCTGCTGGATCAGTTCGAGCGAGGTGCTACGACGGAGCAACTCACTGCCACACTGGGTTCTCTGCGCGAGTCCCTCCTCCCGATCGTGGAGGAGGCGACGGCCCGTGAGCCGAAGGACAGAACCAAGTTGCTGGCTCATTACCCGATCGCGAAGCAGGAAGCGTTCAATCGAGAAGTAGCCGAATCGATTGGTTTTGACTTTGATGCGGGTCGGATTGATACCG
>JAGPCC010000013.1 GCA_018058245.1 Verrucomicrobiales bacterium
TTTCCAGGGAAAGCTCTTTCGTATTGAAGAACCGGTGGTGGATCCCGTCTCGGTCATTCGCGAACTCGCACGTGGCGTCGCAAAGGAAACGCACCTCATCGAGTGGGGCAGAAATGCCGTGATTCATTCGGCAAACGGCGAAATTTCCTCGATCACGCTGACGACAGATTCCGGGGAAATGATCACGATTCAGGCCACAAACTACGTGCTTGCAGCGGGGGCGGGGAACGGCCCGCTCCTCGAGGAACTCGGCATTCCCGCACCTGCGATGCAATTGCGACCACTGCATCAATTGATCATCCGAAAGGCGGGACTTCCCGATTTTTTCTCTGTCTGTGTCGGAACGGGAGCAAAACCACCCCTCGTTTCTACGACCCATGTCGACGGCGCGGGGCGCACGGTCTGGTATATTGGCGGCGACATCGCCGAACAAAGCGGTGTCGCCCGCAGCGAAGCAGAGCAGATTGTCGCCGGGCGAGCACTCTTTACCAAGTTTCTACCCTGGATCAATCTGCGCGACGCCGAATGGTTCACCTGGAGGGGAAAACGAGCGGAACCTCTCACAGGAACGGGTGATCGACCTTCCGGCGCCTATCTGCAGCGGATCGGCAACGTACTCGTCGCTTGGCCGACAAAATTCGCGCTCGCCCCGCATCTCGCCGATCAAGTGCTGTGCGAGACTCCTCACACCGGGATCGGTGAGGCACCTCGCTTGGGTTTACCGCCTGCCGTGCTAGGTAGAGCGCCCTGGGATCTGGAGTAGAGAGGAGATCTTGCGTCGCATTCGATCTTCGACGACATGATCCCCTTTTGATCCCGCGATGAAAGCTCCGCCTTCCTTGACAACCGACCCCATCCGCCAACTCACTTGGCGCATCGCATTGCCAACGAGTGTGGGGATGTTTTTTCAGACGATGTTTAACTTCGTCGACACCTATTTTGCAGGGAAACTTCATACTGATGCCCTCGCCGCTCTGTCTCTCTCGTTTCCCGTTTTTTTCCTGCTCGTCGCGGCCGGCAGTGGACTCAGTCAAGGTTCCACTTCGCTAATCGCCAATGCATTTGGGGAAAACAATCTTGCCGCCGCCCGCAGGATTTTCTCCCAGTCGCTCCTTCTCGCGACTGGCGCAGGTATCGTCCTCTCCGTGGTCGGGTATTTTCTCGCGCCGGCCTTGTTCCAATGGTTGGGGGCGGAAGGCCACTATCTATCGATGTGCCTCGCTTATATGCGGGTCATCTTGGTCGGAGGAATGTTTTTTCTCCTCAGTGGAACGGTGAATGCCGGTCTCGCCGCCTTGGGGGAAAATCGCCCCTACCGGAATTTCCTCGTGATCGGATTCATCGCCAACTGCCTCCTCAATCCTCTCCTCATGAACGGATTCTGGATGATCCCGCCTCTCGGTGTCTCCGGAATCGCAGCGGCGACGGTCGTGATTCAGGCCGGTGGGGTATTTTATCTCTGGAAGGTTGTGAGCCGCACGGCAATCGCTTCGGATCTACCTGCTGAGATGTGGTATCCCCACAGGGCGACACTTCGCGAGATCGCTGATCAGTCGATCCCGGCCGCGCTGAATATGCTCACCATCGCTGCGGGGATTTTTGTGATGACTTGGTATGTAAAACATTTCGGCAAAGAAGCCGTCGCCGCAGCAGGCATCGCGACTCGGATTGAACAGATTTTCCTGATGCCGGTGATTGGTCTGGGCAGCGCCATGCTCAGCATCGTCGGGCAAAACCACGGGGCCGGGTTTTCCCATCGTGTCCGTGAGGCGTGGGTCACGAATATCCGAGAGGGCATTGTGTTGATGATCCTTGGCGGAGTGATCCTTGGATTCGGCGGACCAAAACTCGTACGGTTCTTCACCAGCGATGAAGTTGTCATCGGACACGGAAGGGACTATCTCTTCACTGCCGCGATCACTCTCGCCGCCTATCCGATTCTGTTTGTCACTGTTTTTCTGATGCAGGGCCTGAAGCGCCCCGCTTACGGACTCTGGATCGGCATCTACCGCCAGCTCCTCGCTCCCCTGATCGTTTATCACACCCTCGTTTTTGGTCTGGGATGGGGAACTTGGGGAGTTTGGTGGGGCGTCTGTCTTGTCACCTGGAGTGCAGCTCTTTTCACACTGGCTTGGGGCTGGCGAGTAGTTTCCAAGATGACTGCACCTCTAGATCAATCGAAAGAGGAACAGGATAAAAGCGGAAGCGAGGGCTGAACCCCGGACCGGCAGATCGTCCATCCCGCCTTGACTCAAAAGGGTTCCCGTTGCACTTGTGGTTTTCTGATCGCCTATCCTCGTCATGCGCCTACGTCCTCTTGCTTCCACCGGTTTGTTGCTTTCCTCTCTGGGCCTCGGAACCGTCAAATTCGGTCGCAATCAACAGGTGAAATATCCCTCCGCTTTTGATCTCCCGGCCGATTCGGAGATTCTAGAACTGCTCGATCTGGCGCGATCCGAGGGAATCAATCTTCTCGACACTGCTCCCGCTTATGGTTCGAGTGAGGAACGGATCGGTGAATTGTTGGGAAATCGCCGGGAAGACTGGAATCTGATGTCAAAAGCGGGCGAAACCTTTCATGAGGGTTGCTCTCATTTCGATTTTTCCACTGCTGCGATCACCGCAAGTTTGGAGCGAACCCTGTTACGTCTTCGAACGGACAGGGTGGAGTGCCTCCTCCTCCATTCCGATGGAAACGATCTTGAGGTTCTCAACCACTCCGGGGCGGTGGATGCTCTATTTGCCCTAAAATCGGCGGGAAAGGTTCGCGCCATCGGGATTTCGACAAAGACCGTCTCCGGTGGTCTACGAGCGATCGAACTCGGTCTTGACGCCGTGATGGTGGCCTACAGCCCTTGGCAGCTGGAGGAAAAACCGGTCCTCGATGCGGCAATCCATTCCGGGACGGGCATTTTTCTGAAAAAAGCTCTCGGGAGCGGTTGGTTCGGAAATGGCGAAGCCCCCGAAAATCCTGTTGAAGCCGCTTTCCGTCATGTATTTGCGCACCCCGCAACCACTACCGCTGTCGTGGGCACGATCAATCCGAACCATTTGCGGGCCAACTGCGAATCCCTCCGACGAATCGAGGAAATTGAATGAAATCACGTCAAGTGTGTCCTAGAGGTATAGGAACCTCCTCTACTCATGTCCGATCCAGCTCCGATTTTCTTCGATAGTCACATGCACACTCCGCTCTGCAAACATGCGGAGGGACACCCGATTCTCTATATGGAGCACGGTGTTTCGCAGGGACTCTCCGGGATCATCATGACGTGCCACAGCCCGATGCCGGACGGATTTTCAAGTCGGGTGCGAATGGCTCCAGAACAGTTTAATGAATACTTGGGGCTCGTAGAAGAAGCTGCCGACGCCGCTCCCGAGGGTTTTGAAGTGCGCCTCGGCATGGAGAGCGATTTTTTTCCGGGGATGGAACCTTGGCTGCGCGAACTCCATGCAAAAGCCGACTTTCACTACATTCTTGGATCGGTTCACTGGCACATTGCCGAATACATGGATGCCTTTTGGAAAGGAAACCCGCTGCATTTTCAAAAGCAGTACTTCGAACATCTCGCCGAATCAGCCGAATCGGGACTTTTTGACAGCCTCGCTCATCCAGATCTTGTCAAAAACGCCAGCCCGGTAGACTGGGATTTCGCGAGAATCCAACCTTCCATCGAGCGCGCCCTCGACCGGATCGCCAAAACGGGAGTGGCCATGGAAATCAATACTTCGGGTCTCAACAAGTCCTTTCCCGAGATGAATCCAGGGCCGAAAATGCTGCGCCTCATGGCAGAGAGAGCGATCCCCGTAGTGATCGGATCGGATTCCCACACTCCGACCCGCGTCGGCGACAACTTTGATCTAGCACTCGACTTCCTCTCGGACGCCGGTTACAAAACCGTCAGCGTATTTCGTCATCGCGAAAGGAGCGATCTGGAGATCAGTGCAGTGAAGGACAGCCTCACTCTCCTGAGCCGACTATAACGAATCCTCAATATCCCCGATCTCCTTCGCGAGATTCGTCATCCGTTGGACCTCTTGTCGATAACCAGACTCATCATTCTGGAGGTAAAACTCGTCACGGCGGATGCGACACTCCTCCAAAGCGACTCGGAGTTCCTCGATTCGCACCCGAGTCTGCTCAAGATCTGCCTTGCTCGGGACAGGAGCTTTCACTACCGGAGCCGGCCGGATAGTCGGCTCGGTCGCGGCTTGTGGCATCACCTCGTCAGGAGCAGGCAGCTCGATGGGAGAGTTTACCCGCGAGGCGAGTTCGACCGATTCGATCGCGGGTTGCAAGGCCGATCGTTCCGAATTGGCAGCAGTGGTGTCCTTGTCGGTAGCGTGAAGCATCTTCCCGGCCTCCGCATAGAGTCGGTCCATCGGAGGCTCAAAAATCGGGGCAGCGACATACACGAGGCGAATCACAGAGAGCGAAAACACGATCAGCGCCGAGATTTTCAGACCCCATTGCACTCTCGAGTCCGAGAGAAGCTGGCGCATAAAGGAATCTCGACTCCCCGAAGCCGGTTCCAGACCGTTCTCCGAATCGTCTGTGACCAGTTCAAAAATCGATTCACATTCGCAAAGGACAAGGTCTTCGTCGTACAACCAGTTGTAAAAGTTGAGCAATCCCATCGCCGTGAAGGCCCCGCGGTCGATTTGGTAGACCTGTTTTGAGATCTCCTCGAAACTGCGCTTCCCATCAAAACGTTGTAACATTTCGAACTGCCAACGATTGATGGAGTATCGTTGCGAGCGGGAACTCCTCTCCACCACGACGCTAGTGTCCGTCCGAAAAAACCGCAACTCTTCTCGCAGCCGAAAGCGAAGCGGGAAGATTTCGTCAAGATTTCCTGGAAGTGAACTACTCAAGGGATACAGATTTCTAAGATTCCAAAAATTATAATATTGTATCTGTGTTCGTCCAGAGAAATTATGGGAAATCTTTTAAATCCTTGTTTTAATTCATTTCGCGACAGGTTTTGCCAGTACGGAAAGTAGAGGTTTTATGCTCCACGGGCTGATCCCCGGAAAGGACGAGATCAATTTCGCAATTTTCCCGGCGATGAGAGGTGCGGCATAACTGCTACCTGTCTCGACTTTTTTTTCGCCGTTCAGCCAAGGTACTTCAACTCGCTCTCCCGAGGCACAAAAGGAAACCATCCGTCCCGAAGAAAAATAGAATTCGTCCGAAGGGCAATCAATCCCTCGAACGCTGATCACGCTCGGAAAATACGCAGGCCACTCCCGAATACCGACATCAATATTGCTGCTTGCCGCCACAACCTGAACTCCTTCCAGATAGGCTCGATCCACCCATTCCTTGTATTCCATCAGGTAGCGAGGCAGTCCGCGACAGCCGAAACTACAGTTGATGACTTGATACCCCCGATTGATCGCCTGATTGACACACTCTGCGATGACAAAACTACGGGCCTGATTGCTGCTGTCGAGCGCCCGAAAACTACCGATCGTCACACTGGGGGCCTCCCTGCGGACGAGACTAGCAACGGCAGTGCCATGCCCGTAAACATCTCCGCCGACTCCTTCAAAGATCCGTAGATTGATCCCGTCGCAGGATACGGAGACATCGTCCTCTAGCTTCAGGCCCGACAATGCGGGATGTCCGACATCAATTCCAGAATCGATGATGGCCACCTTCACTCCCTCGCCATCCCCGCACTCCAGTGCTTCGCGCGCCGCCTTGAGGTCTGGCCAAACGATGGATGAATCAGCCTCCATCTCGAAATCCTAAGGCAGATGAAAACAAGAGCTCATTGATCAGTCGTTCGAGCAAATTGGATGTCCGAGCGAGAATCTCGACATCCCCGGAACTAAAACCCTCGCGGACGCGCTCCGTCTCTTCCAATTGCACACAGGAAATGACACCTCTCAAACCGAATCCAAAGTAGAATGGGACCGCGATCATCGCCGTAGTATGCTTGGCGATTTTGCGGTCCAAGGTGTCATCGTGGCCATCACTCGCCTGGATGGCGTTCTCACAATAGGGTTGTTGCTGGGCGTAGACCATGGAGATGATCCCCTGCCCCATCGGCTGCTGGAAGCCGACGAGACTATCTTGGTCTTCTCCCGAATTGAAACAGGCCACGAGTCGGTAGGATCGTTCATCAGCGATCCACACTGTGCCCTCACATCCCCCTGCTTCCGCAAATGCAGTGCGGAGCAATCCGAGCGAGACTGGATCGAGCAACTCCACCAGTTGCATGGGATCGGTTGCCTCGATCCAATCGTCGAAATGCCTTTCCAGAATTACCGCAGAATCGGCCAGCCCTGGATGCCTCAGCAACTTCGTTTGCACTCCCGACATACTATGCCTGAGCTTGCAGCGTCTGAACCAACTCGTGGAGAGCTTTTTCGTTCCCCAAGATTCCGGGGAGGAGTTCCGCGCGACCTTCCGCATTCAGTTTGCCAGAAGCGAAGAGAGTGATTTTCTCAATCTGTTCTTGGGTGAGCGGAGAGGAGGAACGCCCAGAAGCTTCTGGTCCGAGACTTTCCAAAAACTGAGTAAGAATGGCGATTTCGTTGTTCATAGATTCTTTGTGTGCTTGCAGATACAATGAATGACGAAAGATGTGAAACTTTTATGCGGGTATCATGAAACATTTTTTCCGCAGTCGCCGAATTAACTGAAATTCAATCAATATAGCAAAAATTACAATTATGGCTATTTGACGAAATCGCACTGAGGGTTTATTTTCCGTTAGGCAATGGATTCGACTTTTGAATCAGTTCCGTTTATTTGAGGGGTTATTAGCGGCGTTGTCCAGAATCGGACAGCGCCGCTTCTTTTTCAAACAGGTCGGCGGTTCCCCAAAAGGCGACGTTCTTATACGCAAAACGGCCCGGTACCGGGACTTTCATCCACTGCACCGGGCCGCCCCGTTCCGCACAAATTCGTTTTACCCTTCCCCACCTCGCACTATCGATAGGGAACTTTCCTCACCTGCAAGAGAATTCTCTCTCAGGCACCTAAGTAGAATAACCTAACATTCGGCTCTCTTTCCGCAAGATCTTTTTGCGAACTTTCTCGAATTTCCCTCTTATATTTTAAAAACGAGGTCGAATTTCTAGTTTTCGGGCCTATGAACTCTCGGGAATGGGGCCAAAATGACACGATCATTTGCTAAAAATATCTCTCGACAGAATCTTTCCCACCTTCATTGTAAGGAATGCTTTATCATAATTGAGAATTAGATTCTCACACCTGACGTAACCCGCTTATCTATCATTCGCCCACGCCCTCACTCATGCGCCTAAAGTCACTTGAGATTCACGGATTCAAATCCTTCGCCGACAAGACGAAGCTTGAGTTCCATGAAGGTGTGACAGGAATCGTTGGACCAAACGGGTGCGGCAAATCCAACATTGTCGACGCGATGCGATGGGTGCTAGGTGAGACTTCCGCCAAGGCTCTCCGAGGTGGCGAGATGTCGGACGTGATCTTCAACGGAACGGATCGGCGAGCGGCACTCGGCATGGCCGAAGTCACCCTGACCCTTTCCGGTTGTGCCGGCATTCTTGAAACGGACTACGATGAAGTCTCGTTGGGCCGCCGCGTTTTCCGGGACGGAAAGAGCGACTACCTGATCAACAAACAGCCTTGCCGGCTAAAGGACATCCACAATCTCCTCATGGGGACAGGAATTGGCCGGACGAGCTATTCCATCATGGAGCAAGGGAAGATCGACATGCTCCTCAGCTCCAAACCGGAGGATCGTCGTGCCGTTTTCGAAGAAGCCGCCGGCATCACCAAATACAAAGCACAAAAGAAGGAAGCGCTCCGGAAACTCGACTACACCGAGGTCAACCTCGTCCGCATCCGTGATGTCATTGCAGAAAATGAGCGTCAGATTCGCTCACTCTCTCGTCAGGCGTCCAAGGCAAAACGGTATCAGTCCCTCTTCGACGACGTGCGTACGTTGGAACTGCACCTCAGTCACAAGAACTGGCGAGAGTTACGCGGAGAGAAATCGGAACTGACGACGTCGATGCGCAACTTGCGACTTCGGCAGGATCAGCTGGAAGACGCCATCGAAAAGCGTCAGGCCGAAATGGCGTCTGCCCGTGTCGAATACCAGGAGATCGAGTCCCGCCTCGCGGAACTACAGGCGATACTCGCACGACTGGAAAATGAAATCAGTAGTGCTAACAATCGCATTGAATTCAACGGCGAACGTGCTCACGAGCATTCCATACTCATTCGCAAACACGAAACCGAGATCACTCAGGCGGCGGAAAAGCGGACGCGGCAGGACTCCGACATTGAGAATGCAAACCGACAACTGGAAGCCGTCGCGCTCCGGATTTCGAGCGAGCAGATTCTCGTAGAAGAGCTGGAAACGGAAAATCGCCAGGCTCGCGCACGGCGCGAGGAACTCAATCTGAGTCTCCGCCAGGTCGAAGAGGAAAAAAGCAAACTTAACAGTCGTATCGCGAGCCTCGAAGCCACGATCTCGACGAATGAAAGCCAGTCGGAGTCCGATCAATTGCGCGCAAATCAGCTGACGGACGAGATTGCTCGGCTCCGTTTTGATGAAGACTCCCGCCAGACGGATGGTGCCGAGCTGAAAGACCGTATCGCCGGCCACCAAAGTTCTATCGAGATCTACGAGGAAAATCTGAGCGAACTGGAGCAAAAATTCCATCGCGCGAAGAGATCCGCTGCGGACATGCAGGAGGATCTCGCGTCCCTTCACAAGTTGCGGGCGGAAAAGCGCTCTCGACTTGAAGTGCTCGAGCAACTCATCGCCGATGGAGAAGGTTTTGAAAAAGGCACCCAAGCGGTGCTAAAAGGGCTCGATGATCCCGCCTACTACGGAGACCGCATCCGGCAACCGCTCGCCACCTACATCGAAGTGGATGCGCTCTACGCAGATGCGATCGAGGCAGCCTTGGGACGGCTTCTCCAGGCAGTCATCGTCGCCGATGCGGAAGTTGCCGAACAGGTGATTACCTCTCTTCGCGAGGGCAAAATCGGGCAAGCGTCCCTCATCGCAGAAAGTCATCTCGACGGGAAAGCAGAGACCGCTCGGGAGAAACCTCCGCTCGGTGCCATTGGCTGGGCGATCGACAAAGTGACAGCCCAAGCCCGAGTGGCTCCATTCATACAGCGCCTCCTTTCCGACGTCCTGCTCGTCGAAGATCTGAACACCGCGCTTCGGATGCGAGAGACTCATCCCGACCACGCCATCGCGACACTTACCGGTGAGTTCATCACGCAGGAAGGGATCATCCACGGCGGTCGTACCGGCGATGAATCCGTCTCGGTACTGCGGATGCAGACAGAGATCCGGGACCTGAGCACCCTGACAAACACGCTTGACGAAGAAGTCGTCCAGAGACAGGAACGTCGGGACGAATTGAATCGCCGAGTCGATGAATTCGAAGACTCTCTTCATGACGCTCGCGAACGACTCCAACAAAAACGTGTCGCCTCGTCGACCCTCGAAGGCAAACTCGCGCTCATCGAACGGGACTTGAATCAGTTCCACAACCGGATCGAAAGCCTCGAGTGGGAAAGGAAGGAAGTCGAAGATCGGAAAACAAAAGTGACGCTCGAACTACAGGCCAACCGCACCGAGAGAACGACAACCCTGACAAGAGTCGAGGATCTTAACGGAGTGACGCAATCGACCTTAGGGGACCTAGATGCCGCTCGCACGCGCGAGGAGGAACTCGCAGGAAAAGTGACCGAGGCGCGCACTTGCTTAGCAGTGGAACAGGGAACCCGCCAGAATCTCGAAGAGCAGCGAGAGCCGATGCTTGCCCGACTCAATGAATTGATCGAACTCATCGGACGCCGCGAGTCGGAGATCGCCAGCTATCGTGAACGCATTGCAAACTCCACTCTCGAAACGGCAACCCTTCAGGAACAGATCCATCTCTGGCAGACCGAGGTGAGCACTGCGGCCGAAGAGAGAGAGACGATTCTCACGGAACGCAACGGTTACTCCGCACGGATTGAAGAAGGGGAAGGAGAACTCACGAAAATGCGCCGCGAGGTTCAGACGGTCGCAACGCAGCGGGGAAAAGAGGAAGTCAAAGTCGCCCAACTTGACATCAATCTGGAAAACATCGAACGGACCTGTCGGGATCGGTATCGGACGGAATTGGAGTTTTTCGAGCCGGACAGTCACGCCCTCCTTCTTGCGATTGAAGAGCGCAAAAAAAACGGCGCGGCTCGTTTGAAGAGTTTTGCGGATTTCGACGGCGAAAACGAGAACGAGGTGACCACCCCGTCGGTGAACCCAGAGTCCATCGAATCGGAGGAACGGACCGAACTCACGGAGGGCTCCGAAACGGCCTCATCCGATGAATCCCTCGACGAGAATTTCCTCGAGGATCCAGCGGAACCTGACTGGCCATTTGTGGAGGATGTCGTTTCGCAGTTGCGCACGAAACTCGACTCGATGGGGCCGGTGAACATCGACGCCATTGAGGAGTTCGACGAGCTCGAAGAGCATTACAAGTTCAACGTACAGCAACTCGAAGATCTAGAAAATTCCAAAGAGGAACTACTCCGCATGATCGCTAGGATCAACCGTGATACACGGAAAATGTTCTCGGAAACGTTTGAAAAGATCCGGAAGAATTTTCGAGACATGTTCCGGGAACTCTTCGGTGACAAAGCGAAAGCAGACCTTGTTCTCATGGACGAGAGCGACCCTCTCGAGTGCGGTATCGACATCATCGCAAAACCTCCCGGCAAAAAATTGCAATCGATCAGCTTAATGTCCGGCGGCGAACGTTCCATGACCGCCGTGGCACTCCTCTTTGGCATTTATATGGTGAAGCCGTCCCCCTTCTGTGTCCTCGACGAGCTCGACGCTCCGCTCGATGAAGCAAATATCACTCGATTTATCCGAGTGCTCGACCGTTTCATCGGAGGAAGTCAGTTCGTGATCGTGACGCACAGCAAACGCACCATGTCTCGCGCAGATGTCATGTACGGCGTCTCCATGGAGGAATTCGGAGTCTCCAAAACGGTCGGCGTGACTTTCTCAAAAGCGAACGAGTCGAAAGGCGGCAAACAAGCATCGATCGGCGGCTGAGGCATCTACTGAAAATTCATTTTTCGCCCCTACGAAATATTGCTTGAGGGCAGGGTTCTTTCCCACCACCGTTTACCCATGAGATTCACCGTCCCCCTTCTTTCGGTGCTTGGAACAGCACTGACAGCGATCAGCCCGTTGCGGGCAGCGGAGTCCCCCCCCGTCACAAAACCGGGTATTCGCGAGCTCAAGCTCGTCACTGACATCCAAGCCATCACCCCGGGCAAACCGTTTACCATCGCCCTCGTGATCGATCCGCAAGCGGGTTATCACACCTACTGGCGCGGCCCCGGTATCGTGGGAGTCGCTACCGCGATGAAATGGACACTGCCAGAGGGATTTACAGCAGGCGCGATCCAATGGCCGGCACCGCAAAAGGTCAATATGGCAGGAATCACCGCCTACGGATATCGGGAGAGGACACTTCTCTTGACCAAGGTCACTCCACCGAAAGAAATCGCGGGTAACGAAGTCACCCTCCAAGTAAAATGCATCTGGATGGCTTGCGCGACCTCGTGCAACCCTGGTCTTGCGGAGCTCTCGCTCACCCTCCCCGTGCAAGACACCGGAAAGCCAGAACAACCCGATGCGAAAGTAGCGACCGAAATCGAAGCCGTTCGCACATCACTCCCCCCGTCAGCGCCATCGTCATGGAAAATCGTTGTCCGGTCTCCTTCTGCCGTCGAAATTGCGCTAGAGATCGAAATCCCCGACCTGAAAATTAAGGACACTGAATCCGTCTATTTCTACAGTGACGACATGCAGGTCGATTCCGATGAACCACAAGCGATCTCCTTGGATGACGCTGGCCGTCTCCAGTTACGGCTTGTCCGGCCCGAGTTTGCTCCGCGCTCCCCTGACCATCTCTCCGGCCTCCTTTTCTGTTCCCAGCCTTGGCCGGGTCTGAATTCCCACTACGTCGAAATTTCAGCACCTTGGCCTGCGGGCACCTTTCCCCATGAGTAAACGGTCTGCGCTGAAGCGAGGCGAACGCTGTGACTCCGACTGGTGTGAGGTGCGACACTCCGGGATCCATGGACGCGGACTTTTCGCCAAGCAAAGAATCCCGGAAAACACCGCCGTCATTCAATATATCGGGGAAAAAATCGATAAGGAGGAGTCAACCACAAGGGGCTGGGCGCAGATCGATCTCGCCAAACTGACCGGAGACGCTGCCGTCTACATCTTCGCTCTCGATGATGACTATGATCTAGACGGGAAGACACCCAAAAACGCTGCCCGACTCATCAATCACAGCTGTTCCCCGAACTGCGAGTCCTACATCGACGAAGGAGAAATCTGGATCGCGTCCCTGCGCGAAATTGCCGAAGGGGAGGAACTCTTCTTTAACTACGGATTTGACCTCGATTACTTCGAAGATCACCCATGTCTCTGTGGCAGCACCAACTGCGTCGGGTTCATTGCTGGGGAGGAATTCTGGACCGATCTGAAAAAGCGGCTCGCCAAACCCGCCCGGAAAAAGAAACAGAAGGGCTGACCCGCCTTTAAGGAATCCGCAGACTCTGGCCGGTCCGGATGCTATCGCCGGAAAGTCCATTCACCCGTTTGAGCTCAGCAACGGAGGTGTGATACCGCCCTGCGAGCGAAAAAAGAGTGTCGCCGGAAGCCACTTTGTGATAACTCGCCGCTTTCGCGGGTGCTGGTTTTGCGGAAGATGGTGCTGCTGCGGCTGAGTTACTGCCCGCCGAAGCGAGAACGGTCATCTCCGAAGCCCCTGACACACCGGTGCCAGCAATGGCACCGGCGCTGCTTCCGACAACTCCCGCAGGTCCGACAAAATCCCCCGTATTCCGCGAAGCCGAGGCCTCTGCATAGGTCGGATACGAAGTCGATTGCCCACCGCCCGTCGGAGAAGTAGACGCCATTTCCGTAGGGGGCTCTGCTACTTTGTTTGCGGAGCGGTCTCTCCCCGAGGAATTGTCGCGGACCCAGTCCTTACGATAATTCCCACTCTCATCGAAGGGATAATCTTTTTTCTCCATGCCGTGACCAGCTGGAGTTTTCAACTTTGCCTGATCGTATTTCACATCCTTGTAGCTCTTTGCGACCGTTTTACACTGCGTCAAGAAGAGAGGGATGATCAAAAAAAACAACGGGAGCACATTCTTGGAAAAGGCCATAACAGAAGAGAGTTGTATCCAAGAGACGATCCAGTATGGCCACCCCTTCACAGAAACTCTCTAAAATTACCAAACTTTTCCTAAAAATAAAGAAAAGTTAATTTTTCTCTGGAGCTTGGGACGGACTGGTGCCTTTCGAAATGTTTTCCAACTGTTCCTTTGCCGTCGCCCCCGTTTCTGTCTCCACCGAGATCTTCATGACCTCTCGCAGAGTCGAGACATAACCGACCGCATCGTCCAATTGACGTTGCACCGTCGCCTTATTCATCAAGGCTCGCTGCAGGACTTCCCCTTCCAGCTTGCCTTCTAAAATATACGAATCCGTCAATTGGATCATTTCTTTCCACTTGGACGAAGCCGTGAGCACTTGCAATCGCGCGCTGTAGTCGGCATCTGCGATCATTCTCAAGTAAGTCTCTTTAAGTCCTAGGGTATTCTCCGGGTCAGCGGCCAAAATATCGCCCATTTCTCTGCGGTAAAATCGAGCCGTGAGGATTCCGGGCAGTTCAGGGATACTCTCGACAAGCTTTTTCGCCCTCTCCAGACCCACTAATGAACCCGCTTCGCTCGCGAGGGCGCGGCGTGCCTGATGAGCCTCCGCCATGCCCAAGATCTGCGCAGCATACTCTGCGGGGGGGAGAGGCTGGAAACCGTTTACCCCAAAAGGGCGAGCCTCTACATCCGTCAAGACCACGGTCGGAAAACCTTTCGCCTGATAGACGGCCCGCAAAAAAGACTTTTGCGCAGCCTCTTCTTTCGGGAGTTTTCCACTCTTCGGATACTCCAGTTTTAAGAGCGTAAAATGAGGCGCGACCGCCTCCATGAAGGCTGGCTGTCCGAGAATGTCCTGGTAGAATTTCCCGCAGATATCAATCCAGTCCGTTCCGGTAAAAACGATCATGAGATCTTTGCCTTCTGTTCTTGCCTCCTGAAGAGCGGTGGGATAGTCGCCGTGCCAAACGGCAACATCAGCAGCTCGCGCCGGCACCGAAACAAGGGAAACCGGAAGAAGACAAAGGAGGAAAAAAGATCGTTTCATAAAGAGTGAGGAGCGGGAAAAGAGATCACCTCTCTTCTCTATTGTGGTGAAAGGGACGGTTCGCGACAACAGAATCATGGAAAATTTGCCCCTCCGTCATACACGAAGACCTTTTGACCGCAATCGGAAGATATTCTAGTCTTTGATGTTCCGAATTCAAATGACGCGATTTCCCTCTCTCCTCCTCGCTCTGGTTTTCTTCTGGGTTCCCTGCTCCGAAGGTCAGGACAACAAAGTTATCGAACTGGGACGTGCCACCTTGCAGTCTTGTGTCGCCTGCCACGGTCCTGACGGTAAAGGAGTCAAAGCCGGTGATTTACAGATGGCACCTTCCCTGCACGATTCGAAGTTCATCAAGGAGGATCATCCCGAAGAGCTCACCGCCATCGTCCTGAAGGGGATCCTGAAAGAAGGAAATGAATACATCCAGGCGATGCTCGCTCTGGAGGCAGCCTTGAACGATGAACAAATCGCCGCGCTGATCTCCTACGTGACGCAGGAATTCGGGGGAAAACGACGGAAAGTAACACCCTCCGAGGTTGCGGATTTCCGCAAAGAATATCGCTCTCGCAAAAGCCCGTGGAAGCGGTCCGAACTCGAAGAGATGCTACTGGAAGCCGCCGCTCCGAAGTTGCTCTCCAATGTTCGTTACTCCCTCTACCCCGGCGAATGGAAGAAACTCCCCGATTTTTCATCCCTGACTCCTACCTCGACCGGAGAACTGAAAAAGGGGCAAATCGCCCTCAATCCAGCGAAGGAACAGAAAAAGGGATTCGGAATGGTATTTGATGCCGATCTCACAATCCCGGAATCCGGAGACTATATTTTCGCACTTACCTCGGACGACGGTTCTGCACTGATCATTGACGGGGAAACGATTGTCGGCAATGACGGAATCCATCCTGCAAAAACGACATCCATGAAGGAGGCACTGGAAGCCGGCAATCACACCATACAAGTCCAGTATTTCGATGGCGGCGGGAACCGGAACCTTTCCCTCTCCGTCAAAGGCCCCCGAAAAATGGGCACGATGTGGCTCTCGTCCGAACGGACCGATAAGAAAAAGACGGACCAGAGTTTTCCTCCGATTCCGCTTTCTGCGAGAAATCCGGGCGAGGCGATCGTGCAGCGTTCCTTTCTTCCCGACGCAAATCCGCGGGCAATCGGAGTTGGATACCCCGGCGAGGTCAATCTTGTCTGGGACGCCGATGTCCTGAACCTCGCCTACGTTTACCGGGGACGTTTCATGGATGCCTCCACCGAATGGAACGGTCGTGGCTCAGCAAGCACGCCGCTCGGGACAGACCGGGTCAAAATCGTGCAGGGTCTCCCCTTCCAAATGCTCGAAAGCCTCGACGAACCCTGGCAACCGTTTTCCGAGGCAAAGGTGAAGTATGAACGCGACACCGCCGACCCGCAGAAGGAAATCACCCTCACTGTGAGACATCCCGACTACCAGTTCCACGGATACCGCCTCGATGAGAAACGGTTTCCGACCTTTTCCTACGACTATCGCAAGCTCACAGTGAAGGACCGTTATACTCCCGAAGAGATCAATGGAGTCACTTCGCTCGTGCGAACCCTCACGTTCTCCGGGGATCCGGAGGAAAACGTCTATCTCCGGATTGCAGATTCGGGGCCGCAAACAATGAGCGATGGATGGATCGACGTCGGAGGAAACCTCAAAATCAAAATTGCCGGTGAGGAACCCATTTCCCGGAAGTCGGGCGACAAGAATGAAACGCTCGTCCCCATCACCAGCGGGAGCGAGATCGTGATCACCTATCGCTGGAACACACCGCTCAAACCCTGAACTTTTCGACTCAACCCTGTCCGGTCCATGACCCAACCCTCTTTACTCCCAGGCTTCGCTCTTCTTGCCTCGATCACCTCGCTCTGGCTTGTCAGTGCGGAGGAACCGAAGGAGTCCGACTATTACAAAATCACCCCGATCACCGCACCGAGTGGCGAGGTGATCGAGGGAGGTGGAATCGAGTTGCTACCGGATGGAAAGGTCGCCATTTGCACCCGGCGAGGGCAGGTATGGATGGTGGAAAACGCTTTTTCCTACCCGGACAAAGCGGTGAAGTGGACTCTCTTCGCCGAATATCTCCACGAACCTCTCGGGCTCGCTTGGAAAGATGGATGGCTCTACGTCGTGCAGCGTCCCGAAGTGACCCGGCTCAAGGACGAGGATGGTGATGGACGGGCGGATGTCTTCGAGACGGTAAGTGACGGCTGGGGAGTGAACGGAAACTATCACGAATACACCTTCGGATCTCAGTTCGACAAGGATGGGAACATCTGGTGCGCCCTCTGCCTGACCGGCTCGTTTACGGCGGAATCGCTCTACCGGGGCTGGATTCTCCGCGTTTCCGAAGAGGGCAAACTGCTCCCAACGGCGAGTGGAGTCCGTTCTCCGGGCGGAGTGGGATTCAACGCCGAAGGTGATGTTTTCTACACCGAAAACCAAGGGGCTTGGAATGGCTCTAGCTCTCTCAAATGGATCAAGCCGGGATCGTTTCAGGGAAACCCGAACGGGAATGTCTACTATCCGTTTTCGGAAGGGGCTGTCGGCAAACGCCCCGTCGATCCGCCGTATACGGAGGAAGGCAGCCGTATGGTGACCGAGCGAGCCAATATCCCCGAACTAGTTCCACCGGCAGTCATTTTCCCTCACCAAAAAGTCGGGAATTCACCAACCGGGATTGTCCCCGATCTCAGCGGAGGGAAATTTGGCCCCTTTGCAGGGCAGGTCTTTGTGGGGGAACAGACTCACTCGAAAATTCACCGCGTCTTCTTGGAAAAAGTAAACGGCATCTACCAGGGTGCGATGTTCCCCTTTCTCGAAGGATTCCAGTCCGGTAATATTGCACTACGGATTTCCGACGACGGGGCCCTGTTCACCTCTGGATCAGATCGTGGGTGGGGCGCACGAGGAGGGATGCCCTACAACTTCGAAAGGATCAATTGGACGGGGAAGTTGCCTTTTGAAATCAAGGAAATGCACGCCCTGAAGGACGGTTTCGAACTCACGTTCACCAAACCCGTGGCCCCTGCCACGGCGATCAATGCGTCCTTCCGTATGGAAGCCTACACTTACCTCTACCAAAAAGCTTACGGGAGCCCTGAAGTCGATCAGGTTACACCAAAGGTCACCGTAGGTGCGGTCGCCGAGGATGGCTTGAGCGTAAAACTGATCGTGGAACCTCTCACGCGGGGGCACGTCCACGAACTTCACGCCGATGGCCTGAAGGCAAACGACAGTGGCGAGGCCTTGCTCCACTCAGCCGCCTACTACACGCTCAACGAGATTCCTGAGTAGATCCGGTCTCCTTTTCTCGCCAAGATTCGTCGTCACTCCGGGAGAGCTTAAGAATTCAGCTTGATATAATATCCATAACGATGATATTTTATAGAACTGAAACTTCTATGTCGTCTGTCTCCCTCACTCCGCCGGATAGTTCGGCTCAACGTGACCGCTCCTTGCGGCTCGCGGTGATGACGTCGTTGATCTCGAAGGTGGGAACCATCGTCTTGCGCCTCGTTTCGATCCCAATTGCGGTCCATCTTCTCGGGATGGAGCTCTTCGGAGTCTATGCGGCGATCACGATGGCGGTGGGGCTGATTGATATGCTGCACATCGGGATTGGTCCCGCGCTGACAAAGGCCCTTTCCATTGCGATCGCACGAAATGACAGGGAAACAGAAAAAACTGTATTCGGGACCAGCATCCTCCTTAGCATCGGTCTGACTTTCTTTGCCGCAGTGGCCGCGATCACTCTACTTCTGAAGGTCCCCATCCCAACTCTGTTCGGAGCGGAGTTCGCTTCGGTGAGTGATACGATGTTCAATGCAGCCTTGCTCGGACTCCTCATCATTCAGATCGAAATGATCTGCATCCCCTTCGAAATGGGCCGAGACGGATACCAAGAAACTCGCTACACGAATGCTTGGGGGGCTGCAGGAAATATCGTCGGTGCCCTCACCCTGCTCATCGGCATCTGGTTTTTCCCGACGATTGAGTTCCTCCTCATTGCGGTAAACGGCTCCATTGCTCTCGCAAAAGTCTGCAATACCTGCCATCTCCTCCTCCAGCGACCGTATTTATTCCCCCGCCTTTCGCTCTTTCGGAAGGCTCTCGTTCCCTCGCTCGCCAAAGATGGAATCCGATTTTCGATCACCTACATTCTCGCTGCTGCCGTCGAGTACAATTTGATGGCATTTCTGATCGGCCGTCATGTCGGTCCAGAAGCGGTCGGCGTCTACAACGTCATGATCACGGTCCACTTTTCACTCTCGGGACTCGTGGGAATGTTCACCAAACCGTACTGGCCCGCTCTCATGGATGCATTCGAACGCAAGGATACTCTGTGGATCATCCGCACCTCGAACCGGCTCCGACTGGGAGGACTTGGTTTTGCCCTGTGCTCCGGAATCGGACTGATCACACTAGGGCCGATTGTGCTCCCGATGTGGGCGGGGTCTGAATTTTACACCGCTGTCACTGAATCATTCCAAATGGATCGATTCGCACTGCTGGCATTCGCCGGGTATTTTCTCGTTCACGTGTGGCGACATATCAATCAGACACTCGCTCTCGGAATCGGCTGGATCTCCCCAGTGGCTCGCGTCGTGGTCTGCGAAGCGATTTTCCTGATCTCTGTGACTTCCTATGCCCTGTTTCAGAGCGGAAAAATCTCAACGATGTACTTTGTGATGACGGGATCGATTGTGCTGTTTTCGGGTTGGCTTTTCCCCTACTTTTTTGCCCGCGGTCGAGGTGATGGACAGAAATTGAACGAAGAAGTCGTGAACAAATCTCGAGCAACCGTCTTACCTCCGCCAAGTCCGCTGGAATTCACAAATACGGAAGAAATTCCGCAGGTAGTGGAGCTTCACAGGTGATCTCGGTCCCGGAAAGAGGATGCCGAAAGGTTAAGGATCGGGCGTGAAGCATGAGCCGAGGCACTTTTGTCTTCTGTTTGGAAATCTGACTGTAGATCGGATCTCCAAGAATCGGGCAGCGAAGGGACTCCTTCAGATGCACCCGTATCTGATGGGTTCGTCCCGTGTGGATGACACAACGCAGCGAAGCCCATTTGTTGGCCTCATTGCTCCGGATGATGGTAAAGTCCGTCACCGCTTCTTTCCCGGCAGGCGCTGTCACCACTGCCATCTTCTTTCGATTCACCGGATGCCGACCAATCCGATTGGTGATCGTTCCAGAAGCTGCAGCGGGAATTCCATCGGTCACGGCGACGTATTCCTTCCCAGTCTCGCGCTCCGAAAATTGGCCGACCAGCGAGTGATAGGCTGCATCGCTCTTGGCAGCGACGAGACAACCCGAGGTGTCTTTGTCGAGACGATGGACAATTCCCGGTCTGTCCTCCCCGGCCAGACCACTGAGTTTTCCTGCACAATGATGAAGCAGCGCGTTGACGAGGGTACCATCGAGATTTCCGGAAGCGGGGTGGACAACGAGGCCAGACGGCTTGTCCACGACGATGATTTCGTCGTCCTCATAGAGAATCGAGAGATCGATCACCTCACCGCGCGGCGCGGTCTTTACTGTATTCGGCCGAGAGACCACTATGAGATCGCCCGCCGCGACGGCGGAACGGGGTTTCACGATCCTTCGATTGAGAGTGACCCGTCCCTCCTTGATCAGTATCTGCAAATGAGCCCGAGAAATTTCCTCCCCGATACCGGCCATCGCGGAGGGTAGGTATCGATCCAAGCGCTCTCCAGCAGCTTCTATAGACACTTGAAAATGCCAAACAGAGTCGGCCTCAGCGCTTTCCTCCATGCCGATTTAGTCCAGTTTTGGCGTGTAGAGGGGCATTTCGAAATTCGGGCGTAGGTCGTCAAATATTTGCCAAGTCGATAGATTCTTGTAGCGGGAGAGCGGCACCAGAACGAGCGAGGTTTCAGACCCTACTTTGGTTTTCGCCGCACCGGTCAACTTTCGGGAGAAAATAATCCCCTGAGCGATTCGGATGCGGTCAAAGGGGTAGTTGCCTCGACTATCTTCCAACACTTGATACTCATAGACACCCAACGCATTCGCATAATCGAGTTCGGACAGGTTGCCCAATTCCGACTTTTCGATCAAACGCACCCGTAGCTCGATCTCTTCGGGCATTTGTTCCGGGCGGTCTCCGGCGATCGCTATCGTGGGATTCGTGGGAGTCCCCTTTTTTTCGGCCTGGAGGGGAACGGCTCGCACGATCTTCAGTGTCGGAACGGCGGGTGCCACTTCCATGAAATGATTGAAATCCTCTGAAACTTTGTTCGCCCATCCCGCCGCCTCCTCTGGACCGTAGTGGATCCCGTCTGTTGCGGGATAGGGATCTGTGAACTTGGTACACTTCTGACTTTCAAAAACCACTCCCTTATACTTCTCCACCGACGATTTCATGAGATCGGCAAGGAGCTTCTGAAGTTCTATCGAATACCGCTCTTCATGAGAATTCGGAGGCAGCACCCAGTAGGAAGCGGCTCCGCCGTCGTTGATCGATTGACACATCTGGTCGATGAGAGAGCGGACCTCTTCAACATTTTCCCGGCTCGTGCGGCGTTTCGAACGCAGGGTGGCATACAAATTCACACCTGTTTGGACCACCACGACATCTGGCTTCGACTCTGCAATGAGGTCTTCCAACTTCGGAACTGCCCGGATGTAACCGATGCGCCGCTCACTGGAACTCGATTTTTCCCAAAACCCGATCGTACAGGGAAGTGCCTGGTAACTTTTCAACCAATAATAAGGACTCGCCCCCCCGGCGACCACGGTATGCACATCGAATCCAGAAGATCGCAACGATGAATCAAAGGTAGTGCCAAAGGAACCAATGCTCATGGAATCCCCAAGAAAGAGGATCCTCGGTTTCCCGGATGCCCCCAAAACCGAGGAGGGGAAAATAACCGCACAGGCAAAGATTCCGAAACAAAGCTCAAAAATACGAGATCTCATTTCCTACCGTGTAGCAAATTCTACACGGGAACACAAGACTTAAAATCCGCAATATTTATAATTTTCGCAATTTTGATTCACTTTTGGACGAATCTCACGCATTTTACAAACTCATAGATCGAGACCGACCGCACAGAGCTTTTGGAAATCTTCCCATTCCAGCCGCAAGGAGCTATCCGCCTCTCGAATTTTCTGCATCGTGATCGCAGCCACTTGCTCGCGTGCCAAGGTCAACGCTCGACTGACGCGAGTCTGATCACATTGCCACATTTTTGCAATATTCGCTTGGCTGATGCCATGGAGATAGGACAGCTTCATCATCAACAGGGTATCCGGTCCGAGGGAGTCGAACGCTTCCCGGATAGCCCGCCCCATCAGCTCTGCAAGATCGCTATCGAGAATGTTTTCATCGACATTTTCCCCGGCGATCCGATCGAATTGATCTCCCCCCTTCGCATCGTCGTCGTCATAGGTCGGGAGTTCACCACGAAATCTGTCGCGCCGCTTCAGATCCAACCACCGATTCCAGGTGATGCGGATCATCCAGGTCGAAAGGGAAGATCTGCCTTCAAATTTCTCGATGAGTGGTCGTGTCTGTCCATTTTTTCCCGCCCCGAAGCACTCGGCAATCACGTCTGCGACAAGGTCTTCTGCCTGGAGGCGGTCAACCCCCCGTGACATCAGGACTCGCTCCAGCATCGGCCGGTAATTCTCCTGAAACTCCCGCACCGCAGCAATGTCTCCGCTCGCCGCACGATCCACGAGATCGAGATCCTCTGCGTATCGCAACGGTTTTACTTCAGAAATGGGCCCGCTCATCATTCCCGCGACTATAACAGTGACTCCGCGAATTGATCAACCTTTACTGCGACAAAGTGCTGGAACAAAAACCGGGAAAAAATCCCCTCACCGCTCCAGTCGGACATCTTCGACGATCACTCCATCCTGCAAATGGATCCGTCGATCCACTCGATCGAGCAAACGATCATCATGAGTGGAAAATAGAAACGCCGCCCCACGTTCGTGATTGATCTGGCGCATCAGGTCAATGATGAGATTCGCATTGCGGGTGTCCAAATTGGCAGTCGGTTCATCTGCGATGACGAGAGCAGGATCTGTCACCAGTGCCCGTGCGATCGCAACACGCTGCTGCTGTCCACCGCTTAACTTCTGCGGCCGATGGTGCATACGGTCGCTGAGTTCGACTTCTGCGAGAAGACGTGTCGCCTTTTCCATCGATTCTTTTTTCCCCAATCCGTGGATCTGGAGGGGGAGCATCACATTTTCCAGCGCACTCAGCACCGGGATGAGATTAAAATTCTGGAACACAAAACCAATCGAATCGTTTCTCAATTCACTCCGGCGCCCGTCCGAGAGTTCGGCGGCCTCTTTCCCCGCCACGATCACTTCGCCTGTAGTCGGCACGTCCAAAAGACCGATCAGATTGCACAAGGTGGACTTCCCGGATCCAGATGGCCCCCACACTGCGATAAACTCTTTTTCTCGAATTTCGAGACTCACATGGGAAAGGGCATCCACTCGCGTGTCTCCAAAATGGTAGGTTTTCGTCAGGTTTCTCGCCTCAGCAACTTTCATGGAAGTATTTCGTGATAATACTTGCAGTCTATTCGCCTAAGCTCATTTTGCACAGGTTAAATGATTGAACGAACTCTGCTGATAATCTGGGGGATCTGGCTCCTTCTCATCCTCGTCGCGGCATTTCGCGTACTTGGCTTTCTTTCCGCAAGGAGGCGACAGGATAGACTTTGGGGAAAAGGGGCCCGTAATCAGCAACCGGTCGCGTTGATCGTCCCCGTCAAAGGCTTCGATCTGCAGGCCACTCCTCGTTTTTTTGATATGATCTTCGGTCAGGATTATTCCGACTACCGGGTCATCGTTTGCTTCGAGTCGTGGGACGATCCTGTCGCCCAATGGCTGAGCGAGCACCTCGAGGCAGGACCCGGCAATCCCGTCTGGACCCATCCGCAGTCGGACGACGGACTGCGGAGCATTACTCTCGTCTGCGCGGGCGTCTCCGAAGGAGAAGGACAAAAGGTACACAACCAAATCGCCGCTTTTGCAGATCTCACGAGCCGCGATGCAGTGATTGCTTTCGCCGATGCGGACATCGTTTGCGGCCCAGACTGGCTCGCCCGACTTGTCGCGCCCATCAATCAGGGAACTCACCCTCTTTCTACCACCTATCGCTGGCTCGTGCCAAAGCGTCCGACTTTCCCCAATCAAATCGCCAGTGTCATCAATGGATCCATTGCGACTCAGGGCGGCGGAGAGATGACGAACGTCCTTTGGGGCGGGTCGATGGCGCTGTCCCGTGAAGTTTTCTTGGAACTCGACGTGCCCCGACTCCTTTCGGGTTCACTGAATGATGATCTCCGCCTCAGCAAAGCGGCGAGAAAGGCGGGGCATAAGATCGCTTTTGTCCGCTCGCTCATCATTCCGACGATGATCGACTTCAACTGGCGGACTTTTTTCGAGTTTGCGAAGAGGCAGTACACCCAGGTAAAATTCTTCAGCCCGATACTCTACACCGGTGTAAATGTGGTCCTCGGATTCTACGTTCTTGGTGCCGCATCCATCGTCGCTGCGATCGTCTACGGATACTTCCCTGCTTGGATTCCCGTGGCTGCGGCCTACATCATCGATCAATTCCGAGCTCTCGCACGGCAGCAAATTTATCTTTCCCTTTTCCAGGAAAACGGAATTCGACAGAAGCTCTTCGCGGCCGGATGGCTGGAGCACATGCTCACCCCTTTCTGGATTTTGATCCACTGGATGATCGTGGTGAGCACGTGGACACAAGACAAAATCACTTGGGCTGGGATTCGCTATCGGCTCCGTTCCCCTTCGAAGACACAGATTCTTTTTCGTCCAGTGTCTGCAGAACGGCTCCCGGCAGGTGTACCCGGCTTAGCGATGCTCGGGGCGCTCCACGATCAAAGCCGGCGAGGATACACTCAGTCTGTCAGGACCCTGCAAAAAACCGAGGAAATGCCGGTGACATACACTCCGACGGAAGAGGAGACGACCGAAGTGACCGTCACAGATCTCACCCCAAAACCAGTGGGAGCGGAAGAGATCAAATCTCAAACCATCGGGGAAACTCCCGCGGAGCCCCCCGTCGAAAACGAAGCAACTGCAATTCCTTTGGAGGAATCCTCACTCAAGGAGGAAACCCAACCCGATCCCGAAGTTCCCACCGAATCCTCCACAGAGAGCCCCCCAAAAGTTCTTCTTTTAGGCTGCGCATCACTCAACGGGGAAACCGAACCCTCCGCCACAATCGAACCGAAAGTCCTTCTTTTAGGATGTCCATCGCTCCAGGAGGAAGAAAAATCGACAGAAGATGTCAGCGAGACGGTGTCTAAAGCGGTACCTGAAACAGTTTCTGCTCCCGCCATCGAGACGCTCCCTGCGCCCAGAATTTCGCATCCCGGTGGCCCGAGCGCCGTGATCCCGATTACGACTGCTTTCTACGAGCGGCGCGAACACAAGTCGTTCCGTCTGAGCGCACGTGAAAGAGGTTCTCTCTCGGCCATGGAAGCGGCGCTGATGAAGACCCGCGTAGTTCCGGCGTTCCTTCATCCGACACGACACCAAACTGCGGAATCCCCACGCCCCAGTGGAGTCTCCGTCAGATTACCTTTCGTGCCGGGTGCCCAAGGGAACGCCTCCGCAACCACCGCAACAACCGCTCGCACTGTTTCCGCCCCTGCTGTATCGGAAGCGGTTCTTGCGGGGACCACTACGATCTCCGCCGCTACCTCTTCTTCTTTGACCTTTCCTCTCGTTCGCGAAAAGTCATCGGCCGCCCGGAGACCAAATGCCGGGGGCCACAATCAAGCACCCCATCGAGGTACAGCAGCACTTTCCTCCCGCGCCTCGTGGTCCAGCCGAGGAAACACCCACGCACCGGAAGCCCGCCCTGTGAACCGACGGTCTTCCTCGCGCCCCTGACAACGACCCACTCCCTGTTTTCGCCTTCCCTAGAACCGGGTCTTTCTTTAAATTTCAGCTCAACAGATCCCTCATGGCAGAAGATTTTACCTTTATTGACCGTTGCGCTCTCATCGTGCGTCCCACATGGAAATTCGTCGAGTGGCTCAACCAACTCAATGACGACTCGATGGGGGAAGATCCCGGAGTTTTCACCGATACGGTTTACTTGGTGGAAGAAATTGACCGCATGGATGCCGCTGGCACTGCGGCGCTGCTGGAGGTTCATTTTCCCGATATCGCGACAAATGAGTTCGGGAGTTGGTGGACGCACGAACCGGACTGGCCTCCGATGCAGAGCCTCAACGACTTTTTTCAATACTTTGAGTGCTCCACCTCGGAAATGGTTCTCGATCTCCTGAGCGAAGAAAACTACGACAACTAAAGGAGCGACCTCAGTGAACATAAATCTCAAGCGAAAGAAGTTCTACCCTGTCAGCGATGGTCTGGGCAAGTATCTGAAGCACTATCAGCGCGCTCTTGAGATCCCGCCGCTCTACGAGGAGCTCCACCGATTTTCCCAGCTTTTCCCCCTCTTCGACCGGGACGGAGCGGATACCTTTTGGAAAACAGCCTACTACGAGCCTTCCATCCGCGCGGAACTGGGGGCCAAACTGATCCAGATTTATTCCCTCCTCAAGACAAACGAACTTCGATCCAGAGAGCACCTTCTTCTGGACCGCGTCGATTTCTGCGATTTTGGAAATTCCTGTCCGTTCCGGATCAGAATCGTGAACCAGTTCAATGATAACTATGACCACTTTTATGTGAAGATCGCAGATTCGTCGCGCATCTACGGCCTTGAGTTGGAGCATATTCTCTCTCCGAACCGGATCAATTACCTCCTCAACGGAAACACCCTCATCGAAGAGCACATCGCTGGCGTTCCGGGAGACACCTTCATTCGGGATTACTTTGATCGACCGGAAACGAATCGTGTTCGGATCGCAAAAGAATTTGTGAAATTCAACGAACGGAGCTTTGTGCGTTTGCTCGGTGATATGCGGAGCTACAACTATGTGGTCGATATTACTCCCGATTTTGAAGATGCTCAGTATCGAGTCCGGGCGATCGATTTTGACCAGCAGAGTTATGAGGGAAATAAGGAAATGTACCTCCCTCAGACCTTCTTGGAGAATGCGCTTGTTGTGGATCTCTGCACCACGCGCCTGAACTACCAGACGATGCGACAGTATCAGGATGAGGAGCGCACCCTGATTAAAAGGCGATGCCAGATCGCCCATACCCGCCTCGACGCGCTCTGGGAAGCGATGCTGTCCGATGAGATCTCCCCGGAGGAACACGTTCTCATTCTCAGAGATGGTCTCAGTCAATACCACGAAACTTCCGAGTTCTCAGACTGTGAGACGATGGGACAGCTGGTACGGAAAAATCTTGAGGTTTCACTAGCGAAAACAAATACTTGAGGCCAAATTCCGCGACAATACTTATGTCGCACCACGCTCAATTTCTCAAGGCTTTCATCCGAAATTCTGCGCAAGTGGGAGCGATCGCCCCCAGCTCCGTTGAACTTGCATCCCTCATGACGGACTGGCTGGACTGGAACACTCTAACAAGTGTGATCGAATACGGACCCGGCACAGGCGTCGTCACCGAGGTTGTAACAAAACGGATCCAACAACAAACCCGCTTTTTTGCGATCGAGCGAGATCCCCAATTGGCTGCCATTTCGAGATTGCGCTGTCCTAACGTCGATGTTTACGAAGATTGCGTCAGTCGGGTGCCTACACTCTGTCAGGAGGCAGGCATCTTACAAGTAGACGCCATTCTCAGCGGACTTCCTTGGGCCTCCTTTTCACCAGAATTACAGGACCGACTTCTCGCCGCCATGTTCGAGGTGCTGCCTCCCGGCGGGAAATTTGCAACCTTCGCCTACTGGCAAGGGCTGCTTCTACCTGCCGGTCAGCGCTTCCGACGTTTCCTCAAAGCAAACTTTTCCGTGGTGGAACAGAGTGCAACCGCTTGGCGGAACCTCCCACCGGCCTTTGTCTACCAGTGTGTTCGCTGAGTTCCAATCGGACTCACGAAGCGGCGGCGACTGACGCGACCATCTTTTCCAGGCCGATACGGGCACATTCCAGCGCAGGCATCGCCCAGTAGGTCGGATTAAACAGTTCAAGCGAGAGAACGGGATAGGCCCCGACCTCTTTAAAATTGCGGAGAATCTGCGTAAGAGGGGCGATCCCGTCACCTGGAAAAACACGATCCGCATCTTTGATCTTCGCTTGCGGAGGATCTGCCGGGTAGTCGTTCATGTGATAGTTCTGCAAAGCCTGCGGACCGAGGAGTCGCATCGAATCAAACGGAGAACCTCCTTTATAGGTGTGAAAAACATCGCCGAGAAAACAGGCTTTGGGGTGTCCTGACCGGATCGCTACGTAGATCGCCTTCTCGACTGTTCCTATCGTAGGGTTGCCGCCCCACATTTCGACCTGAGGTACCACTCCGATCTCGTCCCCGATCTCCAGGAGAGTCCGATACCGTTCTCCGGCGTCGTCCAGCGTCACGATCTCACCATTCGGAACACCGACGGGCGGCGCGGCGATCCGTTTCCCCCCAAGGCGTGCGATGAGATCCATATCTCGTCTTGCTTCTTCCAATCCTGCAGCTCTCTCGGCGGGATCATTCCCGATCCATTTTGCAAATCCAATGGCACTCTCAACGGTCAGTCCATTGTCTTCAATCCGCTTCCGGAGGTCGTCCACGGAACCGCCGGCCGCTACATATTCGTTCAATTTACGCAACCAGGGTTCGATCGCATCGTATCCGGCTTTCCCGGCAATATCGACTTCCGCTGCGGCATCCAATTCCTGCCCTCGGATCGTTGACATGTTCAAACTAAAGCGGAAAGACTTCGCTGGAGTCATCGCTACCTCTGCGGCAAAGGAAGGAACTTTGGTAGCAGCGAGAGTTCCGAGAGTGAGGCCGGAACCGGCCAAGAAATTTCTTCGGTTCGAGAGACGGGGGGAGTGCGAGGCAGACATGATGAATTCTTGCCATTTTCCCGAACGAGAATCAACTCCCTTCACGCTACTTCATCCCGTCTCGCCAGTATTCTGGCACGATCTAGGAGTGGCAATTCACTCCTAATCACAAAAATGAGAAAGATTTTTCCAATAATTTTTCCTCATCCCGCGTAACAATTGCAAGGTGGGACCCCATTCTTCGTCTTATCCACTGACCGACCGCTCTAGATGCAATGAATTTTCCCTCCCGCCTACTCGCTTGTGTCCTTCTTTTTTCGCCCACGCTGCGTGCGGAAGAACCTTCCGTAGTGAATCTACTCCCTGCGGTTCTTCATGACGCGGCGGGAAAGGAGATCGACTCCTCCTCCTTGAAAGGGAAATACGTCGGACTCTATTTTTCCGCCCACTGGTGCCCTCCGTGTCGTGCCTTTACGCCGAGCCTCGTAAAATTCCGGAATGAAAATGCCGAAAAGAACTTCGAAATCGTTTTTGTGAGTCTCGATAAGTCCACAGGCGACAAGAAGAGGTATATCAAAGATACGGAAATGAAATGGCCCAGCATCCCGGGAGCAAGTAGTAAAACCGCTGATTCCCTCGCGCAGCAGTTTTCTATCGAGTCCATTCCCACCTTAGTGATCCTAGCACCAGATGGCTCCGTCGTAACAGCGCAGGGTCGCGAAGATGTGATGATGTCGTACGAAACCGCATTGCTAAGATGGAAAAAGAAACCCTAGTTTTGAGCCGTCCAGAAACAACATCCGAGGATAGAAGCGGGAGCACAGTGATGATTCCTGAGACGTCCCCTCATCGGGACAACGCCGATGCAGCCCCGGATTTCGACGCAGCCCGTGTCGGTGGCAAAGCGTTCATGCGGAAGCCGGACCCCGACATTGACTTGGTGGAGCGTGCGCGGAACGGAGACACCCATGCCTTCGATGAGTTGGTGCGCAAGTACACCCCGAAGCTCTACGGTTTGGTCTATCACATGACCTCGAACCGCGACGACACGAACGATCTGCTCCAGGATGTCTTCGCAAAAGCGTACCGCTCCCTAAAGCGCTTCCGGGGAAAATCCTCGTTTTACACTTGGATCTATTCCATCGCGACGAACATGACGCTGAATTTCCTGAAAAAGCGAAACCGCCGTCGCACCTTGAGCCTCGACGATGTTGATCTTACGATCGAAAATGACCCCGACTATATTGAAGCCACTTCGAAAAGTGACCCAGTCAGAGAAGCAGGACTTTCCGAATTGCAGGAAAGATTGAACGTGGCAATGCAACAGCTGTCAGTAGACCACCGAGCTGTGGTCACGATGTTTGACATTCAGGGAATGCCTCACGCAGAGATCTCGAAGATCCTTGGAGTTTCCGAGGGTACCGTGAGATCACGGCTCTTCTACGCGCACAGACTATTGCAATCCTGCCTGGAAGATCTTCGAAAGTAGCTCACCTGCGGTGTTGTGAACGGTTCTGTGATTGAAAAGATCCAAAAGCACCGCTTATTACTAATCCGTTCCCGAGATATTCCTGAAAAGGTGATGAAAGATTCTGAAGATGTCCAACGATTGATCCGCCTGAAGCGTTACGAAACGCCAGGGGACGAATATTTTGAATCCTTTCTAGAACAGTTCAAAGAGCGACAGCGATCCGAGATGCTGCATCGTTCAGCAAGGGGACTTCTCCTGGAACGAGCGCAGGTCTGGTTTGATGAACTTCACGGAGCAAAATGGCTCGCACCCATGGGAGCCGCCGCCGCCCTCGCCGCTGGGGTCTTTTTCCTGGTCGCTCCGAGTTCTGAGAACTCCGCTCAACCGGCTCAACTTGCATTGGAGGAACCTGCGGCACTCTTCCTGACTCCCCAACAGAGAGCCGACGAAGAACAGGTCATCTCGGTACAACTGCCCCATATAAGTCAAAGGGTCCCCGGTTGGAACAACCCCTCCGCAGAGCGCCAGCGGCTCCTCCCGGTCGGAGCGAAAGGCGCTTTCCGAGAATTTTAATTCTCTTTGGATATGTGCTTTCGATTCCTCATCCTCGCTGGCCTGCTTCAGGCGGGCGCACCTCGCTGCGATCTTAAAGCGGACGATGGATCTCCTTCGACTGCTTCGATCACCTGGCCCGGAGGGATCGAGAGTCCAGCCATCTGCCTCGACAAAACCGTCTGGTTTGTCAGCGTAGTCCCCGATACTGTCTTGTTAGATAGCTTGTCCACAGTAGCCATTCGAAAAAGTAAGATAGAGTCGAAGGGGAAAGTCCTCTTCCTTGAGACAGAACAGAGACTCTGCCTGCTCGAGACAGAATCGGCCCTACCGGGAGTGTCTCCGTTTCCCGTAACCAAGGTCACCCTCACGAAGGCGGGTCAGAAGCTGAAGTGTTATTCCCATCAATCCGCCTGCATGACGACAGTGGCCGGGAAAGACTGGTCCTATCGCGGGCAGGAATTCTCGCTGCCCCTGCTGCGATTGCGAGTTGCCGATCCAGAGGAATTCTGCTCTGCAGGCACGCCAGTGGTTTCAGAATCAGGCGATCTCGTCGGCATCCTCACTGATCACCACCTCGATTCGGCAGGTGACGCCTACGCGATCCCCGCTTCGAGGATCCAAAAAATGGTCGAAGAGGTAAAACGGTTTCAGAAATCGCAACCCGTCTGGATCGGACTCACATTCCATGACGAACCCTCCACTCCCGAGGTGATCTTGGTGAAAGCAGGATCACCGGCGCAGGAAGCGGGCTTCCAGAAAGGAGACATTATTCTCTCCATGAAAAACGAGGAAATCACTTCCCTCAATGATCTCGCCGAAGTGATTCTCTCTCTCCCCGCAGGTGTCGAGGCCCCCGTTTCCATTCTCCGCGGACTCTCTCGGGAAAACCTCACGCTGATTCCCCGATTCGCCGAAATCAGCGCGGCAGCCCGGTAATCTTGTCGAGAGCACTCACATTCCCACACGACCTTGTAAGGCTCGCATCAGGGTGAGTTCGTCCGCATTCGTGAGCCCTCCGCCCGCCGGCAGCCCTTGGGCGAGCCGAGAGATCTTCACGAGAGGGAACTGGTGGAGCAACTCTGCCAGGTAGTTGGAAGTGGCCTCCCCTTCCACATCGGAGTTGAGGGCAAGAATCACTTCGGTAAATCCACCCTCTTGGAGTCGCCCGATCAACTCCCGGATGCGCAGATCCTCAGGTCCGACATTGTCCAAGGGCGAGATCCTTCCGCGCAGAGAATGATAGTGACCGCGAAACGCTCCTGATCGCTCCAGGGGCAGGATATCCGTCGGTTGCTCTACGATGCAGAGGAGCTGTCCGTCCCGCTCGCTCCCTTCACAAATGGAACATCCATGTGCCGCCGTAGAGAAAAATCCACAACGTATGCACTCGAATACTTCATTCCCAGCCGCCTGGACCGAGTCAGAGAATGCCATCGTCAGGCCACTTCCCTGCTGCATCATCCAGACAGCAATCCGTTCAGCACTCTTCGGTCCGATGCCGGGGAGCCTCTTCAGATGGGAAATCAGCGCCTTCACCGGCTCGGGGTAGTCGACTTGTGCCATGGAGAAAAAATACGTAATGAGCGGGTTTCGGGATGCCTTTGTCAACCAAACCCTGTTTGGTCATCGACCCAACAGGGTAGCCTAAGAGACTCGGTATGGATCGCATCTTTCGTTTGGTCACATTCTTGAGATCAAACGGGCGTGCCCCTCCTCGGTTAACTCTCGTGTCAGACGGCTTTGTTTCGGTTCCGGCACGGACACTCCGTCCTGCGATTTTCCGATGAAGTAGGCACTCGGGCCATCCTCCGTTCCAGGCACTCGGGCACGACTGAAGCAATCGAGGGCCGCCTCATATTTCTTTTCCCGCAGATGAATGATCCCCTGCCAGAAGAGATCGCGCCTTTGGCGATCCTCGTCCGAAAACGTCTCGCGTTTTGCGAGGAGTTGGTAGACCTCGGTCAGAGTTCCTTCCTCCGGATCATAGAGCATATCCATCGGCCTGACTTCAAACTCCTCCCCGGTCAGCAGCAATGTTATCGGGCTCATCAAGAGATCCGCCCCATAGTCCGCATTGGCCCGCGCGAGTCGCCCCGAGAAATCAGAAACTGCACCAATTCCGCCAAACGAAAACTGACCGAACGCTCCGTAAATACCTGCCGTCATCTTACCACTAGTGATCCCGATGCCGAATTGGAGAGGTTGAAACCAACGACTTTCACATTCCTGGCTCAGGTTCCGCAAACGACTGCGAAGCTCCAGAGCAGCTCGACACGCTGCTACGGCATGGTTTCCCTGCGGCTGCAACAACCCAAACGACGCCTCCACGAATTCGGGTGTTGTTTCGTTGAGATAGGCCCCTTTTGTTGCGAGAAAGGAGGAAACACTACGAGTAAACAGGTTACTAATCTTGATCAACTCGGCCCCTTGTAGGGTTCCTTGCAGCTCATGCAAATTCAAAAACCGACAGGTGAGGACCGTAACTTCACGATCGATTCCTTGAAAATCTGGTGGAGTGGAGGCATTCAACAAATCACAAAACGTACGGTCGGAAACCCGATGGCCGAGAACGTCTTCGAGGACACGCTTCCGCATTCCACGTTCCGTTCCCGCAAAGGCGAAGCCGGCTATCGCCGAGAGAATCACCGCAGCGAGGGAAGAGAAGGGGTCAAAAAGCACATTGTAGAAGGCAAGTGTCGGCGACAAACTCGCCGCAATGAGAGCGATAAAAATCGCGATGATGATCTTCATCGCTGGCCGTGAGACATCGATCACACACCACGAAACTCCCATCGAGAGCCCGGCAATCAGCAGGATTTCGAGCCACCGAACTCGCAGCAGGGCCTCGCCACTGAAAAAACCGCGCGTGGCATAGGTCCCCGCGAGCGAGCGCACCATTGGTTCGAACGCCTCTACAAAATAGAGGATGAAAATCACCACAGTGACAGCACCCCCGATCAGCAGAGAAGTTAATAAGTAACGAGGCATCAATTTCGAAGAGACACCTCATTTTCAGCGACCGCTTTACGCGCGTCCCAACGACGGACGGGAAATGCCAATCATTCCGAGAATAACAACGTCTCTTTACAGAATAGAGCCTGCGATGCAATGGGCAAGGCCAGAGTCGCAAATCCTGCCAGGAAATTTCGCAATTCAGAGGTTTCTACCTCCTCATGCAGACCGATTCACTGGCACCGGATGAGAGTGCGTTCCACGCTTTGCGCTCATCCTCCGATTGAGTCGCTTGAAAAAATTCATACTTTCCGAGTCCTTCAGCCAATCATCGTGAAGATGATGGATTGATTCGATTGACTGTGTGTGGGCTATCCCCGGAGTTCCCGCATGATGTCGAGAGGTCATTCCGGTCTCTTCACAGAAACGATTCAGTGACTCGCGATAACGCAGATGCAACCAAGCCGCATGTTGTTGTAGCGCCGAAAGATCAACTGCAAGCGCCTCCTGTAGAGCGACCGCCCAATCCTCATTTTCATCAAACTCGATCGGTACATCATCATGCTCCCAAAGTTCGCAGTAACTCTGCGTCTCTCCATTTCCAACCGCAAAGTTAATCCGTGCGATCCCGCCAGACATGCAGATGACCCGCGCACTGAGACAACTCCCGCAATACAAGCGCGAGTGGAGTAGAAACGAGGCGATTTCCCAGATATGCAATGAACCGAATGCTGCAGCTTGCCATTCGGGAAATGCCTCAACCCACTTCCGCAAGGAAAGCCGTTTCCCATGGGAGGATTCCTGAGTTGATTCAAAAAAGACCAATCCGAGATTGTTCTGATCACTGACCTCGCGAAGAGCCTCGCAAGCTCGGTCGAAATCTTCCGGTCTCACCTCACCGACTTCGACCGCAATCCAACCGTTCGGGAAACGGTGCCTGATGTTCTCCAGTGATTCACAATCACGGAATTCGCGCAACTGACGGGCACACACCTGAGGGAGAACACTGAGCGCACAAGGCATTTTTTCACAGGTAATCCCCTCGCTAGCAAGGAAGTTCGCACTCCGTTCGTCACGGACCCCGACGAATTGTGCCTGGCGCATTGTACGTAGCAAATCGGTCCGATTCTCGATAGAAAGCGTCGCTTCGGGTGGCAAACTGACCGCGTGAAAAGAAACTCCAGCCCCATAGAATTCCCCTTCCGGTGATACTACATACGCAAGACTGCCTCGCTGACCCGTTCTACGACGAACGTAGCGGACCAAGTCTTCCCGACTGCTGATTTCTGAAAGGCTCTCGAATCGCTCCGCCTCGTTTCCCTTCGCCGCAGCTCGGTATCCTTCCACCAGATCCATATCCGTCTGGCTACCGCCGAAATGAATCACCCTCAAATCCGAACTCTTCATTTCCAAAATACATTCGCCGTAATTCCTCACAGGATGAGCGCCAACTTCACTCAATTCTGAATTGACGAGGCCTCCACAGCGATATCGGGAAAAATTCACGAGACGAGACAGCACGTGCGGCATCAGCAACTCACCCAAGCGATACTGATCCGAGGCTCCCACAAGAATCGCTTCATGGGAGGTGGACAGCATTTCGTTCACCTCGGCCAAAGGTGCGACCCACCCGAGACCAGGATGATGATGTCCAGACAAAGGAAGTGCCGCCTCCTGACGAGAACGGTTTGCGCTGGAAAAATTTAGAAAATTATCGCTCCTGATCATTCGTAAATATTACACTTTTATAAATAATTTACAAACATAAATCAAAAGCTTTCATAATTTCAGCATTCCCCAAACTGAGAGAATGGAACAACATAAAATGAAGTCACCAAACCAACGAGGTAACCCAAAGAGAACCGGGCATCCTCGCTGTATGCACGCATACCCCTCGCTCTTCCACAG